>CAJXSH010000037.1 GCA_913061005.1 uncultured Ectothiorhodospiraceae bacterium | reverse complement strand
GGCGTCGTCCAGCTGACACGGGCCATGGCCGAGGCCTGGTCGAGCCAGGGGGTCAACTGCAATGCGATCGCGCCCGGGTTCTTTCGCACACCCCTGACCGAGGCGGTTTTTGACGACCCGGCCCGGGCCGAGCGCAACGCCGCCCAGACGGCCATTGGCCGTAATGGTGAGCTCGAAGACCTTCACGGGGCGGCCGTTTTCCTGGCATCGCCGGCGTCGGACTACATCACCGGGCAGACATTGTTCGTCGACGGTGGATTCACGGCCAAGTAGGGATGCCCATGCAAGCGCTTGTCTATGAGGGACCGCAGCAGCTGAGACTTCGTGATCTCGAAAAACCCCGGGCGGGGGCGTGCGAAGCGCTTGTCCGGGTCGAGCGGGTCGGGATATGCGGTTCGGATCTGCATGCGTATCACGGCCACGACGATCGGCGTCCGGCGCCACTCATCCTTGGCCATGAACCAGCGGGGACCGTGGTCAGCGGCCCGGATGCCGGCCGGCGCGTTGCGGTCAATCCGCTGGTCACCTGCGGGCGCTGTCGATCGTGCCTGTCGGGGCGGCAGAACCTCTGCCCCGATCGCGAGATTCTCTCCATGCCCCCGCGTGAGGGCGCATTCGCCGAATACATCGCTGTGCCCTACACCAATCTGTTCACCGTCCCGGATACGCTTGGCATCGCCCAGGCGGCGCTGGCCGAGCCGATGGCGGTGGCCTATCACGCCGTCCGGCTTGCGCTGGCGCAGATCGATTCCAACCTCTCCACCGGAACGGCGTTTGTCATTGGTGGCGGGGCGATCGGCCTGGGCGCGGCACTCGTGCTTCGCGCGCGGGGCCTGGGACGGGTTGTTGTGCTCGAGGCCAATCCCCTGCGACGCGAGGTGCTAAGCGCAGAACCGGGCCTGGAGGTCCGGTCGCCGGATGATGCGGCCCTCCCGGGGGCCGGCGGATGCGATCTGGTGGTCGATGCCGTGGGCGCTGAAGCCACGCGAAGGATTGCCTCTGACAAAGCCCGCGCCGGCGGGGTGATCATCCATCCGGGGCTGCAGGGCGGTCTCGAAGGGCTCGACATCCGGCGGATGACGCTGCAAGAGATCACCTTTATCGGTTGTTACACCTACACGATGGTCGACTTTGCCGAGACCGTCGAGTGGCTGGCTGCCGGCCGTTTTGGTGCGCTTGCCTGGATCGAGGAACGGCCGCTGGCCGAGGGGGCGACGGCGTTTGCAGAGATCGTCGATGGCCGGTGCGCCGCCCCCAAAGTGATCCTCAATCCGACCGGATCCTCGACCCGGTAGCGGCGGCCGCCGACGGGGGGGTCACCGATAGGCGTCGAGCGCGGCACTCAGCCGATCGCGGATTTCCGAGCGCAGCGCTGCGGGGGCGATGACTTCGACGTTGTCACCCAGACCCAGCAGCCACCAGCGGATCTGGGCGGTGTCCGGGACCGTTGCCCGCAGCCGCTGGTGGCCGTTGTCGAGCGGATCCATTGTTTGATCCTGGCTCAGCGGGGTTTCCTGCAGATGGACGGCCGTCTCGGTGGCCACCCGCAACTCCAGATCAATCACCTCGTCACTCAGGCGAAAATCCAATCCGCCGGTTCGTACATAGGCGTCGAGGTCAAAATCCGCGGGCCGCTGGATGGGGGTCTCGGTCACGCGGGCGCTCAGGAACCGGTGCATGGCAAGGTGGACGATGCCCTCGCGGCCGTTGCGCTGACAGACCAGGTAAACCACCCCGTCACGAAAGACCACGCCCAGCGGGCTGATGACATAGTCCCGGGTCTGTCCGTCGTAGCGGCGCTGATACCGGGCCTCGACCTGACGGTCGTTGAATAGCCCTTCATAGAGCGTGTGCAGGATCTCGCGGTCAATCGCCGGCGGGATCAGGCTCTGGCCGCGGGTGATGGTGCGGATTTTCTCCGGCCAGGTCCGCACCGGGCTGGGGGTGTCGGCGAGGACCTGCTCGGCCTGGGCAAAATAGGGCGCCAGGGCATTGAGTGTGGATGGCGCCATGAGCTGGCCGGTGAAATGCTCTGCAAGCTTGAACGCCAG
>CAJXSH010000036.1 GCA_913061005.1 uncultured Ectothiorhodospiraceae bacterium | reverse complement strand
CCGGGCAAGCTGCCGGCGGATGTGCATAGTTGCGAGTACCAGCTCGAATACGGCACCGACGCCCTCGAGGTCCACCGCGATGCGCTGCATCGTGGCGCGCGGACGCTGATCGTCGATGACCTGCTCGCCACTGGTGGCACCGCCCGTGCCACTGGTGATCTACTGCGCCGCCTGGGTGCCGAGCTGCTCGGCTACAGCTTTGTCATCGAGCTCACCTTTCTCAACGCCCGCCAGCAAATGACCGATGCGCCGGTGATGTCACTGATTCGTTACTAGCAGCGCTACCGCACCAACCGCCGGCGGGCCAGCGCGGCGCTCAGCCAGTAAGTGGCGATGATATAACCAACGATCACCGCCAGATGCAGGATCGGGGCATCGATGACGCCGCCGGTCATCAGCGGCCGGACCAGCATCACCACATGGGCAAGGGGCAGGCACTGGGCGCCGATCTGCACCGCCCCCGGCAGGCTCTCCAGCGGAAAGAACACCCCCGAGAGCAGCAGCATGGGGGTCATCACCAGGGTGAAGTAGTAGAGGAAAAAGTCGTAGCTGGGCGAGACGGCGGTGACGATCATGGCGATGCCGGCAAAGGCAAAGCCGGCGAGCAGGATCACCGGCAGCACCAGCAGGGCCTGGGGGCCGGCCACCAGCCCCAGCAGGGCGGCAACGAGGACGATGGCGCTTGCGTTGATCAGCGCCTTGGTGGCCGCCCAGGCGATCTCACCCAGCACCACATCGTCCACGTTCATGGGCGCGGCGAGCATCGCCGCCCAGGTCTGTTGCTGGGTAAGCCGTGTAAAGGCCGAGTAGAGGGCCTCGAAGGTGGCGCCGGTCATCGCCGCCGAGCAGACGATGCCGCTTGCCAGAAAGACCATGTAGCCCATGCCTTCGACTTCGCCGACGAACTGCCCCAGCCCGTAGCCGAGTGCCAGCAGATAGAGCACCGGCTCGCCAAAGTTGCCGAGCAGCGAGGGCAGCATGAGCTTGCGCCAGACGCGGAAGTTGCGCTGCCACACGGCAAAAAAGCGCAGACTGAGGATCGGCGGCCGGCGCAGTTCGGTGCCGAGCCGATCGCCGGCGGCGGCCGAGGCGGCCGAGCCCGGCGAGCTGTCTGACTGGGTGGAGATGCTCATCAGTCGCGAAGATCCCGTCCGGTGAGTCGCAGAAAGACATCCTCCAGGCTGGCGGGCCGGTAGAGATAGCGCGGGCCGATCAGCCCTTCAACGGCATCCAGCAGCGGGCCGCGGTCATCGCCGTAGATAAGGATGGTCTCGCCCACCGGCTCGACCCGCAGCCCGGCATCGGCCAGCGGCGCCAGGGGGGCGGCATCCCCCTGGCCCAGCCAGTCCCGGGCCAGATCGCCGCGCAGTTCCACCACATGGGGCTCGATGTGGCGGGCGATCAATTGCGCCGGGCTGTCGCAGGCGATGATCCGGCCGTGGTCGATGATCGCCGCCCGGTCGCAGAGCCGTTCGGCCTCTTCCATGTAATGGGTGGTGAGCAGCAGGGTCTTGCCCCGGCGACGCAGGGCGTGCATGCGCTCCCAGATGTGCTGCCGGGCCTGGGGGTCCAGTCCGGTGCTTGGCTCATCCAGCGCCAGCAGCGCCGGGTCGTTGACAAGCGCCCGGGCCAGGGTGAGGCGGCGTTTCATGCCACCGGACAGGCCCTGGATGGGGGCATCGGCCCGGTCGGTGAGCTCGGCAAAGGCGAGCAGCTCGTCCATGCGCGCTTCGACCTGTCGGCGCGCCAGCCCGTAGTAGGCGCCATAGGTGATGAGGTTCTCGCGCACGCTGAAATCCGGGTCCAGGTTGTCGAACTGCGGCACGATGCCGGCGCGCTCGCGCATGGCCCGGCCCCGGTGCGGGATGGGCTCGCCAAGGACATGCATCTCGCCACCGCTGGGGGGCGTGAGCCCCAGCAGCATGCGCAACGTTGTGGTCTTGCCGGCGCCGTTGGGGCCGAGCAGGGCAAAGCACTCGCCGGCGGCGATCTCCAGATCGATGCCATCGACCACATTCACCCCGCCGTAGCGGCGGGTGAGCCCGCGGGCGGTGATGG
>CAJXSH010000035.1 GCA_913061005.1 uncultured Ectothiorhodospiraceae bacterium | reverse complement strand
TGGAGCGGACATTCATGATCGAGCTCGAACTGCGTGGGCTGGGGGGGATCGGTGATAGAATCCGGCCGTTTCTGCGCGACGAAATCGACGGCTACGACCCGGGATTCTAGACCATGATGCGAAAGCTCTTTGCCTGCCTTTTTCTGCTCTTTGTCACCGGTATACCGCCGGCTGCCGCCGAGGCGGTCTCGCTCGAACGTATCGTCGCGCTGGTCAATGATGACGTCGTGCTGGCGTCGGAACTCGAAGCCGAAATCACCACGGTGCGCCGCGAGCTCGAGCGACGCAATGTCCGCATGCCGCAACCGCAGCAGCTGCGTCGTCAGGTGCTCGAGCGACTGATCATGCAGACACTGCAGATGAACGTTGCCGAGCGCCGTGGCATCCGGGTCGACAACGCCACCGTGGACGCCGCCGTCCGGCAGGTCGCCGAGCGCAATGGCCTGAGCCTTGCCGGGCTGCGCGATGCGCTCAGCGCCGAGGGGCTGGACATGGCCCGTTTCCGCGAACAGATCCGTCGCGACATCGTGCTCAATCGGCTGCGCCAGCAAGAGATGAACCGCCGGGTGGACGTCAGCGAGCAGGAGATCGATCAGTTCATCGCCCGCAACCAGGAGCCCGGGCGCGAATACCGCCTCTCGCGAATCCTCATCGGCGTCCCCGAGGCGGCCTCGCCGGCGTCCATTGAAGCCGCCCGCGATGAGGCGCAGCAGATCGTCCAGCGACTGCGCGACGGCGAGGCCTTTGCAAGGCTGGCCGCCACGGCCTCCGATGCGCGTAATGCGCTCGAAGGCGGCGACCTGGGCTGGCGCCCCGCTTCGCAGCTGCCGGCCTCGGCCCGTGAGGCGGTCGAGACCCTGGCGGTCGGGGAAATCACCGATCCGGTCCGCACACCGGCGGGCTTTCAGATCTACCGACTGGATGATCAACGCGGCAGCGAACAGCAGACCGTCCGACAGGCCCAGCTGCGTCATATCCTCATCGAGACCAACGAGGTCGTCACCGATGCGGACGCCCGGCTGCGGCTGCAGACACTGCGCGAACGCATCCTATCCGGCAGCGATTTCTCGACCCTGGCCCGCGCCAACTCCGATGACCCCACCAGTGCCACGGCCGGCGGCGAGCTGGGCTGGGTGAACCCGGCCAACCTGCCGCCCAGCTTTGCCGAGGTGGTCCGTCGCCTCGAGGCCGGGGCGATCAGCCAGCCCTTCCGCAGCCGGGGCGGCTGGCATATCGCCGAAGTCATGGCGTGGCGCGAGCAGGCCGTCAGTGAGCAATTGGCCCGCGAAGAAGCCGCCGAGGCGGTGCGTCAACGAAAGGCCGAGGAAGAAACCGAGCTGTGGTTGCGCGAGCTGCGAGAAGAAGCCTATGTGGAGATTCGTCTCGACGGCCTGCGATGAGTGATCGCCCCTGCATCGCGCTGACCCCGGGAGAACCCGCGGGCGTTGGTCCGGAACTGATCGCCTCGCTGGCCGAAGCGTTCGCCGACTGCCGGTTGGTGGCGGTGACCGATCCGGCCCTGCTGACCGTCCATGGCATCCGCACCGCCGAGTATCACCCCGCTACGCCGGCCGATCCCGGCGTGATCGAGGTACTGCCCGTCCCGACGAATGCCCCGGTCAGCCCCGGGCATCTGGACCGACGCAACGCCGATCATGTCCTGGCCACCCTCAGACGCGCGGCACAGGGCTGTCTGGACGATGAATTCCAGGCCATGGTGACCGGCCCGGTTCACAAGGGCGTGATCAATGACGCCGGCTACCGTTTCAGTGGGCATACCGAGTTCCTGGCGGAATTCACCAAAGCGGACCTGCCCGTCATGATGCTGGTGGCAGGCGGATTGCGTGTGGCACTGGTGACGACCCATCTGCCGTTGCAGGCCGTCCCCGAGGCCATCACCCGAAGCCGTCTTTTGCAGACGTTGCGCATCCTCCACCACGATCTGCAGACCCGCTATCTGCTTCCGGCGCCACGGATCCTCGTGGCCGGACTCAATCCCCACGCCGGAGAGGGCGGCCATCTGGGCCGCGAGGAAATCGAGATCATCACGCCGGTGATCGAGGCCCTGCGCAGCGAGGGGATGCAGCTCACCGGCCCCCTGCCGGCGGACACGCTGTTCACCCCCCGGCAGCTGGACCAGGCCGATGCGGTGCTCGCCATGTACCACGACCAGGGGCTGCCCGTGCTCAAGCATGCCGGGTTTGGCCGGGCCGTGAATGTCACCCTGGGCCTGCCGATCATCCGCACCTCGGTGGATCATGGCACGGCGCTGGACCTGGCGGGCACGGGCCGCGCCGATCCGGGCAGCCTGCATGCGGCGGTGGCCGAGGCCCGGCGCATGATCGTCCAGGACGCTTGATCCGATGCATCAGGCCCGGCGACGGTTTGGTCAGAACTTTCTCCACGACCCCCAGGTGCGGCAGGCCATGATCAGTGCCATCGACCCCCGGGCGGAAGAAACCTTTGTCGAGGTCGGCCCGGGCCATGGCGCGCTGACGCGCCCGTTGCTCGCCGCCGGTGTCCGGTTGACGGCCATTGAGCTCGACCGCGATCTGGCCGCCGCACTGCCCGATGCATGCGGCGGCGATGCATCACGGCTTACCCTCATCCAAGGCGATGCCCTGGCCCACCCGCTCTCTGGCCTGGCGGATGCCGATCAACCGCTGCGGGTCGTCGGCAACCTGCCCTACAACCTGTCCTCGCCGCTGCTCTTTCACCTCACCGCCGAACCGGCGGCGGTCACGGATTTGCATTTGCTGCTGCAAAAAGAAGTGGTCGACCGGATGGGCGCCGAAGCGGGTAGCCGCGCCTACGGCCGGCTGTCTGTCATGATCCAGGCCCGGTGCCGTGTTGTCCCGCTGTTCGAAGTCCCGGCACAGGCCTTCCGGCCGGCACCGCGGGTGACATCGCGCTTTGTCCGCCTTATCCCCCATGACAAGCCACCGCTGCCCGGCGTGGATGACAGGGCACTGGCCACCGTTGTCAGCCATGCCTTCGCGCAGCGGCGCAAGACCTTGCGCAACGCACTTCGCCGGATCCTCGATGCGGCCGCGCTGGAGCGCGCACAGGTGGCACCGGCAGAACGGGCCGAAAACCTGACACTGGCGGATTTCGGTCGACTCGCGGCGGAATACCAGCGCAACCCGGCCCCAGAGGAACGCTAATCCATGGCCGATTACGTCATTGGTGATGTCCATGCCTGTCTCGAGCCGCTCGAGCGGCTGCTTGAGCGGTTGCGGTTCGACCCGGCCGGCGACCGGCTCTACTTTACCGGCGACCTGATCGGCCGGGGACCACAGCCGGTGGAGACGCTGCGATTCATTCGCGGTCTCGGGGCCAACGCCGAGAGTGTGCTGGGCAACCACGATCTCCACGCCCTGGCCGTGGCCCATGGGAGTGGCGCCGCCCGGCGGTCGGATCAGCTCGATGCGCTACTCGAAGCCGACGACCGCGAGCCACTCCTCGAGTGGCTGCAGCATCGGCCGCTGTTGGTCGATGTATCCGCCACCCGGTACTCGGTGGTGCATGCCGGCATCCCGCCGCAGTGGGGGCTTGCCGAGGCGCACGACCGGGCCCGCGAGGCAACGGCGGTGTTGCGCAGTCGCCAGGCGCCGGCGCTGTTCGCCAACCTCTATGGCAACGAGCCGGCCCAATGGCAGGCCAACCTCACGGGATGGCCGAGGCTTCGGTTTATCATCAATGCCTTCACGCGGATGCGCTTCTGCCGTGCCGATGGCCAATTGGACATGGGCGAGAACGGTCCGCCGGAAGCCGCCCCGGCGGGACTTTTCCCGTGGTACGCCACCCCCGGCCGCAATCTTGGCGCCTTGGGCCGGACATTGATTACCGGTCATTGGTCGCGACTGGGATGCCGCCGGCACGATGGCGTGATCACCCTGGATACCGGTTGTCTGTGGGGTGGGCAGTTAACGGCGGTGCGACTCGACCCCGCGGCGCCGGCGTTCACCCATCTGGATTGCCCGACTGCATCCGAGCCGTAGCCGCCGGAATCCGTCGGCGCAGCTGGTCCCGCTGAGCGGGGTCGAGGCTGGCCACGGCAACGCCCTCACCGTCGCCGATCCCGCAGGCGGCCACGACCCCACCCCAGGCATCCACTACCATGGACTCGCCATGGGTGGCCCGGCCATTGGCGTGCTGGCCGCCCTGATCCGGCGCCACCACCGGACAGAGGTTTTCGATCGCCCGGGCGCGCACCAGTGACGCCCAGTGGGCGGCGCCGGTGGTCGCGGTAAAAGCCGATGGCGCCAGCAGAATCTCGGCGTCTGCCCTGGCGAGGGCGAGATAATGCTCGGGAAAGCGCAGGTCATAGCAAATCGACAGCCCCAGCCGTCCCACCGGGGTGGCGACCACGACCGGTTGCGGTCCCGGGGCAAAACTGTCCGACTCGCGGTAGGCCTCGCCATTGGCCAGCGTGACATCAAAAAGGTG
>CAJXSH010000034.1 GCA_913061005.1 uncultured Ectothiorhodospiraceae bacterium | reverse complement strand
CCTCGGTACGGGGTTACCGTACACGCGCTTTCCAGGCGCGCTCCTTCGACCGCTCGGACACCTCTCCAGAAGACGCGCAGACTAATCCACCCACCCGGCGGATTCAATCACTCCCCTTGCCCGGCCCGTACATGTGCATGGGAAACGGTGTCACGTTACCGCCTTCCGAATCCGACACCTTGGCCTGGCCTTCCTTCTCGACTTCATCGACCCGGACGATGGCGTGCATGGGCACATAGGTCCGCTTGACACCGGCAAACTCGCTTTTGAGTTTTTCTTCGGCCGGATCGACCACCATCTGCGTGCGCTCGCCGAAGGTGAGCTCTTCGATCTCGACGAATCCCAGCATGCCCCCGTCGGAGACGCTACGGGCGTAGATTTCGTAGATCTTCCCCTGGCTGTGGAAGATCACACGGAAGATTCGCTCGGCTGATGCCATGACACGGTACCGGTGTTAGCTGCAAACAAGCCCGACAAGTTAACATGTCCAATTCGTCGCGCCGACCTGGGAAGAGCACATTGCATATCTGGGAGGGACAGAACTTCGCCGACGTGGACCTGCTGGTCCAGCGACGCGATCCGCGACGATTCACCCTGGGGTGTGCGACGGGCAACGGCGAGACCACCGTGCTGCAGTGGTTTCGCAACATGCCCGAAATCGCCCAATGGCTCCGACGTATGGAACCGCAGCGCTGGGGCCTGAAGGGGCCAGCGCTCATCCACATTAAAGCCGAGCTCGAGCCGGTCTTGACAGGGGTGGACGTCCACGGGCTCAACGAAGCGAGCCGCGAGGCGCACAATCGCATCACCGATGCGCATTATCAGGTCGAATGGTGGGGCGACTTTCAGACACTGGCGGGCGCTGCCGATGAATGGTCCCGGCAGCTTCTCGAGCGGCACGAGATCCGGCCATCCGGCCACGACGGTGCCGAGCGCCTCGAGCAGGTTGCCAAGGCGCTGCGCCAGCGTGTTGACGACACAACCCGCTGATCCAGTGAGCGGCGGGCAATGCTTGCGAGCCAGTCACAACCGGCTTAGGCTTTAGTTATGACACAGCCGTGTATTTTCTGCGAAATTGCCGCCGGGCGCATGGAAGCCGATGTCGTCCATCAGGACGACCGGGTCGTCGCCTTTCGCGATATCCATCCCCAGGCGCCCACCCATGTTTTGATCATTCCGCGCAAGCATATTGCCAGCATGCTCGAAATCAGCGATGACGACGCGGCATTGATCGGGCATATGCACCTCACCGCCAAGCACCTGGCCCATACACTGGGTCTGGCAGAGCGCGGTTATCGCAGCATCTTCAACTGCGGACAGGATGCCGGGCAGACTGTCTGGCACATTCATCTGCATTTGATGGGCGGCCGCAGCATGGGATGGCCGCCATGGCCGGGAAACTAGACAGAACGAGCCAGGCGCGATGAAATTCTTTGCCGACACCGCCATGACCGAGGATATCCAGGCGCTCAATGATTACGGGCTACTGGATGGCGTAACCACCAATCCATCGCTGGTGGCGAAATCGGGACGGTCGTTCGTGGAAGTGGTCGGCGAGATCTGCGGCATCGTCGACGGGCCGGTCTCAGCAGAGGTCGCCGCGACCGACTATGATGGCATGATCCGGGAAGGACGCTTCCTTGCCGCCATCGCCAGCAATGTCGTGGTCAAGTTACCGCTCACGCTCGATGGACTGAAGGCCTGTCGAAGCCTGCGGCTGGACGGCATCGCCGTCAATGTCACCCTTTGTTTTTCGGCCAATCAGGCCTTGCTCGCCGCCAAAGCCGGCGCCAGCTACGTCTCACCGTTCATCGGACGTCTGGATGATCTCAACCTCGATGGGATGGCGCTGATCCGCGATATCCGAGCGATCTACGACCGGTACCAATTCACCACCGAAATCCTCGCGGCCTCGATCCGCAACGCCAACCATGTCAAAGAAGCCGCTCTCGCCGGCGCCGATGCGGCAACGATTCCACCGGCGGTGATTCGCGGCCTCGCCAACCACGTGCTCACCGACAAAGGGCTCGAGCAGTTCGTCGCCGACTGGGCGGCCACCGGTCAGACCATCGGCTGACCGCCTCATCACTCAGGTCACCACCCCGCCGTTGACCTGAAGCATCTGGCCGTTGATAAAGCCCGCATCCGGCGAGCAGAGAAAGGCAATCGTCGAGGCGATGTCATCGGGGTGTCCGAGGCGTCCGGCCGGATTGCTGTCCCTCAAGGCCCGCATGCGCTCATCTCCTTCCACATCGACGTCATCGTCGACAATGGTGCCCGGCGAGAGAATGTTCACGGTAATGCCCTGTGGACCAAACTCAACGGCCAGGGACCTGGTCAGGCCGAGGGCCGCGTGCTTGGCAACGGCCACCGCGGATTTACCCGGATAGCCTTTTTGTGCGTTCATCCCGGTGAAGTTGATGATCCGCCCCCAGCCCCGATCGACCATCCCTGGCAGGCAGGCGCGGGATAACCAGAAAGCGGCCTTGAAGTCGATATTGAAAACCCGGTCCCACTCGTCCTCGCTGATTTCCAGGAATCCGCAGCTGGGCCGGATGGCTGCATTGTTAACAAGAATATCAATGCCGCCAAACCGCTCAAGGCCCGTATCGACGATTCGCTGAGCGGCCTCCCGGTCGCCGACATCGCCCATGGCAACGATCGCCTCTACACCGGTCGCCTCGACCTCCTCAGCCACCTTTTCGCACGCCACCGCGTCGCTTGCGCCGTTGATCACGACATTGTGACCGGCCTGTGCCAGCGCCAGCGCTGTCGCGCGTCCGGTCCGCCGCCCGGATCCCGTAATCAGCGCCGTCCGTCGATGTTCGATGTTTCTCAAGTGCGTCCTCCGCCAGTGGGTCCACCGACATCCTAGCGAAACTGTTAACAACCCAAAAGGCTATTTCGGCTCTGACACCGAAGATTGTCTTCTTGCCGCCAACTGCCGCTGGATATTCAACCATGTAACTGCCAACAGAATGATCAAAACACCGATGGTCTCGGTGGGACTGAGCAGCTGGTTGAGCACCAGAACGCCAAACAGGGTCGCTGTAGCCGGCTCGACCATCGCAGTGACCGCCGCGGTCGAGGGCAAGACACCCCGCAACCCCCAGAAATAACAAAAAAAGGACAGACCGGCGCCCATCAGGCCAAACACAACGAACAGTGCAAAATCGCCCGAGCCGGGCACCTGAACCGCCTCGCGCCAGTCCACCAGCGGGACCAGCGCAACGATGGCTGCCACAAAGGCGATCGTCAGCGCCGCCGGCGTCGAACCGTGGCGTCCCGCGGCCTTGAAAGCGAATATGAAAAGCGCGTACGACGCTCCGGACAACAAACCGCTGGTCAACGCGAGCGTGGTCAACCGAACCGGCGCATTGCCGTAGACCCCGGTCATCATCGTGATGCCGACCAATGTCGCCAGTATGACAAGCCCACTGCCCCAGGTGGGCCGCTCGGTGCGAGTGAGAAACGCCACCAGGTAGACCATCACCGGCGCGGTGTACATCAGCGTGATGGCAACCGCCACGCTGCCCGCACTGATGCTGACAAAGTAGTAAACCAGGTTGCCGGCAACACCGAATCCGGCAAGCGCCGACCAGCCGACCAATCGCCGATTGAATTCCTGCCGGAAGCCCTTGCGCCAACGCCAGGCGAGCCAGGCGGCCATACAGCCAAGCCCGATGACGACCCGCCAGACGGTAATGACCTGCGGCGACCAGCCATCCTCCATCAGGATGCTGGCCAGACCACCGGAGAGGCCCCACTGGAACGCACCTAACGCGACCAGAAGAACAGAAATGGGCATGTGCGGCACTCCACGGCCCTTGTGAATGATTCAGACCTGACAGTGCCCGGTGGTGGATCCGACTCAGCGGCCGGCTTTTCATTGGATGGCGCGCCCGGGAGGATTAGCTCGGCCCTCCGGGCCTCGTGCTCTCGCGCTCCGCGCTCGGGTCGAACCCGTTAATAGTCTGTTGGGGGTTCGAATCCCGTATCTCTTCATCCAATGAAAAACCGGCCTGCCGGCCGGCTTTTCATTGGATGGCGCGCCCGGGAGGATTCGAACCCCCAACCTCCTGATCCGTAGTCAGGTGCTCTATCCAGTTGAGCTACAGGCGCTGAACGAGAGCGCCGAAGTATGGTGGCTTTGACTCGGAGCGTCAAGCCAGGTGGGGATTGACGGGGCGTCGGCAGACTGGCGGTCAGGGGCCCGGGCCCACTATACTCAAGGTCCATGCTGGACCATTTCGAGGGTGCCTATGACCGTCAACCGACTGGCTGCAGGCGTTGCCGCCACAATCATGCTCACCGCCGGCATCGCGCAGGCAGCCGACGTCGAGGTTGCCAAAACCCCAACCTGCGGTTGCTGTAGCGCGTGGATCGATCATTTGCGGGACAACGGCTTCGAAGTCACCGCTTACGACGTCTCCGCCGAGCAGCTCAATGCAATCAAAGCCGGTCTCGATCTCGACCCGGCACTGACCTCCTGCCACACCGCCATGGTCGAAGGGTTTTTCATCGAGGGCCATGTCCCCGCCTCGGATATACGTGCCCTGCTCGATGAATCCCCCGCCAACACCCGCGGGCTGACCGTCCCTGGCATGCCCATCGGCTCGCCGGGCATGGAGATGGGCGACCGGAAGGACGCCTATGAGACATTGCTGGTCGATGGCAACGGCGAGACCCGCATCTACCGTCGACATCATCAGTAATCGTCCGAACTGATCCATAAAAAAGGCGGCCGAAGCCGCCTTTTTTCATTGCATCCCGAAGGAGCGATCCGATTACGGATTGACGGTAACGCCTTCCGCCTCGATACCATCCAGAATCCGGCTGTCCGAGATCGTCAGCCGCCCCGTACCGGCATCTTCCTGGACGACCTCAAATCCGGTCTGCTGGCTGTCGTCATTGTCACGCGTGTCGGTCGATCGGGCCGTCACCGCGACATTGCCGTCGCCCTCTTCCTCGAAAACGGCCCCTTTGCCGCCGTTATCCCGGGACACCGAGGCAACCATCAAACCATTCACCGACCCCGCGTCCTCCTCGGACATCTTGAATCCATCATCGGCATTGCGATAGCTCGTGGTGTTGACGTACTGCAAGTTGCCATCACCCGGGCCGGCCTCGTCCATGTCGACACCTTCGTCGTAATTACCGGCAATGCGGCTTTCCATCATGGTGAGGTTGAGATCCCCGGCATCCGCCTCGTCAAAGTCGATACCGTCGTCGACATCGATGCCGATTTCATACGCCTCGATCGAGCCCGAATCGTACCGGTCAACCTCGCGCTCAAAGCAGGTGTCATCCGGTGTGCCGGTCACCGCACCCGGAATATCCGACTCACTGACCTCGCCGTCGTCGAACTCACCCTCCGGCTGCGCGGGCATATACGCCTCGAGCATGGCCGGATCGCAATAGGCGCCATTGTCGATGAAGGCGGTACGGATGGTCGTGGCATGGATGCTGCCCGCCTGGCCCTCGTCGAGCTCCAGGCCATCGGCGCCGACGCGCGCGAACTCCGATCCGATGACATGCAGCCGGATATCGCCCTCGTCGCGCTCGTCGACACGCAAGCCATCCGCGTCGAACTTGCCATTGCCCACCCCGTCAACGCTGACGTTGTTCAAACGCACATCAATGGAGGCGGGGGAGCCTTCGCCACCGCCCCCGGCGCCGCCACCACAATCATCGGCCAGGGTGCAGTCCGAGACGTGGATACCATGATTGGCAACACCCTTGACCGAGACATTGTCGAGCGCGACCTCCACGGTCCCTGTCTGATCCTCGCGGACGTCGACAAAGATCCCTTTGCCGGCGGTCTGCCCCTCGACATCACCCCGGTTGAGGATGCTGAACTGGCCCGGCCC
>CAJXSH010000033.1 GCA_913061005.1 uncultured Ectothiorhodospiraceae bacterium | reverse complement strand
GGCCAGACGCGGATGCGGTAGATCACCTCGCGACGAAACCGGATGATGATTTCGGTGCCTTCGCTCATCCACGGCGACTCTTCAATGCCGATCACGCCGCGGGCGATCACGGACTGATTGCGCCAGTGCTTGGCGAAGGCATCATAGAAGCGATCACCCAGGGCGGTGACCGTGCGCTGGATGACCATGTTGTTGAGGCCATCGTTTTCCAGGCCACCCTCACGGGGCGGTGGAGCCTCGAGGGGGGTCGGGTCTTCCAGGCCATCGGCCTGCCTTCCCTGGCCGATGGCCTGCCACAGCGGCCACAGACCCACCAACCCCACGCCGGCCAGCAGCGCACAGCACCGCCGCCGTCTCATCACAGGCGCTTGGGCCGGAGGCTGCGCTGTGCCCACATGGCCGCGGCGACGCGATTGGTGCAGCCGATCTTGCGATAGGCGTTATACAGATGGGTCTTCACCGTATGGGGGCTGACCGAGAGTTTGTCGGCGATATGATCGTTGCTCAGTCCCTGGGCGAGTGCCTGCAGTACCGTCATCTCCTTGCGGGTCAGTGCTTCGACGGGCGCCTCGCGCTGGCGCCGGCGTCCCGCGGCCTCGCCGGGTGCGAGCAGCTGACGGATCTTGCTCAGCAGGTTTTCGAACGGCTCATTGTCGTGGAAGGCCCCAACGATTTCGCGTCGGGCGAGAAACTGCTCGGCATCCACGCTGGCGGGCAGATTGATCAGGATGGTTGGCGGCAGACCGGCGGCGCCGGTGGCTGCACCGGCATGATCTTCGAGGATGGTCGCCACGCCCCGATCGGCGCTGCGGATATCAAGGATGATCAGTGCCGGACGCTCACACTGGAGCAGGGCACCGAGCTGGGAAGGTGCGCCCATATGGGAGCGGCAGATCCCGTAGTCGAGCAGGTATTGCCCGAGCAGCCGGTTCTGGATGGAGGCGTCTCCGAGCAGAAGGCTGACCGGCAGATCGCGGCTGGCGGGTTGTTCGCCGGCGGCGAGGGGACTGGCCTGATTGGCCAGCCGGGATGATTCGATGGATGTGTAAGGCGTGTTCCTTTCCATGGTCTACCTCGGTGTCTGGGGCGATATGTGCAGTTGCAGGATATTGCTCGCCCGTCATTCCGTTCCACGGAACATCGGGTCACAGGGATGATAAGTTGGTATGGCGTCAGGCGGGGATCGATTCAGTAGGGTTTTGTAAGGTCGGACGGACTACCCCGTAAGGGGTAGTTCATATAAGGAAGATGGTGGCCAGCCCCAGGAAGGCCATGAAGCCGACCACATCGGTGACGGTGGTCAGGACAACGCCCCCGGCCAGCGCCGGGTCCACGCCCAGTCTTTTGAGCAGCAGCGGCACCCCCACCCCCGAGAGACCGGCGACGAACAGGTTGATGACCATGGCCGCGGCGATGATGGCACCGATGGCCGGCTCGCCAAACCAGACAACGGCGATGCCCGCCAGGATGGCCGCCCACATCAACCCGTTGAGGATGCCGATGCCCAGCTCCTTGATCAGAAGGGCCCGGGTGTTGCGAGAGGCGACCTGTCCCAGTGCCAGGGCGCGGGTCACCAGGGTCAGGGTCTGGGTTCCGGCGATGCCCCCCATGCTGGCGACGACCGGCATCAAGACCGCCAGTGCGACCACCTGCTGAATGGTGCCCTCGAAAAGGCCAATGACATAAGCGGCGAGCAGCGCGGTCAGCAGATTGATGCCAAGCCACAGCGCCCGTCGCCGGGTGCTTGACCAGATCGGGGCAAACAGATCGGCTTCATCGCCGAGCCCGGCCATGGTCAGGATCGAGCGCTCTGCTTCATCGCGGATGACATCCACCACATCGTCAACGGTGATGCGGCCAATCAATCGGCCCCGCTCGTCGAGCACCGGTGCCGAGATCAGGTCACGGTCCTCGAACATCTTGGCCACCTCGCGGGCGGGTTTGTCCGCGGCAATGGCGACCGCCTCGGTATCCAGCACATCGGCCACCGGACTGGCCGGATCGCGGGTCAGCAGGTCGCTGACCCTGAGTACGCCAAGGAAGTGATCGAAGCGGCTGACCACGAACAGGTGATCGGTGAGTTCGGGGACACTGCCACGCATGCGCAGATAGCGCATCACCACATCCAGGCTGACATCGGGCCGGACGGTGACCGTGTCGGTATTCATCAGCCCGCCGGCGCTGTCCTCGGGGTAGGCGAGCACCGCCTCCAGCCGCTGGCGGTTTTGATTGTCCATCGACCGAAGAATGGCGCCGGTCAGTGTCTTGGGCAGGTCCTGCATGAAGTCGGCCAGATCGTCCACGTCCATGCCCGAGGTGGCGGCCAGCAGTTCGGCCTCGTCCATCTCTTCGATCAGCCCGCTGCGGACCTCGTCATTGACCTGCAACAGCACTTCACCGCCGTTTTCTTCCTCGACCAGCTCCCAGAGCAGCTTGCGCTCGGCCACCGGAAACGATTCGAGCAGATCGGCGATTTCTGCCGGGTGGAGGGCGTTGAGCATGCGCCGGGCCTCCGGGACGGTGCCGCCCTGGAGGAGACCGGAGACGGTGTCCGCAACCCGGCCCTGTTTTTGTTCGCGCTCGTCGCTCATGCATCACCCCGCCCGACGGATACCGGGAGATGATCCGGCAGTCCGGGCATCAAGGCAATTCCCGATGCCGGATGGTGACGGTCAGATCCGTCCGTCGCAGGTGGTTGGCGAG
Organism: uncultured Ectothiorhodospiraceae bacterium; assembly: GCA_913061005.1. Classification (GTDB taxonomy): domain Bacteria; phylum Pseudomonadota; class Gammaproteobacteria; order Nitrococcales; family Nitrococcaceae; genus Spiribacter; species Spiribacter pallidus. The sequence continues at coordinate 3,201 of CAJXSH010000033.1, read as the reverse complement.
GGCCTCGATGAGGTAGACCGAGCGGTGCTGGCCACCGGTACAGCCCACTGCCACGGTGAGGTAGCTGCGGTTCTCACGCTCGAAAACCGGCAGCCAGTCATCCATGAACTCGGCGAGTTGCCGGCTGTATCGCTCAACGAGCGGGCTTTCGGCGAGAAACCGACGCACTGGCTCGTCCCGTCCGGTGTGCGGCCGCAGCTCGGGCTGCCAGTGCGGATTGGGCAGGCAGCGGCTGTCAAAGACGAAGTCGGCATCCGTCGGGGTACCGTGCTTGTAGCCGAACGACATGAGCTGCACCGACAACTGCGTGGGCGTGTGGGTGAGCCGATCACGGATCAGCGTCCTTAGCTCGTGCAGCGTGGTATGGGTGGTGTTGATGGTCATGTCGGCGCGCGCCTGCACCGGCATGAGCAGTTTGCGCTCGCCGACGATGGCTTCGGCCAGCGGGGTGTCGCCATTGCTCAGCGGATGACGCCGGCGGGTCTCGGAGAAGCGTTTCAGCAGCGTGGCGTCCTCGGCATCAAGGAAGACGATCTCCGCGGCCAGGCCTTGTTGTTCCAGGCCCTCGAGGATATCCGGGATCCGCTCGAGGGCCTCGAGCCGGTTGCGGGCATCGATGCCGACGGCGTACTGCATCTCGCCGCCGGTCGCCGCGATATGCCCGCCAAACGCCTCGAGCAGGGCAACCGGCAGGTTGTCGATGCAATAGAACCCGCTGTCCTCGAGCGTTGCCAGGGCGACACTCTTGCCCGAGCCGGACAGTCCGCTGACGATGATCAGCCGCCGGGGTGAGCCCTCGGCGGTCACCACGGGGTTCGCTCGAGGTCAGGCATGTCGATCACGACTCCAGGTTGGGGCCCAGCCGGCCGTCTTCGCGGTGGTGGTCGCTGCGCTTTTCCTTGTGCTTGACCACCTGACGGTCGAGTTTGTCGATCAGCGCATCGATGGCGGCGTACATTTCGTCCTCGGTGGCTTCGGCAAACAGACGGGCGCCACTGAGCGCCAGCGTGGCTTCGGCCTGGTGGCGGTTTTTCTCGACCCGGAGCATGACATGGGCATCCACGACATTGTCGAAATGCCGCTCGAGGCGCTGGAATTTTTCCTCCACATAGCCCCGCAGCGCATCGGTGATATCCAGATGTTGTCCGGTGATATCGATTTTCATGATTTCTCCTTTTGGGGTCGCGCCGGTCGCCGGCGATCGGTGGATGAAGCGATGCCCATGACCTCGCGGTATTTCGCAACGGTACGCCGGGCAACGTGGATACCCTCGTCCTGCAGGGTCTGTGTCAAACGTGCGTCGCTCAGCGGCCGCGTCGGGTCTTCCGCCGCGACCAGGCGGCGTATCCGCGCACGAATCGCCGTCGCCGAGCACTCGCCGCCATCGGCGGTCGGGACATGACTGGAGAAGAAGTGCTTGAACTCGAGCGTGCCCATGGGGGTGTGCATGTACTTGTGGGTGGTGATGCGGGAGATGGTCGATTCGTGCATCTCCACCGCCTCGGCCACTTCGCGCAGCACCAGCGGCTGCATGGCCTCTTCGCCCTGCTCGAGGAAGGCTTGCTGACGCTCGACGATGGTCTGCGCCACCCGCTGTAGTGTGTCGGCCCGCGAACGCAGGCTTTTGATCAGCCATCGCGCCTCTTGCAGGTGCTGTCGAAGCAGGCTGTTATCGGCGCTGCTGTCGCCCCGTCGCACCAGGCTTGCGTAGTAGCTGTTCACCCGCAGTGCCGGTGAGGCCTCGGGGTTGATCTCGACCTCCCAGCGGCCGTTGACCCGCCGGACAAAGCAGTCCGGCACGATGTACTCGGTGCGGGGCTGCGAGAACGCCGAGCCCGGGTGGGGATCGAGTTGCTGAATCAGCGTGATGGCCTGCTCGAGACCGGCCTCGTCCAGCCCCAGGCGTTTCTGTAGCGTGCCGTACTGCCCCTCGGCCAGCCACCCCAGCCCTTGTTGGATCACCCGCCGGGCGGCTTCCCGGCCCGGCGTGTCGGCCGGCAGTGCGTCCACCTGAATGGTCAGTGCCTCGGTGGCATCCTGCGCCCCGATGCCCACCGGATCCAGGTGCTGGATGAAGGCGAGCACCGCGCGGACCTCGTCGACATCCGCCTGCAGCTCGCTGGCCAGGGTCTCGTGAATCGACTCGAGTGGTTCGCTCAGATGGCCGCGCTCGTCGATGGCATCCACCAGGGTGTCGGCGATCTGCCGATCCCGGGCGCTGAGCTTGGAAATGGCGAGCTGCCAGTCAAGGTGGGCCTGCAGGGTGCGCTCGTCGCCGGCGCGATTCTCCAGCGGATCGGGGCCGCTGGTCGGTTCGGTGGCGTTGACAGCGGCCGAGGTGACGGGCTCGTCCCAGCGTTCGTCCACGGGCAGCGATTCGCCCAGTCGCGTGGCATCGGTGGCGTTGCTCCCCAGTGGCATCTCGGAGGGGTCGGTGACCGCGGGCTCGGACGTCGTCGCCTCCGACGGGGCGGGATCGCCCTCGCTCTCGTCCTCGAGCTCGAGCATCATGTTGGATTCGAGCGCCTCGCGGATTTCGAGGTTGAGCTCCGCTGCCGGCAGCTGCAGAAGCCGGATCGCCTGCTGGAGCTGGGGCGTCATGGCCAGCTGCTGACTTGTGCGAAGCTGAAGGGCGTGTTTCATCGTCTTCCCGAATCCGATTGCCTGATCAGACTAACGTCAGCGTGCCGTTGATCGCCACCACTACAGCGTGAAGTCTTCGCCCAGATAGACTGCCCGGACCTGTTCGTCGGCAAGAATCGTGGTGGCATCGCCTTCGACGATGACCTGCCCTTCATTGAGGATGGTGGCCCGGTCCACCAGCGCCAGGGTCTCGCGGACGTTGTGGTCGGTGATCAGCACGCCGATCCCCCGTTCGGAGAGGTGACGGACGATCGCCTTGATATCCCCCACCGAGATCGGGTCCACACCGGCGAAGGGTTCATCCAGCAGGATAAAGCGTGGTTCGGCGGCCAGCGCCCGGGCGATCTCGACGCGCCGTCGCTCACCGCCGGAGAGGCTGATCCCGGACTGGTCGGCCAGGTGACCGACGCCGAACTCGGCCATTAGCGAATCGGCCTGTTCGTGCTGTCGGACCCGGCTGAGATCGGCACGGGTCTCCAGCACGGCCAGCAGGTTGTCGCGCACGGACAACCGCCGGAACACCGAGGCCTCCTGGGGCAGATAGCCGACACCGGCACG
>CAJXSH010000032.1 GCA_913061005.1 uncultured Ectothiorhodospiraceae bacterium | reverse complement strand
CACCTCTGCGGTTGTGCCGCTTTCCTGGCGCGCCCCGCACCGGAAATGGGTGATCACCTCGGCAGGTCTCCTGGCTCGCGGGTCGTCACTCAGCCCGGCCTTCCCATCGCGCTGCGACAGTGGCGTTGGTGGGCTTCGCTCGCCGCTTACAGTTGCGGGGGCAGCCGCAGCTTTGCACTGCGTTCCCTTTTCATCCGATGCCTTGGCATCAGAACCGAAGCTGGCGAGAAGTCTGCCCAGATCACCCCGTCAGTTCAAGTCGCCTCAACGGAAGGCTGTTGACTGAACCCGCCGCAGCATCAGGTCATAGACCCCGTGCCCTTTGCGCAGCCCGCGACGCTCAAAGCGCGTCTCGGGCCGGTCTCCGGCATCCGGTGCATAGCCGCCATGGGGGTTCTCGAGCCGGGGCTCGGCATCTGTCAGCGAAAGCATCCACTCGGCGTAGTCCGACCAGTCGGTGGCCATATGCAAAAAGCCGCCGGGCTGCAGGCGATCTGCCACCTGCGCCAACCAGTCGGCCTGCACAATGCGTCGTTTGTGGTGGCGCTTTTTGGTCCAGGGGTCGGGGAAAAACAACTGCACCCCGGCCAGCGACGCCGAGGCGATGCCGTCGCGCAACAGCTCGCTGGCATCAGCAAGCATCACCCGCAGATTGCTCAGCTGCTCCGAATCGATCCGGCGCAGCAGCCGGCCAGTGCCGGAGCGATAGACCTCGACGCCCAGATAATTGCGATGCGGATGGGCAGCGGCCATCTCGGCCAGGGCGTCACCATCGCCGAATCCGATATCGAGCACCAGCGGCGCGGGTCGCTCGAAGCAGGCGGCCAGATCGATCTGGCCGCCCGACCAGTCGATCCCGTAGCGCGGATAAAGCCGATCGAGTGCGCGCTGCTGCCCGGCAGTCAGGCGACCCTCGCGACGGACAAAACTGCGAATCGGTCGGTGTTGGGGCTGACTCACGACCCGCCTTGCCAGAACGTCCCTTCCAGCGGCGAGCTGGCCGATGCAAAGCGTCGCATGGGCATCCGGCCGGCAAGAAACGCCTCTCTTCCGGCCTCGATCCCCTTGCGCATGGCCTGCGCCATGCCCACCGGGTCTTTGGCCGCTGCAATCGCGGTATTCATCAACACCCCATCGCAGCCCAGTTCCATGGCCACCGCGGCATCCGAGGCCGTGCCGACACCGGCATCGACAATGATCGGCACCGCGGCGTTTTCGATGATCGTCATCAGGTTGTAGCGATTCTGGATACCCAGCCCCGAGCCGATGGGCGAGGCAAGCGGCATGACCGCCACGCAGCCGATCTGCTCGAGACGACGGGCGGCAATGGGGTCATCACTGGTGTAGACCATCACCTCAAAGCCGTCGGCAACCAGCTTCTCCGCCGCCTCGAGGGTGGCGGGCACGTCCGGGTAGAGGGTCTTCTCGTCGCCGAGCACCTCCAGTTTGACCAGATTGTGGCCATCCAGCAGCTCACGGGCGAGCCGACAGACCCGCACCGCGTCATCGGCGGTGTAGCAGCCGGCGGTATTGGGCAGGATGGTGAACTCATCGGGCGGGATCACATCCAGCAGGTTGTCCTCGTCCGGGTCCTGACCGATGTTGGTCCGGCGGATGGCCACGGTGACGATCTCGGCACCGCTTGCACGAATCGCTCGCCCGGTCTCTGCCATGTCGCGATATTTGCCGGTCCCCACCAGCAGGCGGGAGTGATACTCACGACCGGCGACGATCAACTTGTCGTTATCTGCCATTACGTTCTCTCAGCCGCCCCCGATGGCGCGGATGATCTCGACATCATCCCCATCGTGGAGGGTGGTACGGGGGTAGTCACTGCGCGGGATGACCTGTTCGTTGACCTCCACCGCAACCCGCTGGCCGCTCATCCCCAGCGCCTCAAGCAGGGCTTCGAGGGTGCTTTCAACCGCCAGCTCGCGCTGACTGCCGTTGACCGTTACGCGGATGGTCCTGAAGGTCTCAGTCATGGCTTTATTGTAACGCAGGCAGCCAGCGGCCGGGGCTCAGCGCAGGCGCTGCCGACCCGCAATCCATCCGGGGCTTGCCCGATTTGGTGAAAACCGCATACTAGAGGGGTGCTGCGGCTGTAGCTCAATGGTAGAGCGCTGCCCTCCCAAGGCAGTGATGCCGGTTCGATCCCGGTCAGCCGCTCCACTCCAGTCTAGGCGGGTTGCAGGATCACCTGATCGGCTTCGACCCGGGCCAGTCGATAGGGTGCCGCGCTGCAGGCAAAACGCTGGATGATTCGTTGCGCCTCGCGTCGGGCCGATTCGGCCGGCCCCGTGATGACGATATCCCGACCCCGGTATTCGACACGACAGGCGGACTGCATCGTTGCTGCCATCGGCTCATCCCAACGGTTGATCTGCGGTTTTGAGGACGCGGAGTGTGACGCCGGCATGGGCGGGAGTAAAGCCTTTAATCTTGCACCGCATCAATGGTTGATGCGCAGTACCTGAGGCCTGATCAATGCATAAAGCCGGCGGCCGTTGGCAAGCCGCAGCCCGGCGGCGGCCTGGCGGGTGATTTCGGCCCACAGAACCGCCCCCGACCCGGCCCTCAGCCGCACATGAACGACACCTCGTGGGTAGTCATTGATCTCGTCCACCTGAACCGAGAGCGTATTGAGCAGACTCGATACCGCCGGCTGGCCGGGGACAAGGACCACATCCCGGGCGGTCAGCCGCAACCTAAGGCTTTGACCGGGCCGCACATCCAGTCCGCCCAGCCGCAAACGCCCCGCATCGGTGGCCAGAATGGTCAGCCCCCAGTCATTGTCCCGGGCCACCACCTGGGCATCCCAGATGACGGTCGGCGCCATGTTGCCCAGCAATGACCAGTGATCCGGGTTCGAGAAGACCTCGCTGACCGAACCGGCCGCCTGGATGTTGCCACGCTCCATCAGCATCACCCGATCGGCCAACTCGAGAACCTCGTAGCGTGAGTGGGTGACGTACACCACCGGGATCGAGAACCGCTCGGGGATCCCGGCGATCAGCGGCAATATCTCGCGGCGCCGGCCATAGTCGAGGGCGGCGAGGGGCTCGTCGAGCAATAGCAACGCCGGGCCGGTGAGAAGGGCCCTTGCCAGCGCCACCCGCTGGGCCTCGCCACCGGAGAGCGCCGCCGGCCACCGATCGAGCAGCCCCTCGACACCCAGTGCCGCCACCACCTCGTGCCAGTCGGGCCCGCGCCCGCGGCGGCGTTTGTACGCATAACCCAGGTTCTGCCTCACCGAAAGATGAGCGAAAAGCCGGGCATCCTGAAACACCATGCCCACCTGTCGCCGATGCGCGGGTTGCCGAACCCGGGCGGATTGCCAGACCACATCGCCATGGCGGATCTGCCCGGTACAGCCCGACTCGAACCCGGCCAGGCAACGCAGCAATGTGGTCTTGCCGCAGCCCGACCGGCCGAATACCGCTGTCACCCCGGTGGGGACAACGCCTGCGGCCGTAAGGGCAAATCCATCCCGCTGCAGGGCGAGGTCGAACTCCACCGGTGGGATATTCATCGCAGCAGCACCGGATGCCGGGCGCGATTGACTGTATAGACCGCCACCAATACCACAAACGAGAAAAGCAACAGCCCGGCCGACAGGGTATGGGCGGCGCCATATTCGAGCATCTCGACATGCTCGTAGATGGCAATGGCCACCACCCGGGTCTCGCCGGGGATGCTGCCACCGACCATCAACACCGCCCCGAACTCGCCCAGGGTGTGGGCAAAACCCAGCACCGCGGCGGTCAAAAAACCCCGGGCACTCTGGGGGCAGGCGATGCTGAAAAACGCATCAATCGGTCTCGCCCCAAGGCTTGCCGCCGCCTCCATCGGCCCCCGCCCCACCGCGGCAAACGCATCGCGTATGGGCTGGACGACAAACGGCAGCGAGTAGAGCACCGAGGTGATCACCAGCCCGGTGAAACTGAAAGTCAGCGTCTCGCCGGTCGCCGCGACCCAGAACCGGCCAATGGGTCCCGCCGGCCCAAGAAGGATGAGCATGTAAAAGCCAAGCACCGTCGAGGGCAGCACCAGGGGCAGGGCCACCAGGGCGTCCACCGGCACCCGCCAGCGGCTGCGGCTGTTGGCAAGCCACCACGCCAGAGGCGTGCCAATGACAAGCAACACGAGCACCGTCACGCTCGCCAGCTGCAGACTGATCCACACCGCCGAGAGGCTCATGGCTCGGTCACTTCGCCAGCGGCCCGGTAGCCGAACCCTTGCAGGATGCTCTGGGCCTCAGCGCTTTTGAGGAAAGTCATAAACGCCCGGGCACCGGCCGGATTGGGGGCGTTTACAAGTCGCACCGCATCCTGCCGGATCGGCTCATGCCAGCTCGGGTCAACCGCCACCCAGGCCCCACCGGGACGGCCGCTGGCATAGGTATACGAGGCGGCCACCAGGGCATGGCTGACGTTACCGGTGGCCAGATAATGCAACGCCCGCCCCACGCTCAGGCCCTCGACCACGCGCGGTTGCAGGGCCTGCCACTGCCCGGTGGCTTGCAGCGCGTCCCGGGCTGCCCGCCCGTAGGGCGCCAATCGGGGGTTGGCGATGGCAAGCCGGGTCACCGGGTGATCCACCAGCCCGGCAAAGCCGTTATCAGGCAGTTGATGGCCTTCGCCGGCCCACAGCACCAGTCGCCCCTGGGCATAGGTAAAGACGCTGCCCTCGATGGCCAGGCCCTTTTCCAGCAACCGGGCGGGACGGGCCTGATCGGCGGCCAGAAAGACATCAAACGGCGCCCCGTTGATGATCTGCGCGTAGTGCTGACCTGTCGCACCGCTGACAATCTCAACCGGCTCACCACCGGCGGCCTCGAACGCCGAGGCGATGGCCTCGACCGGCGAGAGAAAATTGGCGGCCACCGCGACACGCACCGGGTCGGCGTGGCTGACCCCGGTGGTCAGGATGAGCAGTACCGCCAGGGCAAACGCCCGCAGCCCGGATCGCAGAGGCAACAATGTAGATTCCTTGTACTCGACCTCCGGTAATGCTCGCCACACCGGGCCGTGGCGTCAATGCGCGGGGCCGGGACTAGCGCGCCGGAAAACGCCGCTCGGCGAGCAAACCGGCACCGGCCAGATGCGATTGGATATCGCGGGCACCCAGAGTCGAGAGATCCCGCGGGCATTCCTCGATGTCCATCTCGCCGGCGCCGTCCATGGCCTGTCGCAGATACCCCAGCATCTGCGGCGGCGCACACAGTACATTGCGCATGCTGCGACGACGCTGCAGCTCGGCCATCACCTCGCGGGCAAAACGCCGCTCCACGGCTGCGTCGTGATCTTCTCGATGTTCGTCGTAGTCATGCCCCGCCCCGCCGGCATCGCGGTTGTGACCGGTGACCCCTTCGGTGTAGAGCGCCCCGCCCCGGGCCTGATGTGCCGGCGCGACCAGGCTGGCGATCTCGACCAGTGTCGGCCCGCCCCGGGTGCCCGTGTGTTCAGGGCCGCGCAGTTCAAAAAATCGGGCGCGGGCGCCGTCGGCGACCAGTACGGTGGTGTCACTCATCGGTAGGCTCCTTCGGGGTTGGCGATTATGCTGTGGGCTCTGGCCATTGGATGCGCGTGGCGGGGGTCCGTTCGGTGAGCACAAACGACTTTGCCAACCAGGTTGTACGTTGGTTCGAGCAAAACGGCCGACACGACCTGCCCTGGCAACACCCCGCCACGCCCTACCGTGTGTGGATCTCGGAGGTGATGCTCCAGCAGACCCAGGTCACCACCGTGATCCCCTACTTCGAGCGGTTCATCGACCGCTTCCCCGATGTGCAGGCACTGGCCCGTGCGCCGTTGGACGAGGTCCTCAGCCTGTGGGCAGGACTTGGCTATTACGCCCGGGCCCGTAACCTGCACCGCTGCGCCCGGGTACTGGTTGACGAACATCGGGGTGAATTTCCGGCCAGCCTCGAAGCGGTGATGGCGCTGCCGGGGATTGGTCGCTCGACCGCGGGGGCGATCCTCTCGCTCTCCCGCGGCGAGCCCCACGCGATTCTCGATGGCAACGTCAAGCGGGTCCTGGCCCGGTATTTCGCCGTGCCGGGCTGGCCCGGTCGGACGTCGGTTGCGCGTCGGCTCTGGGCGTTGAGTGAGTCAGTGACCCCGTCCGTTCGGGCCGGCGAATTCAATCAGGCCATGATGGATCTGGGGGCGACGGTCTGCACACGACAGCCGGCCTGCCACGCCTGTCCGCTCGAGCCCGGTTGCCAGGCCCTGGCCCAGGGTGCGGTTGGCGATTACCCGGGCCGGCGACCCCGCCGCGACAAGCCCCATCGGCAAACCACCATGCTCATCATCCAGAGCGACCGCGGCGTTCTGCTCGAGCGCCGGCCGGCCACCGGCATCTGGGCGGGGCTCTGGAGCCTGCCCGAAACCGACGACTCACCCGCCCAATGGGCCATCGAGCGGCTGGGACTGAGGCTCGAGGCAACCGGGGCCGGCGAGGCGATCCAGCATCAATTCACCCATTTCAGCCTGTCCATCGCACCGGTCTACTGCCAACTGGCAGGCGCCGCGGCGCTGCGCGACAACCAGCACCTCTGGTATAACCCGGGAGTGGACGAGCCACCGGGGATGCCTGCCCCGGTGCAACGCCTGCTGAAAACACTGGAGCCCACGCCATGAGCGAAACCGTTCACTGCGTCAAAACCGGCCGCGAAGGCCCGAAACTCAAGCGCCAGCCCTACCCGGGCGAGCTGGGCGAGCGCATCCTCGAGCATGTCAGCCAGGAGGGCTGGCAGATGTGGCTTGGCCACCAGACCATGCTGATCAACGAATACCGCCTCTCGCCCATGGACCCCAAGGCCCGTGCGTTTCTCGAGCAGGAAATGGAGAAGTTCTTCTTTGGCGAGGGCTC
>CAJXSH010000031.1 GCA_913061005.1 uncultured Ectothiorhodospiraceae bacterium | reverse complement strand
GGAAGATGAATCTTCGCCCGCTACACGATCGAGTCGTCGTCAAGCGCATGGAAGAAGAGCGCACCACGCCGGGTGGCATCGTCATCCCTGACACCGCTACCGAGAAGCCGATCCGCGGCGAGGTAGTGGCGGTCGGCAACGGCAAGCGCCTGGACAACGGCGAGGTTCGCGCCCTCGACGTCAACGTTGGCGACAAGGTCCTCTTTGGCAAGTTCTCCGGCACCGAGGTCAAGGTCGGAGAGGAAGAGGTCCTGGTCATGCGCGAGGACGACATCATGGCGGTCATCGAAGGCTGAACGGCCTTTCCGCCACCGAATAACGCCACAGCAAACGGAATCGAGAGGAATCAAGACAATGGCAGCCAAAGACGTACGCTTCGGTGATGAAGCCCGGCACCGCATGGTCGCGGGCGTTAACACCCTGGCCAACGCGGTCAAGGTGACCCTGGGCCCGCGCGGCCGCAACGTGGTGCTGGAGAAGTCCTTCGGTGCCCCCACCGTCACCAAGGACGGTGTTTCGGTCGCCAAGGAAATCGAGCTCAAGGACAAGCTCGAGAACATGGGCGCCCAGATGGTCAAGGAAGTGGCTTCGCAGACTTCCGATGCCGCGGGTGACGGCACCACCACCGCCACCGTGCTTGCCCAGGGCATCCTGCGCGAGGGCATGAAGGCGGTCGCCGCCGGCATGAACCCGATGGATCTCAAGCGCGGCATCGACAAGGCCGTCACCTCGGCCGTCGAGGAGCTGCACAACCTCTCCAAGCCCTGCGAGACCGACACCGCCATCGCCCAGGTGGGCAGCATCTCGGCCAACTCCGACAAGGCCATTGGCGAGATCATCGCCGATGCCATGAAAAAGGTCGGCAAAGAGGGTGTCATCACCGTCGAGGAAGGCAGCGGCCTGGAGAACGAGCTCGACGTGGTCGAGGGCATGCAGTTCGACCGCGGCTATCTGAGCCCGTACTTCATCAACAACCAGCAGAGCATGGCCGCCGAGCTGGAAGACCCCTACATCCTGCTCTGCGACAAGAAGATCTCGAACATTCGTGATCTGCTGCCGCTGCTGGAGAACGTGGCCAAGTCCAGCCGGCCGCTGCTGATCGTCGCCGAGGACATTGAGGGCGAGGCCCTGGCCACCCTGGTGGTCAACAGCATGCGCGGTATCGTCAAGGTCGCCGCGGTCAAGGCGCCCGGTTTCGGCGATCGCCGCAAGGCCATGCTCGAGGATATCGCCATTCTCACCGGCGGCACCGTGATTTCCGAGGAAGTCGGTCTGACCCTCGAGAAGGCCACCCTGGATGATCTGGGTTCGGCCAAGAAGGTCAACGTCACCAAAGAAGAGACCACCGTGGTCAATGGCGGCGGCAGTGCCGATGCCATCAAGTCGCGGGTCGATCAGATCCGCACCCAGATCGAAGAGTCCACCAGCGACTACGATCGCGAGAAGCTGCAGGAGCGGGTGGCCAAGCTCGCCGGCGGTGTCGCAGTGATCAAGGTCGGTGCCGGCTCCGAGATCGAGATGAAGGAGAAAAAGGCACGGGTCGAGGACGCCCTGCACGCCACCCGGGCCGCCGTCGAGGAGGGCATCGTCCCGGGCGGTGGTGTGGCGCTGCTGCGCACCCTCAAGGGCCTTGAGGGCGTGAGCGGTGACAACCACGACCAGACCATGGGCGTGAACATCGTCCGCCGGGCCCTCGAAGAGCCCCTGCGCCAGATCGTGTTCAACTGCGGTGAAGATGCCTCGGTTGTGGTCAACAAGGTCGAGGCCGGTGAAGGCAACTACGGCTACAACGCGCAGGCCGAAGAGTACGGCGACATGGTCGAGATGGGTATCCTCGATCCGACCAAGGTCACCCGCACGGCGCTGCAGAATGCCGCTTCGGTCTCGGGTCTGATGATCACCACCGAGTGCATGGTCGCCGAGCATCCGGAAGAAAAGGATGACGGCGGCGGCGCCGGCATGGGCGGCATGGACGGCATGGGTGGCATGGGCGGCATGATGTAATCAGCCCCCGGCAACCCCCGGCCTGGTTCACAGGCCGGCATGCCAGTAAAAGCCCCGCTTCGGCGGGGCTTTTTTGTTTGTGACCACCGCATGCCATCGCTAAGCTGCCGGTATGGATATCGACAAAACCCCCACGCCGCTTCGCACGGCGCTTGACGATCTGCCCGAGGTGCTGCGCACACCGGTGACCGTCGCCGTTGAGCGGCTGGCCGATGACGCCGAATGGCCGGACGACGAGGCGCTGCTTGCCGAGTTGCCACGGGTCTGGGCGATGAGCGAATTCGCCTCGCGGGTCTGTCTTCGCGATCCGGCCGTGTTGCGATCGCTGGCCGAGACCGGCGACCTCACCCGAACCTATGCCCGCGGCGAATACCGCGAACGCCTGCGCACCATGCTCGCCGGTATCCGCACCGAAGCCGATCTTCATCGGGTGCTGCGGCAGTTCCGGGCGCGCGAGATGCTGCGCATCGCCTGGCGGGATTTAAGCCATCGCGCCGGGCTGGACGAGGTGCTGCGTGATCTCTCCGATCTGGCCGATGGACTGATCGATGAGACCCTGGAATGGCTCTATCAAGACCTGTGTGCACAAATGGGCACACCCCGCGACAGCGCCGGCAAGGCCGAGCGCATGATCGTGCTGGGCATGGGCAAACTCGGCGGCCAGGAGCTTAATTTCTCATCCGATATCGATTTGATCTTCGCCTACCCCGAGCCCGGCGAGACCGATGCGGATCCGCCCAAATCCAACGAGCAGTTTTTCATCCGCCTGGGCCGGTCGCTGATTGCCGCGCTCGATCAGCAAACGGCCGATGGGCAGTGCTTTCGCGTCGACATGCGGTTGCGGCCCTATGGCGACAGCGGCCCGCTTGCCATGAGCGTCCCGGCCATGGAGCTTTACTTTCTCGAGCAGGGCCGGGAGTGGGAGCGCTATGCGCTGATCAAAGCCCGGGTGGTGGCCGGCGATCGCAACGAGGGCGAGGCGTTGCTGCAGACCCTCGCCCCCTTTGTCTATCGCAAGTACCTCGACTACGGGGCGCTGGAGTCGTTGCGGAGCATGAAGGCCATGATCGCCCGCGAGGTCCGGCGCCGCCGCCTGGCGGATAACGTCAAGCTTGGCCGTGGGGGCATCCGCGAGGTCGAGTTCATCGCCCAGGCCTTTCAGCTGATCCGCGGCGGACAGGACCCCAATCTGCGCGAGCGAAGCCTGCAGCCGGTGCTGGCGTATCTGGCCGAACAGGATCTGCTGCCCGCCCATGCCCAGGCCGAGCTCACCGACGCCTACCGCTATCTGCGCGCCATCGAAAACCGCATTCAGGCCATGCATGATCGCCAGGCCCACGACCTGCCCGGCGAGCCGGTGGACCAGGCCCGGTTGCTGCTGGCCATGGATGAGCCGGACTGGCCGGCCCTGAGAGAAACCCTCGATGGTTGGCGGCGGCGGGTGCAGGGGCACTTCGATCAGGTGTTCGTCGCCCCGCAGCAGGATGATGAGGCCGAGGCCACCGACGAGCCCGATCTGGCCGATCTCTGGTACGGGGTGCTGGATGCGGACAACACCCAGGCGGTATTGGCCGAGTCGGGGTTTGATAAGCCGCAGGCTGCGGCCCGGCTGATCGAACAATTCCGCGAGGGCAGCCGGGTGCGGGCGCTCTCGGAGCAGGGCCGGGGCCGGCTGGATCGGCTCATGCCCATGTTGCTGGCGGCGGTGGCTGGCTCGGAGCGCCCGGACGCGGTGCTCGAGCGGGTGGTGACGCTGCTGGATGGCATCGTCCGGCGCACCGCTTATCTGGCCTTGCTCAACGAACATCCCATGGCGGTCTCGCAGTTGGTCCGCCTGGTGGGCGGCAGTCCGTGGATTGCCCGGTTTCTGTCACTGCATCCCATGCTGCTCGATGAGCTGCTCGACCCGCGAAGCCTTTATGCCCCGCTGGGCCGGGCAGCGTTGGGGGCCGAGCTGGATGCGCGAATGGCCTGCGCCGATGCGGATGATCTGGAGCAGCAAATGGAAATCCTGCGCCAGTTCAAACAGACCCAGGTCCTGCGGGTGGCAGCGGCGGATCTGGCCGGGGCCATTCCGGTGATGCTTGTCAGCGACTATCTCACCGACATCGCCGAGGTGGTGCTTGAGCGCGTCCAGGCCCTTGCCTGGCGACAGGTGGCCGGCCGTTATGGCGAGCCCCTTCGAGCCGATGGCGAGGTGGCGGACTTCGGGATTGTCGCCTACGGCAAGCTGGGCTCACTGGAGCTTGGTTATGGCTCGGATCTGGATGTGGTCTTTTTGCACGACCCGGTGCCGGCGGGCAGCGTGACCACCGGCGACAAGCCGGTGGAGCCGGCGGTGTTCTTTGCCCGACTCGCCCAGCGCATCATCCATATCCTCAACACCCCGACCCCCGGCGGCATCCTCTACGAAGTGGACACCCGGCTGCGGCCCAGTGGCCAGTCCGGGTTGCTGACCGTGAGCGTATCGGCGTTCGCCGACTACCAGCGCGAACGGGCCTGGACCTGGGAGCATCAGGCGCTGGTGCGGGCGCGGATGGTGGTGGGCAGCGAGGCGTTGCGAGGCGGATTTGCCAAGGTCCGGCGCGAGGTCCTGACCCGCGGCCGCGATCGAGCCGAGCTGCGCGACGAGGTGCGTCGGATGCGCGAGCGCATGCGTCGCGAGCTGGGCAGCGGGCGCGACAACCAGGTCGATCTCAAGCAGGACCGGGGCGGTATCGCGGATATTGAATTCATGGTTCAATACGGTGTGCTGGCCGGGGCCTGTGAATATCCCGGCCTGCTGCGCTATACGGACAATATTCGCCTGCTGGACGAACTGGAACGCTCGGGCGAGTACACCAGCGAGCAGGCGCAAGTGCTGGCGGATGCCTATCGGCGATACCGCGGGCTGGTGCACCGGCTCACGCTGCAGGAACAGCCCGCCAGGGTGGCGGCGGACACCGCTGCCGAGACGCGGGACGCGGTCGCCGCGGTCTGGAGCGCGGTAATGGAAACGACGGCCCATCAAAACGCTGAGGAGAGCCGCGCATGAGCATGGCCGATCGCGACGGTGTGATCTGGATGGACGGAGAGCTGGTGCCCTGGCGCGATGCCCAGGTGCATGTGCTCACCCACACCCTGCACTACGGAATGGGCGTATTCGAGGGGATACGCGCTTACAAGACCGAACAGGGCCCGGCGATTTTCCGGTTGCCCGAGCATGTCCGGCGGCTTTTCGACTCGGCCAAGATCCTGGGCATGACCCTGCCCTGGAGCCACCAGGAGGTCATCGATGCCTGCCTGGCGGCGGTCCGGGAGAACAACCTCGAGAGTGGCTACATCCGGCCCATGGCCTTTTATGGCGCCGAGAGCATGGGCCTTCGGGCCGACAACCTGCAGACCCACCTTATCGTGGCGGCCTGGAGCTGGGGCTCGTACATGGGTGAGGAGAACATGGCCCGCGGCATTCGGGTTCGCACCTCGTCGTTCACCCGGCATCACGTGAACATCGCCATGTGCCGGGCCAAGGCCAATGGGCAGTACATCAACTCGATGATGGCCCTGCAGGAGGCGGTCGCCTGTGGATACGACGAGGCGCTGTTGCTGGACCCCGAGGGCTTCGTGGCCGAAGGCTCGGGCGAGAACTTCTTTCTCATCCGCGATGGGGTGATCCACACCCCCGAGCTGCACTCGGCACTGGCCGGCGTGACCCGGGATGCCGTCATGACCATGGCCCGGGAGGCGGGTTATGAGGTCCGCGAGCGGCGCATTACCCGCGACGAGGTCTACGTCTGCGATGAGGCGTTTTTCACCGGAACGGCCGCCGAGGTCACGCCGATCCGAGAGCTCGATGGCCGGGTGATCGGCGAGGGCAAGCGCGGGCCGATTACCACCGATATCCAAAGCCGTTTCTTTGCGTTGGTCGAAGGCCGTGCCGATGCGCATCACAGCTGGTTGACACCGGTGGCCTGAGACCCGAGCCCGATTCAAGGAGACTGCCGTGCCGGATCCACAGACCCATGATCGTCCGGATCTGATCAAACCCAACAGCGAAAACCGCTACGAGGTCACCGCCGACGATTTGCCCCTGTCCTGTCCCATGCCCGGGATGTATCTGTGGAACAGCCACCCCAAGGTGTATATCCCGGTGCATAAAACCGGCGAGGGCAAATGCCCCTACTGTGGTGCCGAGTACTTCATCCGCGACTTCGACCCCAACGACCCGGCCATCGCCGAGCATCATCGTCGGGAGTGATGACTGCACCCCCCGCGGTCACCGGGTCATGAGCGATCATCCCGCCGCTGATGCCCACACCGATCTTGCCGAGGGCGGCAGCCCGGGTGCCCGGCAGCCGCTCACGGGCCGGGCCCGGTGGGTTTTCGGGGTATTGAAAGCATTATCCATCCTGCCCCTGCCGGTGCTCCATCGGTTGGGCGGGGTACTGGCGTGGCTGAGTATTCGTCTGAAGCGTCCCGAGTGGCGCGTGGCGCGGGTCAACGCCGATCTTTGTTTTCCGGACTGGCCGGCGGCGGGCCGCGACCGGCTGGCCCGGGCATCACTGCGCGAAAACGCCAAGGGCCTGACCGAGCTGGCGGCGCTATGGCAGTGGCCCGTGCCCCGTGTGCTGGGGTTGATCCAGTCGGTCGAGGGCGAGGCGGTGATCGATGACGCCCTGGCCGAAGGCCGGGGGCTGCTGGTGATCGCCCCGCACCACGGCGCCTGGGAAGCGTTGCAGATGTGGCTGGCCCAGCGGGTGCCGCTGCATGCCCTCTATCGACCGCCTCGCTGGAAAGAGCTTGAAGCGCTTTTAAACCGCGGCCGCTCGCGGGGCGGGGCAACCTTCTGGCCGGCCAAACCCTCCGGTATTCGTGCCCTTTTCAAAGCGTTGAAAGCCGGTGAGGCCGTGGGGGTGTTGCCCGATCAGTCACCGCCCGGCGAAGGCGTCTTTGTGCCCTTTTTTGGTCATCCCGCCAAAACCATGACGCTTTTTGGCAAGCTGGCCGCCCGGACGGAGGCGCCGGTGGTAATCGGCTGGGCCGAACGCCTGGATCGTGGGGCCGGATACCGGCTGCACTGGCGGCGGGTGACAGAGCCGGTGGGGGACCGCGACCCGGAAACCGCCGCCGCAGCCATGAACCAGGCGATCGAAGCGGTCGTCCGCGAGCGGCCCGAACAGTATCAATGGACGTATCGGCGGTTTGCGAGACGGCCGGTGGGTACGACGAA
>CAJXSH010000030.1 GCA_913061005.1 uncultured Ectothiorhodospiraceae bacterium | reverse complement strand
GTGGCGTCCATGCCCGGGCCGAGTGACGCCATCATCGGTGCGGCCGCGGGTTATGCGCTACTGGCCGGGCTGAATAGCGCCTATCGCCTGGTGCGGGGCCACGATGGCCTGGGCGGCGGCGATTGCAAGCTCTTGGCGATGCTCGGCGCCTGGGCCGGGCCCGCGGCCCTGCCAGTAATTCTGCTGCTCGCCGCCGGCGGCGGCTGTCTCTGGCTGCTGGTGCGTCGCTGGCCTGGCGCCGGCGGTGACAATCACCTCGCCTTTGGCCCCTGGCTCGCCCTGGCGGGCTGGATCACGCTAGTCTGGGGGCATGAGCGGTTCTACCTCTAGCCACAACGGCGTCGGTCTTCGGGTCGGGATGACCGGCGGTGTGGCCAGCGGCAAATCCACGGTGTCACAGGCGTTTGCCCGGCTGGGGGTGCCGGTCATCGATACCGATGACCTGGCCCGTGAGGTCGTGGCCCCCGGCACCGAGGGGCTGGAAGCCGTCCGCAGCGCCTTTGGTCCGGCGGTGATCACCGACGACGGGCAACTCGACCGACGGGCACTGCGTGATCGGATTTTTGCCGACCCGGCCGCGCGCGAGACCCTCGAAGCGATCACCCATCCGCGAATCGAGGCTTTGATGGCGCAACGCCTCGCGGCCTTGACCACACCCTATGCCATCGTCGTCGTACCGCTGATGGTGGAGGCCGGTTGGCAGGATCATTTTGACCGCATCCTGCTTGTGGATGCCTCGGTGGCTGATCAAAAACGCCGCGTGATGCAACGCGACCAGCTCAGTGAGCCCGCTGCACGCCGAATGCTCGAAAACCAGGCCAATGCGGATCAGCGCCGGGCCATCGCCGATGACATCATCGACAATCGCCACAACCACACGGCACTGCAGTCACAGATCGCGGCACTGGATCGTCGGTATCGGGACCTGGCGGCGCGCCGGTCATCCCCCCCATTTGTGCCCACCGGCCCGAGTGAGTGAGAATGCCCGCAGATCCATTGGAGGGCATGCGTGGGCAATTCGGACGCACTGGATGAGCCAATCGTGTATGAGTATCCGCTCAACGAGCGGATGCGGACCTTCTTGCGTCTTGAGTTTCTGTTCGCCCAGTACCGCTTCGGCGCCGCCGGTGAAAGCGCCTGGCATACCCGTGAGGCGGTGAACGCACTGCTGGATGTCAAAAGCCTGCTCACCCGCAGCGATGTCCGCTCCGAGCTACAAAAAGAGCTCGACCGAATCGAGGCCAGCCTCACCCAGCTTGAGCAACGGCCCGAGGTCGACAGCGGTCTGCTCGAGCCGGTGATCCAGGACTGCAACGAGCTCGCCGGCCGGCTGCGCAATGCGCCCACCGGCATTCCGGCGGCAGTCAGCGACAACGCCTTTCTCACCACCATCGAACAACGCGCCGGCGTGCCCGGAGGCACCTGCGCCTTTGACCTGCCGGGCTATCATCTATGGCTCGAAACCCCGGTCGCCGAACGTCAGGCGCTTCTCGCGCACTGGCATGACGCCTTCGAGCTGATCGACAAGGGGGTCGCCATGGTACTCAAGCTGCTCCGGCACAGCGCCGACCCCATCGAAGAGAGTGCCCCCGGCGGCAATTTCCAGGCCATGCTCGACCGGGCCACCCCGTATCAGATGCTGCGCATCACCGTCCCGGGCGGTGCCGGCGTTTATCCAGAGATCAGCGGCAGCCGGCACTACTGCAACATCCGCTTCCTCCAGCAACCCCGCTCCGGCGAGCGACCCCAACAGGTGGACAACGATGTCTCGTTCATCCTGGAACGCTGTGTCATCTGATCAACCCGCGCAGGTCAGCTGCCCGCAATGTGGCACGCCGGTGCCGTGGACGGCATCGTCCACCTATCGGCCGTTCTGCTCGAGGCGCTGTCGGTTGGTCGACCTGGGGGAGTGGCTGGACGAGGGGCATCGTATCCCGGGCGAGCCCGCCGATCCCCCGCCACCCAGCGACAACGACCCCCACTAACCCGACAGGCCGGGCCAGAACCCGCGAATACCGGCAACCCCCTGGCCGCCGTGGGTGATGGCCGTCTCGGTATCCGCCCGGCCCATGCCGCCGAGGGCGTAGACCGGTAGCCGGGCCGCGGCCACCGCGTCGGCAAACGCCGCCCACCCCAGCGGCGCTGCCCCCGGGTGACTGGCGGTCGGCGCCACGGGGCCAAGCACTGCAAAATCCGCACCCAGATCGGCCGCCCGCGCCAGCTCGGGGCCGTTGTGGCAGGAGGCCCCGATCCATGCAAAGCCCGACAGTGACTGTCGGTTGCAATCCCGCAATTGCCGGGCATTCAAATGCACACCGTCGGCGCCCGAGGCTTCGGCCAGTGTTGCATCGCCATTGACCAGCATCACGGCGCCGCCGGCATGGCATCGCTTGACCGCCTCACTGGCCAGTCGGTCACGGCCGGGCGATTCACCGCGGACCCGGAACTGAATCAGGCGTGCACCACCGGCCAGGCAGCGGTCGAGCTGCGCCAGCCAGTCGTCCGGATCCTGGCAGTCCGGGCTGATGATATAGGTGGATGGCAGGCGCAGGGCCGTGATGATCGCCCGGTTGGCGGCCGGAAACGCCGCCGGATCGAGCGAATCAACGGCGACCCGGGCCAGGGGCTGGCCCTCGACGCCCTCGGGCTCACCGCGATAGGCGGTGACGCGCATCACATCAAGCACAACCTGCCGGTCGCCGTAGTCGTAGGGGATGCGAATCAATGGCGATGCCGCCTCCGCCGTCACGCCGAGCTCTTCAGCGAGCTCGCGCTGGAGTGCCGTGAACGGCGTTTCTCCGGGCTCGATCTTGCCGCCGGGAAACTCCCAGCGCCCCCCCTGGTGGCGATGGGCGTCGCGGCGGGCAATCACGACCCGGCCAGCGCCGTCCTGGACGACCCCGACGGCCACATGGACCGGTCCCGCCCCGCTCATGCTCAGCTGCGGTATTCCGCATTGATGCGGACGTAATCGTAGGAAAGATCACAGGTCCAGACCGAGGCCTCGGCATCGCCGCGACCCAGCTGGATATCGAGGGTCAACTCATCGGCGCCCATGCGGGCCGCCGCCTTGTGCTCGTCATAATCCGGGCTCAATGCCCCGGCCTCGGCGATGGGATAGTCGCCAATGGCAATCGATACCCGATCCACCGCCAGATCATCGATCCCCGCCCGGCCCACCGCCGCCAGGATCCGCCCCCAGTTGGGATCACCGGCGAAAAGCGCGGTTTTGACCAGAGGCGACTGCGCCACCGTAAAGGCCACCTGCTCGGCCTCGGCCACCGTCCGCGCGCCGGCGACGCGGACCGTCACCAGCCGCGTTGCCCCCTCGCCATCGGCGACGATGGCCCGGGCAAGGCGCTGACAAAGCTGGCCGAGCGCCCGGGCGAACAGCCGCTCGTCTTCGGGGGTTTCGAGTCCGATGCCGCTGGCACCGGTGGCCACCAGGCTGCAGGCATCATTGGTCGAGGTATCCCCATCCACGGTGATGCGATTGAAGCTCTCGGCGACGGCTGCCTCCAACAACGCCTGGAGCCGGTTTTGCGGGATACGGATATCGCTGGCGATAAACGCCAGCATGGTCGCCATGTCCGGGCGGATCATGCCCGAGCCCTTGGCAATGCCGGTGAGTGTCACTTCGCCGCCGCTCAGCGGCAGACGCATGCTATCGCCCTTGGGCCGGGTATCGGTGGTGCGGATGCCATCGGCGGCCAGCGCCCAGCCCTCGTCGCTCAGCGCCTCCAGCGCCTGCGGCAGGGCCGCGTCGATGCGATCGGCGGCGAGCGGTTCACCGATGACCCCGGTCGAAAACGGCAGGACTTCGCTGGCCTGACACCCGGTCAGATCGGCCAGGGCCTGGCAGTTCTGGGCCACGGCCCGTTCGCCATGTTCGCCGGTGCCGGCGTTGGCATTCCCGGTGTTGATCAACCAGTAGCGTGGCGACAGGGCCGCCAGATGGGCCTCGGCGGTCCGCACCGGCGCGGCACGGAACCGGTTGCGGGTGAATACCGCCGCTACCTCACTGCCGGGCGCCAGCGAGAAGACCACCAGGTCGAGTTCGTCGGCCTTGCGGACACCGGCGCTGACGGTGGCCACCTGGACACCGTCGACCGGATGGAGCCGCGGCAGCGGATCATTGCCAACAGCCACGCCGCCCGCCGCCTAGAGTTGGCCGTGACAGTGTTTGTATTTCTTGCCCGAGCCGCAGGGGCAAGGCTCGTTGCGCCCGACCTTGCGTTGACCCCGGACAAACGGCTGGCGCTCGCCCTCGGCCGCCTGGGTTGACGCGCCCTGGTCACCGGCGAGGGCGTTGGCCTCGGCATGCTGGAACTGCATGGCGCGGGCCCGCTCGGCCTCGCGGCGTTGCTCGGCCGCCTGGGCATCCTCCTGACTGCGCACATTGACGTTGAACAGAATGCGGATTGCCTCGCGCTTAATCGCCCCGAGCATCTCCTGGAACATGGCGAAGGCTTCTTTCTTGAACTCCTGCTTGGGATCGCGCTGTGCCATCCCCCGCAGACTGATGCCCTGGCGCATGTAGTCCATGGCCGCGAGATGCTCTTTCCACTGGTTGTCCAGCACCTGCAGCAGAAAGCTTTTCTCGACCTCGCGCATATCCACGCCGATGGCCTGGACCTCCTGTTCCTTGGCCCGGTAGTGCGCGGCAATCTGCTCGTTAAGGCGGCCAAGGACGCCTTCGCGATCCAGTTCGGCATCGGCCTCCAGCCATTCGGCCACGGGTGCCTCGACCCCGAACTGCCCCCGCAGGGCCTCTTCGAGTCCCGGGATGTCCCACTGATCCTCGATGGTGCCCGGCGGCATGTGCTCGTTCATCAGCTCGCCGAGGACGTCGTCCTGCATATCAACGATGGTCCCGGAGATATCCTCCGAGACGAGCAGCTCGTTGCGCTGGGCATACACCACCCGACGCTGGTCGTTGGCCACATCGTCAAAATCCAGCAGATGCTTTCGCATGTCGAAGTTGTGGGCCTCGACCTTGCGCTGGGCGTTCTCGATCACCCGCGAGACCATGCCGCTTTCGATGGCCTCGCCCTCCTGCATGCCCAGACGCTGCATCATTCCCGAGACCCGCTCGGAGGCAAAGATGCGCAACAGGCTGTCATCGAGCGAGAGGAAAAAGCGTGTCGAGCCCGGATCGCCCTGACGGCCCGAACGCCCCCGCAGCTGATTGTCGATACGCCGCGACTCGTGGCGCTCGGTGCCGATGACATGCAGCCCACCGGCTTCCAGGACCGCATCATGACGGGATTGCCAGTCCTCGCGCAGCGCCGCCTGACTGGCCTCATCGGCCGACTCACCCAGGGCGGCCAGCTCGACATCGAGGTTGCCGCCCAGCACGATGTCGGTGCCCCGTCCGGCCATGTTGGTGGCAATGGTCACCGCCCCCGGCCGCCCGGCCTGGGCAACAATGCCGGCCTCGCGCTCGTGCTGTTTGGCGTTGAGCACCTCATGGTTGATGCCTGCCTCACGCAACGCCTGCGAGATGCGCTCGGAGCTCTCGATGGAGGTGGTCCCCACCAGCACCGGCTGCCCGCGGCCATTACAGTCTTTGATGTCCTCGATAATGGCGTTGTATTTGTCCTCCTGATTGAGAAAGACCAGATCATGATGGTCGGCGCGGATCATCGGCCGATGGGTGGGCACCACCGCCACTTCCAGGCCATAGATGTGCTGGAACTCGTAGGCCTCGGTATCGGCGGTGCCGGTCATCCCGGCGAGCTTGTCGTAGAGCCGGAAGTAATTCTGAAAGGTGATCGATGCCAGTGTCTGGTTCTCGGCCTGGATCTCCACCCCTTCCTTGGCCTCGACCGCCTGGTGCAGCCCCTCCGACCAGCGTCGCCCGGGCATGGCACGGCCGGTGAATTCGTCGACAATGACAATCTGGCCGTTCTGCACCAGATAGTGGACGTCGCGCTGATACAGGGTGTGGGCGCGCAGGGCCGCATTGAGATGATGGACCATGACGATGTTGCGCGCGTCGTAAAGACTCTCGCCCTCGGCGAGCAGGCCGGCTTCCTGCAGCAGGACCTCGGCGCGCTCCTGGCCTGATTCGGTCAGAAAGGCCTGCCGGGATTTCTCGTCCAGGTAGTAATCCCCCGGGCCGTCCTCTTCTTCCTGGGGTTCGAGCCGGGGGACCAGTCGATTCATCTGCTCGTAGAGATCGCCCGCCTGCTCGGCCTTGCCGGAGATGATCAGCGGCGTGCGCGCCTCGTCGATAAGGATCGAGTCCACCTCGTCGACGATGGCGAAATGCTGGCCGCGCTGCATCTGATCCTCGGCACGCAGGGCCATGTTGTCGCGCAGATAATCAAAGCCGAACTCGTTGTTGGTCCCGTAGGTGATATCCGCCTGGTAGGCCGCCTTTTTATCCGCCGGCTCCATGCCCGGCACCACCACGCCAACCTCCATGCCCAGCGCCCGGAAGACGCGTCCCATCCATTCCGCGTCGCGACGGGCCAGGTAGTCGTTGACCGTGACGATATGGACACCCTCGCCGGATAAGGCGTTGAGATAGGCCGGCAGCGTGGCCACCAGTGTCTTGCCTTCGCCGGTTTTCATCTCGGCGATCCGCCCCTGGTGGAGAATCATCCCGCCAATGAGCTGGACGTCGAAGTGACGCAGCCCCAGGGTGCGACGGGCGGCCTCCCGGACCACGGCAAACGCCTCGGGCAGCAGATCATCCAGCCGCTCGCCCGCCGCCAGGCGTTCGCGCAGTGCCGGGGTCATGGCTGCCAGCTGCTGATCATCCAGCCCCTCGAGATGGGACTCGTGCTGATTGATCCGCTCGACCTGGCGACTCAGCCGCTTGATCAGTCGATCGTTGCGACTACCGAATATCTTTTTTGCAATTCCGCTGATCATGAGGACCCGATCGCAGAGGTGAATGACGCGCTACTATAGCGCATCAACCAGGGGATGAGCAGGAGCAGGCATGGCCGGCAACCGACCCGGATCGCCCCGACGGATCAACGGCGTGATGAAAGCGACCGGCGGTGATATCCGCGATATCGAACGCCACACGCACTGGCTGGTGCAGACCGGCAACCGTCTGCAATCGGTACTCCCCGAGCGTCTGCAGGGCCACTGGCAGCTGGCTGCGATCGACGCCGACGCGCTGGTGCTGGTCGCCGAAAGCCCGGTCTGGGCCACGCCCCTTCGGGGTTATCAGCAGGCTTTGCTGGACGCCGCCAGCCAGATCATCGGCCACCGACCGGCGGCACTACGGGTTCGTCTGGCCAAACCGGTCAACCGCCGGCCCAGGGCCGCCTCGCCCGCGCTGAGCCACGAGGCAGTCCGTCATCTGGAAAACGCCGCCGAAGGGATGGTGGACCCGCGGCTGGCCGATGGGTTGCGACGTCTGGCATCAAGACGGCGCGGGGGATAGGTCGCGCGGTCAGGTCACCGGCAGGGGCTGGTCGTAGGCAATGGGGACCGTTGTCTCATCCTCGAAGGTCACCTCTTCCCAGGCATCACGCTGGTGCAGCAACTCGCGCAGCAGGCGGTTGTTCATCTCGTGGCCCGACTTGTAGCCATGAAAGGCACCGATGAGGCTGCGGTTGAGCTGATACAGATCGCCAATGGCATCGAGGATCTTGTGCTTGGCGAACTCGTCGTGATATCGAAGCCCGTCCTCGTTGAGGACCCGATAATCATCGACGACGATGGCATTATCCAGACTCCCGCCGAGGGCGAGGTTGTTCTGCCTGAGATGCTCGATATCGCGCATGAAGCCGAAGGTCCGCGCCCGGCTGACTTCCTTGACGAACGAGGTGGATGAAAAATCCACCTCGGCGGTGCGCTCACCGCTTTTGAACACCGGATGGTCGAAGTCCAGCGAATAGCC
>CAJXSH010000029.1 GCA_913061005.1 uncultured Ectothiorhodospiraceae bacterium | reverse complement strand
GGCGGAACTGG
Organism: uncultured Ectothiorhodospiraceae bacterium; assembly: GCA_913061005.1. Classification (GTDB taxonomy): domain Bacteria; phylum Pseudomonadota; class Gammaproteobacteria; order Nitrococcales; family Nitrococcaceae; genus Spiribacter; species Spiribacter pallidus. The sequence goes on along the minus strand of CAJXSH010000029.1, from coordinate 8,090 downwards.
TAGACGCACGGGACTTAAAATCCCGAGGCCTTGGCCGTGTGGGTTCGAGTCCCACTCCGGGCACCATCGATCCCACCCCCGGGCATCACCAATCGCCTACGCGGTCAGGATCATCTTGATCGCTTTCTCGCTGGCGGCATCGCCGAACACATCATAGGCGGTCTCGATCTCATCAAGTTTGAAGTGATGGGTGATCAGGCTTTTTGCATCGACCCCACCGGATTCGAGGATGCGCATCAGCACCGGGATGGTGTTGGTATTCACAAGCCCCGTGCGGATGGTCACGTTCTGAATCCACAGGTTCTGGATCTGCAGATCCACGCTGGTGCCATGCACGCCGATATTGGCGATGTGGCCGCCGGCGCGGACGATGCGCTGACAGGTGTCGAACGTCTCGGGAATGCCCACGGCCTCCATGGCGACATCGACCCCTTCACCGTCGGTCATCTCCATGACCGCGTCCACCGGATCGGCCGTGAGGGTGTCGGTGGCACCCAGCTGCCGCGCCGTCTCGAGGCGGTTTTCATCCGGGTCGATGACAATAATGCGCGCCGGAGAATAAAAGCGTGCCGTGAGCAAAGCGGCAAGGCCGATGGGTCCGGCCCCGACGATGGCGACGGTATCCCCCAGTCCGACCTCGCCATTGAGCGCCCCAATCTCATGACCAGTGGGCAGGATGTCGCTGAGCATCACCGCCGACTCGTTATCCAGGCCATCGGGCAACTTATAGAGGCTGTTGTCCGCATGGGGGATACGCACCGCCTCGGCCTGGGTGCCGTCGATCCGATGGCCGAGGATCCAGCCACCATCCCGGCAATGGGAATACATCCCCTGCTTGCAGTAGTCACAGCGGCCGCAGGAGGTGATACACGAAATCAATACCCGGTCACCGGGACTGAGTGTGGCCACGCCATCGCCCACGGACTCGACCACGCCGACGCCCTCGTGACCGAGGGTCCGGCCGGCTTCGCAGGTCGGCACATCGCCCTTGAGGATGTGCAGATCCGTGCCGCAAATGGTTGTGTGACTGATCCGGACCACCGCATCGGTGGGCTGCTCGATCGCCGGGTCCGGTTTATCTTGCCATTGGCGTTTGCCCGGGCCGTGATAGACGAGTGCTTTCATGACAGTCCTCTCTCGTTGGCATGTGTGCAACGAGGTTAGACAAGCTCGACCGCCGCTGTGTTGCTCTGGATCAGTCCTTCTGGCGGTTGCTCGACGCCCGCGTCGGTCGTCGATACCAGAACCAGGTCAAACGCCGGAAACGGCCTGCCCAGGGAAAAAGCACAAAGGTCAGCAGCACCAGCGCATGCTGCCACGGCCGAAACCACGCCAGCTTGCGCGCCGAGCTGATCACCGGCGGGGTGTCGAGCACCGCAAAACGCAATCCGCGAGCCCGGGCCAGACGCCGCAGCCGGCGTGAGTAGTGGATCTCCTCGCCGGCATAGACCTTTTCGGTAAAGCCGCCTGCCATTGCGTGCAGATCGGCGCGGACAAAGACAAAGCAACCCGCGGCCAGATGCAGCCGGCGGGCGAGGGCATTCCATGCCGCCAGCCCCCGGCGTTGCAGCAGGCCATCGATCCGGTCGAATGCAATCGGCGCGCCGCCGCCGGCCCAGTCGGCATCGAGCCGGCTTTTGACCGCCTCGAGGTGGATGGCCTGCACCCGGGTATCGGCATCCACGAACACCAGCCCGGGAGCCTGTGCCGCCCGCGCGCCGGTGTTGCGCACCCGGGCGATGCGCCGTTCGGGTTCGTCGATCACACGGGCGCCATGATCATGGGCGATGGCCCGGGTGGCATCCGTCGAGGCGTTATCCACGACGATGATCTCCACCGGGATGCCGGCCTGGTCTGCGCTTTGCCTCGCGGCCTTGAGGGTATCGGCGAGGTAGTCGGCCTCGTTCCATGCCGGGACGATGATCGAAAGCTCGGGTGGCATCAGCTCCTCAACGTCGTGGGTGACTGGGACCGCGCTGCGGGGCGCAGGAGCGACCGGGCGGCTGTGTGGTCGGCCGCGGGGCGCGGACCGCGCCCGACCGGATACCGCTCGGTCGCCTGTCCGTGCCACCATACAGGGTATGACTCAGCAACGACTCTTCTACGACGGCAGCTGCGGGCTGTGTCGGCGCGAGATCGAGCATCTGCGCGGCCGCCTCGAGCCCACCCTCGAGTTGGTGGACATCAGCGCGCCGGCGTTCGAGCCGCCCGCCGGCTATACCCTGGCGGCGATGATGGAGCGTATCCATCTGTACGATGGCGAGCGCATGCATGTGGGCCTGCCCGCATCGCTTGTCTACTGGCGCCTCGCCGGCGGCGGGTTTCGGCTGCTGGCGGCGGTGATGCGTCTGCCCGGGATTTATGCACTGGCCAATCGGGCCTACAACGCTTGGGCTGCCTGGCGGCTGCGCGGCCGGGCATGCTAATTAAATCAATGGCTTAAACGGGGTTTTTCATGAGCGCTCCCATTCTTGTGACCGGTGGCGGACAGCGGATCGGCCTGGCGTTTGCCCGGCATTGTCTGGCGCGCAACCAGCCGGTCATCGTCAGCTACCGCACCCGTCGGCCGGCGGTGGATGCGCTGGAAAACGCCGGCGCCTGCTGTCTGCATGCCGATTTTGCCACCGATACGGGGATTACCACGTTCATCGATCAGCTCCGCGACGAGACCGACTCCCTGCGGGCGATCATCCACAACGCCTCGGACTGGATGCCCGAGCGGCCGGAGACCGATCCGGCCGAAGTCATGACGGCAATGCTCCAGATCCACACCATGACGCCGTACCGGATCAACCTCGCCTGTCGCGATCTGCTCGAGCAAAGCGACCGTGGCGCGGATATCGTGCATATGACCGATTATGTGGTGGAGAAGGGCAGCGCCAAGCACATCGCTTATGCCGCGAGCAAAGCCGCCCTCGAGAACCTGACCCTGTCCTTTGCCCGGCTGCTTGCGCCCAGTATCAAGGTCAACAGCATCGCCCCGTCGCTTGTGATGTTCAACGACGGCGACAGCGAGGCCTATCGCGAGAAAACCTTAAAGAAATCCCTTTTGGGGATCGCGCCGGGCGAGGGCGCGGCGGTGGAGGCGCTACAGTTTCTGCTGGATAACCCGTATGTCACCGGCCGGCGGATCGGCCTGGACGGCGGACGGCACCTCGTCTAGGCCTTAACCTGTGTAGCGCTTGAAGGCGAGGGTGGCGTTGGTCCCGCCAAAGCCAAAGCTGTTACTCAGCACCAGATCCAGCGTCTGGCCGTCCCGGGCCTCGGTGACCACCGGCAACCCCTGGGCGGCTTCATCCAGGTTGTCGACGTTGGCGGTCCCGGCGATGAAGTCGTTTTGCATCATCAGCAACGCGTAGATGGCTTCCTGGACGCCAGCAGCACCCAATGAGTGCCCGGTGAGCGATTTGGTCGAGCTCACCGGCGGCAGATCGTCACCAAAGACGTTCTGCAGCGCTTTTAGCTCGGTGATATCGCCGGCCGGGGTGCTGGTGCCGTGGGCATTGATGTAGTCAACCGAGGGGTCGCCCGCCATCTCAAGGGCGATCTGGATGCAACGCTCGGCCCCTTCGCCCGAGGGCGCGACCATATCGTAGCCATCCGAGGTGGCGCCATAGCCGACCAGCTCGGCGAGAATCTCGGCGCCCCGGGCCTGGGCATGTTCGAGGCTTTCCAATACCAGCATGCCGCCACCGCCGGCGATGACAAAGCCATCCCGATCCCGGTCGAATGGCCGCGATGCGCGGGCGGGTGTGTCGTTGTAGCCCGTCGACAGCGCCCCCATGGCATCGAAGAGCATCGTCAGTGACCAGTGCTCTTCCTCGCCGCCACCGGCAAAGACCACATCCTGTTTGCCCAGCTGGATCTGCTCCATGGCCGCGCCAATGCAATGCGCACTGGTCGCGCAGGCCGAGGAGATGCTGTAGTTGACCCCCTTGATGGCGAACGGCGTAGCCAGGCAGGCCGAGGTGGTGCTGCCCATCACCTTGGGCACCGCGAAGGCCCCGATCTTGCGCACGCCCCGCTCACGAAGGATATCCGCGGCCTTGACCACATGCTCGGTCGACGCGCCCCCCGAGCCGACGATCAGCCCGGTCCGGGGGTTGGAGACCTGTGCGTCGGTCAGTCCCGACTGGGCAATGGCCTGGTCCATGGCGACATAGGCGAACCCGGCCGCATCCCCCATGAAGCGGCGGGCCCGGCGGGGGACGCGCTCATCGAGATCGATATCGACCTGGCCTGCCACCTGGCTTCGCAGACCATAGGCGGCATAGTCTTCGCTATGACGGATGCCGGAGCGTCCCTGACGAAGGGCGTCGGTTACGCTTGTCGCATCATTCCCGAGGCAGGAGACGATGCCCATGCCTGTGACCACCACTCGCCGCACGACGTGCTCCTCCTAAAGGCTTGTCTGAGGATTCTGAAACAGACCCACGCGCAGGTCCATCGCCCGGTAGATGATATCGCCGTCGACACTGACCTGACCATCGGCGATGCCCATGTAGAGCCGGCGTTTGATCACGCGCTTGACGTCGAGCCGGTACTTGACCTCGGCATTATCCGGCAGGATCTGGCCGGTGAACTTGACCTCGCCGCAGCCAAGCGCCCGGCCTTTGCCGGTCCCGCCAATCCAGCCGAGGTAAAAGCCCAACAATTGCCACAGCGCATCCAGCCCCAGGCAACCGGGCATGACCGGGTCGCCGGGGAAGTGGCAGCCAAAAAACCACAGCTCGGGTTTGACCGCGAGTTCCGCCTGGATCAGTCCTTTGTCGAAGTCACCCCCGGTGTCATCGATATGGGTGATGGCATCGAACATGAGCATGTTCGGGACCGGCAGCTGCGGATTGCCGTCGCCGAAGAGCTCGCCGTGGCCGCAGGCAAGCAGTTCGTCGTAGTTATAACTGGATTGTCTGTTCATGGATTACCGCTGTGCGCGAGCCGATCGACGTGGCCCTGGCACGTCCGGTCGCCGATTGCATTGGGGAAGGGCGTCATCTGGTGGCGCAAACCCTACTGGGTGGGCGCGGGGCTGGCAACCTCGCGGCCCAGCCACTCGCTGATCCGCTGCGCCAGGCCATCGCCATCCAGGCCCACGAGGGCCAGTTGCTCGTCCCGCTCGCCATGGTGCACAAAGCTATCGGGCAGGCCGATGTGCAAAAGCTCGGGCCGATGGCCCTGCTCGGCCAGCACCTCGGCCACTCCGGCACCGGCACCGCCCGGGATGGCGTTTTCCTCGACGGTAATGATGCGCGGGTGGGTCGCCGCGATGCGGTGGATACAGGCGCGATCGAGTGGTTTGACGAATCGCATGTTCACCAGGGTGGCATCCAGCGCCTCGGCCACCGGCGCCACTGCCGGGACCATGGTGCCGAAGGCGAGAATGGCGATGCTGCTGCCTTCGCGGCGGATCTCGGCCTGGCCGATGGGCAGGCCCTCGAGGTCATCATCCGGGACCACGCCGGGGCCCTTGCCGCGGGGGTAGCGCACCGAGCTGGGCCCATCGATGGTCAGGCCAGTGGAGAGCATCTTGCGGCATTCACGCTCGTCCGCCGGGGCCATGATGGTCATATTGGGCAGACAGCGCATATAGCTGAAATCAAAGGCGCCGTGGTGGGTCGCGCCATCGGCGCCGACCAGACCGGCCCGATCCAGGGCGAAGAGCACCGGCAGGTTCTGCAGCGCGATGTCGTGGACGAGCTGGTCATACCCGCGCTGCAAAAAGGTCGAATAGATGGCGAGCACCGGCTTTTCGCCCTCGCAGGCGAGCCCGCCGGCGAGGGTGACGGCATGCTGCTCGGCGATCGCGGTGTCGAGGTACCGATCGGGGAAGCGCTTGGCAAACGCCACCAGCCCCGAGCCCTCGCGCATGGCCGGGGTGATGCCCCAAAGGCGTGGCTCCTGCTCGGCGGCATCGCACAGCCAGTCGCTGAAGACATCGGTGTAGGTCTTCGGTGCCGGCTCGCTGGCCGCCTTGAGTCCGGCGGCCGGGTCGAAGGCCTTGACGCCGTGATAGGCGATGGGATTGGCCTCGGCCTTGGCATAGCCTTTGCCCTTGCGGGTGACACAATGCAGGATCCGCGGGCCCTCGAGGCCGCGCAGCCGCTCGAGTACATCCACCAGGCCATCGACATCGTGCCCGTCCACCGGGCCAAAGTACTGAAAACCCAGCTCTTCGAAGAAGGTGCCGGGCACCATCATGCCTTTGACATGCTCTTCGGCGCGCTTGGCGAATTCGCGCATGGGCGTTGGCATGCGCTCGATGACCTGCTTGGCCTCTTCGCGCAGGTTGCTGTAGACCCCGCCCGAGAGAAAACCGGCAAAGGTCTTGTTGAGCGCCCCGACGTTCTCGGAGATGGACATCTCGTTGTCGTTGAGTACGACCAGCAGATCCGGGCGCACATCACCGGCGTGGTTGAGCCCCTCAAAGGCCTCGCCCGCGGTCAGCCCCCCGTCACCGATGACCGCGCAGGTCTTGCGCCCGTCGCCGCGGTTGCGGCTCGCCAGCGCCATGCCCAGCGCGGCGCTGATGGCGGTACTCGAGTGGCCGACGCCAAAGGTGTCGTAGGGGCTTTCGTCACGCACCGGAAAGCCCGCCGGGCCATCGATCTTGCGGATCCGCCCGATCTCGCGACGCCGCCCGGTGAGGATTTTGTGCGGATAGCACTGATGGCCGACATCCCAGACCAGACGGTCTTCCGGGGTGTTGAATACATAGTGCAGCGCGACCGTCAGCTCGACGGCGCCGAGCCCGGCGGCGAGATGCCCGCCCGAGCGGGCGACGCTCTCGAGCAGATAATCCCGCAATTGATCCGAGAGCCGGGGCAACTGGCTTTTGGGGAGCTCACGAAGATGCGCCGGGGCATCGATTCCCTCGAGCAGTGGGTAGGCGCTCATGTCCATGGGGTCTCCTCCACGTAATCCTCAAGCGCGGCGTCGGCCGGCAGCTGCCTTTCATTGACCAGTCTACCGCGAACCGAGATCCCGGCGGTATGCACAGTCTCGGGATCGCCCGAGACAAGCGGATGCCACCACGCAAGCCCCCGGCCTTCATAGAGCCGCCGATAGGCGCAGCTCTGCGGCAGCCAGGGCATTTCGGGGATGGCCTCGACGGTCAACTGGATGCAATCGGGGACCGTGGCGTGCCGATTGGCGTAATCCGTGCAGTGGCAGCCATGGGTGTCGAGCAGCTGACAGCCCACCCGGGTCGGGTAGACCGCGCCGGTATCGGCATCCTCGAGCTTGTGCCGGCAGCATTGTCCGCAGCCATCACAGAGTGCCTCCCACTCCGGCGCAGACATCTCGGCGAGGGTTTTGCGTTGCCAGAATGGCGTATCAGCGCGATCCATCCCGCCGATTATAGGCGCTACGGCCTCGTGTGTGCATTGCACAGCCTCGACCCGGCGCGCCGACGCGTTATCATACCGCAACACCAACACCGGGCCGTCGAGGGCGGCTTACCTGCGCAGGCGGCCATATGGCGGTCTGGATCGATCCAAATCCCCGGGGGCGCAATGGATTACTACATCGAAGACATCGGCGATATCAAAATCATCAAGGATCTGGTCTATGTCGACTGTGTCCGCCGAGAGATCAATGAGGCCGGCGTGACCACCGCCATCGAGCGGACGGGACGTCTGGTCCTGCCCCTTGCGGCTTTTGTGAGAATGGAAGGCACCATCACCAAGGCTGCCGAAGAGCTGGTTGACCGGGGCATTCTGCGTCGGCGCGATCAAAGTGCGGATGACGAGATCGCCTCATCCCTCGAGGCCTTTGAAATCGACCTTGATGAGACAGAGCCAGAGACGGCGGCTGATCTCGCCTCGAACGACACCGCGCAGACGCCCCGGGCCGAAGGCGAGGCAACTGATTCGCCAAAACAGGGCGGCCGCCGGCGATCGCGGCGCCGTTCCGGCTCGTCGGGATCAAAGCAATAACCGCCTTTTTTCAGTTTTTATTCATCAACGATCAGGAACTTTTGTGACAGCCCGCGACGACGCGCCGACCCAAGCCCAACGCCGCCGTACCTTTGCCATCATCTCCCACCCCGATGCGGGTAAGACAACGGTTACCGAAAAACTGCTGCTCTTTGG
>CAJXSH010000028.1 GCA_913061005.1 uncultured Ectothiorhodospiraceae bacterium | reverse complement strand
ATGTGGTAGGCGCGAGTGGACTCGAACCACCGACCCCCACCATGTCAAGGTGGTGCTCTAACCAGCTGAGCTACGCGCCTGTCGTCAGCGGCGAGAGTATAGCGGGATTGCCCGGCGTTGCCAAAGGAAAGTTGCAAGCCTTTGTTCTACCGCGCCGTTTGCCGTGTCGTTTGGCGCGAGCATTACCCCCGAGCGTTGACGAGCGGCCACAACCCCGGGGCGCATGTTACCGTCTATTGAATGCATGGCCGGAGGGGTCACGATGGAACTACAACGACTGGTGGACACCTTTGAGTTTCTCGATAACTGGGAAGATCGGTATCGGCTGCTCATCGACCTGGGCAAGGACCTGCCGGAATTCCCCGAATCGGAAAAAACCGAGGAAAACCGGGTCGAAGGCTGCGTCAGCAACGTCTGGCTGCTCACCGATGTGAACGAGGGCGAGCCGCCGCGACTCGATTTCAAGGCCGACAGCGATGCATTTATCGTCAAGGGTCTGGTTGCCATCCTGCTCAAGGCGTATTCCGGGCGGACCCCGGAAGAGATTCTGGCGGTGGATATCGAGGATCTGTTCAACCGCCTCGGCCTCGCCCAGCAGCTCACGCCCAATCGTCGGGATGGCTTTGTGGCAATGGTCAAGGAGATGCGCAGCCGCGCTCAGGCTCTGCAGGCCGAAAGTCACGCCAAATAATCGCTCGCCCGGCGCCGCTGCTGACTACCCGTGATCGCTGGCCAACCGTGTCAGCGATTCGTACACGGATTCATCCAGTTCCACATTACCGCGGTAGCGCTGCCGGCAAAGGAGCCGTCTCTGCCCCGGCAGTCGCACGCCTTGTTGCTCGCCCATCTTCCCGAGCAGGGCTTCGGCGCGTTCAACGAATGCCGATCCAGCACCAAAGAAGGCTGGATCGATCGCCAGAAACAGCTGCCCTAGACGGGGTGGATCACCCTCGGGTGAGAACAAGGATGACGCCTCATACCCGAAGGCGGAGTGGCTGAGCCCGGCTGTTAAAAGCTCTACCATCAACGCGAGCGACGAGCCTTTCGCATCTCCGATCGGGCGCAGACTGCCTTTCATGGCCTCACCGGCGTCGCGGGTGGGCTGCCCTTCGGCATCCAACGCCCAGTCATCCGGGATCGGCTCACCCCGGTTGTGGGCCATCATGATTTTGCCCCGCGCGATCTTGCTCACCGACAAGTCCACCACCAGTGACGGGCCGTTCGCTCGGGGTGAGGCAAAGGCGATGGGATCGGTGCCAAAAAGCGGTCGATTGCCACCCCACGGGGCGATTGCGGCTGGGCTGTTTCCAAAACCAAGGCCAACCAGTCCGTGATCGGCGATGGCCTCGACATGGTGTCCGGCCACACCAAAGTGATGCGAATTTCCCACCGACAGCGCCGCCAGCCCCGACGCTCGAGCCTGCTCCACAAGCGGGCCAAGTCCCTTTTGGATTGCCGCAAAAGCGAATCCAGTACCGGCATCCACGTTAATGACGCTGCCCTTTGTTGTCAGCGACGCCACCGCCTGGCCATCAACCTTGCCACTCGCCGCCTGCGCGGCGTAGTAGGCAACCCGCGACAGCCCATGCGACGGGATACCGTCGATTTCTGCAGCAATCAGGGCGTTGGTGACCGCCTTCGCATTGGCTGGACTGACCCCCGAATTCTCGAGAGCCCGTGTGGCCAGCGAGGTGGCATGCTCGACACTACACGTCGTGGTCACGATCTGTTCCTCTAAGCACCGAGATGACATTGCGGACCGTCAAGTCACTGACCCGCCGGTTCGACTCGCCAGTGACCCCGGCGATATGGGGGGTCACGATCAGGTTGGGGGCATCACTCAACGGACTGCCGGCCGGCAGTGGTTCATCCTCGAACACATCCAACATCGCCCCGCCGAGATGTCTGTCACAAAGCGACCGGGCCAGAGCGGCTTCGTCAACGACCCCGCCCCGGGCGGCATTGATGAGCATTGCGCCTGGCTTCATCGAAGCCATGGCCTGCGCATCGATCAAATGGTGGGTGGTTTCGGTGTAAGGCACATGAAGACTGACAACGTCACTGCGCATCAAAAGCGCCGATAAAGCCTCACACCGCTCGGCCAGGCCGCTCCAGGCCGGATCGTCAGCGGCGACAAATGGATCGTGGGCGAGCACCTCCATGCCCAATGCCGCCGCCCGCTCAGCTGTCTGCCGGGCGATGCCGCCGAACCCCACCAGGCCCAGCATCCGGCCGGATACCTCGCCCCCTGTCAGGGCCTGACGCGGCCATTCTCCGGCAAGGACGCGATGGCTCGACTGATAGGCCCCCCGAAGCAGCATAAGCGCGCCGGCGACCACATATTCGGCCACCGCCACGTCATTGGCGCCGGTGGCCGGACAAACCGTGACACCACGATCCTGACAGGCGGTCATGTCGATATTATCCAGCCCCACACCGAGCCGGCCGATGACCTTCAAATGCGGTGCCGAATCAAGCAGCTCGCGACTCACCTGGGTTCGGTTCCGGACGATGAGTGCATCCGCCGAGCCACAGACTTCGGCCAGCCGTTCGGGCGCGTCAACCAGATTGGCGTCGTTATGGATCTGGTAGTCCTCGCCGAAGTGCTCGAGCGCGGCTGGATCAATGAATTCGCTGATGACAACGGTGGGCATCGTGGCACTCCCGGAACCGATTTTCGTCCAATAATTGATATGTCTTATATATGTATTGTATCAGGGTGACAGAAAGGTTGCCTATCCAATATCCTGTGACAGAAAAGCGTCAGAGACCGACATGCACGAACAACCGTCACCCACGCACCAGCCGCTCTACCAGCAGGTCTATCGCATGCTGCTCGATCGGCTTGCCTCCGGCGACTGGAGCCCTGGCGAGCTGCTGCCCAGCGAGACCGCGCTGGCGCAGCTCTATGGCGTCAGCCAGGGCACCATCCGCAAAGCCCTGGACACGATGGCGGCCGAACGGCTGGTTGTCCGACACCAGGGGCGTGGCACCGAGGTGGCCAAACACGACAGCGAGCGCTCGCTTTTTCAGTTCTGGCACCTGTATGACGAGGACGGCAGCCGCCGCATACCCTCATCAAAGGTGCTTGAGTGCGTTCGCACCACCGCACGCGCCGGCGAAGCGCGGCAACTCAACCTGCGACGCGGCGCCCCCGTGGTGCGCATCCGTCGGTGTCGCTACATTGACGGTCGCGCCCGCATCATCGAGCGGATCACGCTACCGGCCGAGCGCTTCCCCGGCATCGAGAGTCACGGCAAGGCGCTGCCGAACACCCTCTACGCGCTTTATCAAAAGCAGTATCGCGTCACCATCCAGACGGCGATCGAAAAGCTCCGGGCGGTGAAGGCGGATCAAAACGATGCCGAATCGCTTGGCATCGAGCCAACGACCCCCCTACTCGAGATCGAGCGTGTGGCGCTGGATCTGGAAGACGAACCGGTGGAGCTGCGTGTCAGTCGCTGCGAGACCAACCAGATTCACTACAAGAACATTCTCGACTAAAGCGCGCTCCTACCCCCCCGGGAGCCGCTGTCACATCCCCTGGAACCACCGCCCCGGCGGCAGCGGGACATTCAGCACCACGGCGAACAGCGTGTAGAACCCACCGATGATCGCTGCAGAGACGAGCGCATAGGCAAGCACACGCCGCGGCGTCCAGCCGTCGTAATTGCCGACAAGGATCATCCCGACAAAGCCAAGCACACCGGCGGCGATAAACCCGATCCATGTCAACGACAGGACCCAGCCCAGCATCACCACAACCAGCAGCCCACGACGGACCCACGAGCCATCGCCCGATGGTGGATTGACGCTGCCCGGCGAGATCAGGTTCTGCACGATATAGGCAAGCGAGAAGATCACCAGTGCCGTGGCGATGGTCTGCGGAAAGACAGCCCCCAGGGTGGACATGCCCTCGGTGAAGTAGAGCGCCAGACCGCCAATGACCACGAACACTGCCGCATACCCCATCCCGAGCACATCGCGTCGGCCTGCCCTGGCGTTGACTGGTGTATTACTCATCACTGCCTGCCTTCGCTGCGGTCTGGCGGTGCTTGCGCACCATGGCAAAAAGCGGATAGAGCGTTGCAATGACGATTATGGCAACGATCGTCCAGGAGATCGGTCCGCGGAAGAATATTGGCAAAACGGCCCCCTGTGCCTGCCCCATGAGCACGGCCTGGACAAAGCCCTGCTCGGCGATGGGCCCGAGGATCAGACCCAGGACAATCGGTGATGGCTTGAATCCGGCGCGGTTGAGAAACCACCCGAGCACCCCAAGGACCAGCATGATCAGCACATCCCAGACGTTGTTACGAATGGCGTAGGTACCAATGACTGTCATGAACGCCACGGTGGGCGCGAGAATCGCCTTGGGGATCGAGATGATCGATTTGAACGCATACCGCCCAATCACAAGCCCCATTGGCAAAAGCAGAAAGGTCGCGATCAAAAGCCCGTAAATGAAGGTATAGGAAATATCCGCGTTTTCGGTGAAAAGCTCCGGGCCGGTGCGAACCCCCTGGACCAGAAGCGCCCCCAGGATGATGGCATCCGGCGGGGTCCCCGGTATCCCGAGCACCAACGTGGGGATAAAACCACCGCCAACGGTGGCGTTGTTGGCGGACTCCGTTGCGAGAATCCCGTCGGGCTCGCCCTGGCCGAAACGCTCGCGGTTCTTCGAGCTGCGCCTCGCCTCGCTGTAGGAGACAAGGCTTGCAATGGATCCGCCGGCACCGGGAAGAATCGCGACGATGGTGCCAATAATGGCGCTACGGATCATGTTGAATTTGCTGCGCAGCGCATAACCCAGCGCTTCGCGGAGACGGAATCCGCTGGCTTTTTCGCTGACCCGCAGATGCGGATCGGGGGTGGCCACCAGATCGATCAATACCGGGATGCAGTACAGGCCGATCAGCGCCGAGATGATCTCGACCCCACCCAGTAACAGGCTCGAGCCAAAGGTATACCGCACGTCGCCGCCGACAACCGCCACGCCGACCGTCGAGAGCAGCAACCCCAGACTCGCGCCAATGAATCCTTTGATGGTCGCGCCCTCCGAGAGCGCGGAGATCAGTGTCAGGCCCAGCACGGCCAGCCAGAAATACTCCACCGACCCGAACTGCAGCGCGATCGTTGCCAGCATGGGCGCGAGAGTAAGCAGTGCCAGGGCACCGGTGAGTCCACCGACCACCGATGACAGGGTGGCCAGGGTGACCGCCAGGTCACCGTCCCCCCGCTTGGCCATGGGATAGCCATCGAAGGTCGTGGCAATGGCCGATGGCGTACCCGGGGTGTTCACAAGAATGGCTGAGTAGGCGCCACCGTAGATCGCACCGGTGTAGATCGCGCCCAGCATGATCAGCCCCGAAGCGGGCTCCATGCCAAAGGTCACCGGTACGAGCACCGCAACCGCCATGGTCGCCGACAGCCCCGGCAGCCCGCCGATGATGATGCCGGCAGCCACGCCGACAAAAGCCAGCATGAGGTTAAACGGCGTGAATGCGGCGAGCAGGAAACTCCAGGACATGATGACCAACCATGCTGCTGAAAGCCCCCGGCCGACCGGCCGGGGGGAGTCAGGTTAAAACGTTTTGATCAATCAATCAGGTCGAACGCACGAGCCACTTCTTCGTACTCGGCACGGCGCTCTGCCAGAAAGTCGTCAACCTCGTCGGCGGGGACATCCACCAGGAAAAAGCCCAGTTCCTGCATCCGCTCGACGAACTCAGGGTCCTGGTTGATCTCGCCGAAGATTTCAGACAGCCGCTGCTTGGCCTCTTCGGGCGTACCCTCTGGGACCGCCATCCCGCGATAGGCGCCGCCCTCGAGGTCATAGCCGAGCTCCTGGAAAGTCGGCACATCCGGGAACAGCGGATGACGCTCGCTCGAGGCGATCGCCAGCATGCGGGTGTCATCCTGATGGTTGGCAGCCACCGTGCTGTACCCCCACTCGGCACTGACCTCGCCGGATTTCAGTGCAGTGACGGCCGCACCCGTGCCCTTGTACGGGATGTAGGTCGTGGTGATGCCCGCCAACTCATCGAAACGGGTCTGCGCCACGTGGTTGGCCGAGTAGGTGCCGCTGCCCGAGAAGGTGATCGACCCCGGGGCTTCCTCTGCCGCTTCGACAAGGTCTTCCAGGGTCTGGTAAGGGCTATCCGCCGGGACCAGGATGGCATCCGGGGAATAATGGAAGAAGTAGAAATTGTTGAGGTCATCGGTTTCGAAGCCGACATCCTTGGCCAGCGGCTGGAGGATGATATGCGGCAGGTTGGTTCCGATAATCGTGTGCCCATCCGCCGGCATGTCATTGAACTGCGACCATGCGACCGCACCACCGCCGCCGGGCTTGTACTCGATCACGGCCTCTTGCCCGGTGATATCGGTGAAATACTCCTGCTGAAGGCGCGCCGAGATGTCCGACTCGCCACCCGGCCCGAACGGGATGATGTAGCTGAGATCTTTGCTGGGGAAATCACTCTGGGCAACCGCGGTGCCCATGGCCAGCGACGTCACCGCCCCGGCCAGCACTGTCATGAAAGGGGATTTCATGATTCCTCCTCCTGATATTGATTGGCGATTCGTATTCGCTTCTATCGACCTGCGGGCCATCGAGACCAACAGCTCTGGTGCAGGTGTACCCCATCCGGCCTACATTGCGCAAGTAGTAATTCATATATAAGATATCAGATAGCTTCCCCCGCCGGCTGGGCCGACGGAAACACCTGGAAGCCGTTCAAAATTCTACAAAGGAGGATGGGCATGTCTGAGACACCCCATTTCGTGGTCCACGACGAAGGTGACTCGGTTGGTGTTGTCGTCGTTGAGGGCGTCAAGGCCGGCCAGGATCTGGTGGGCTGGATCATGGATCAGGACCGCACGATTCACTTCACGGTCAAAGACGACATCCCGATCGGACACAAGCTGGCGATACGGGACATCGAAGCGGACAGCACGGTGATCAAATACAGCGTTGATATTGGCCGCACCATCGCGCCGATCGCCCAGGGCGAGCACCTTCACGTCCACAACACCAAGACAAAGAGGTGGTAGGCATGGATCTAAAAAACCAGACATTCATGGGGTACCGCCGGGAAAACGGTCGTGTCGGTGTTCGCAACCACGTGATCATCCTGCCGGTTGACGATATCTCCAACGCCGCCGCAGAAGCGGTCGCGAATAACGTCAAGGGCACATTGGCGCTCCCCCACCCCTATGGCCGGCTTCAGTTCGGCGAAGACCTGGAGCTGCATTTCCGCACGCTCATTGGCACCGGATGCAATCCCAATGTCGCTGCTGTCATTGTCATCGGGATCGAGCCGGGCTGGACGCAACGTGTGGTCTCGGGCATCGAGGCAACCGGCAAGCCGGTTGAGGGCTTCTGGATTGAACAAAACGGCGATCACAACACCATCGCCAATGCCTCGCGGCGGGCGAAAGAATTCGTCCATCACGCCACCGAGCTGCAACGCGAACCGTGCGCGCTCTCAGAGCTGTGGGTATCGACCAAGTGTGGCGAGTCGGACACCACCTCGGGCTGCGGCGCCAACCCCACCGTCGGTAATGCCTTCGACAAGCTCTATGCCAACGGCAATACGTTGCTGTTCGGCGAGACCTCTGAGCTGACCGGCGGCGAGCATCTTGTCGCCGAGCGTTGCCGCACCCCAGAGATCCGCAAGGAGTTTCAGGCGATGTTCGATCGGTATACCGAGATGATCAATCGCTGGAAAACCAACGATCTCTCCGAGTCGCAACCGACCAAAGGCAACATCGAGGGCGGACTCACGACCATCGAAGAAAAGGCACTTGGCAACATCCAGAAAATTGGCAAGGAGTGCCTGGTTGACGGGGTCCTTGACAAGGCCGAACAGCCAACCGGCTCGGGTCTGTGGTTCATGGACTCCTCATCCGCGGCGGCCGAGATGGTCACGCTCTGCGGCGCGGCAGGATTTGCCGTTCACTACTTCCCCACCGGTCAGGGCAACGTCATCGGCAACCCGATCGTCCCGGTGATCAAGATCACGGCCAACTCCCGGACCGTCCGGACGATGGGCGAGCACATCGACACGGATGTGACCGGATTGCTGCGGCGGGAGATCAACCCGGATCAGGCCGGTGACTCGCTGCTGGAGATGACCGTGCGCACCGCGAACGGCCGGCATACCGC
>CAJXSH010000027.1 GCA_913061005.1 uncultured Ectothiorhodospiraceae bacterium | reverse complement strand
CCGCCGCCGCCTTTGATCATCTGCAGGTGGCGATTGATCTCGTCGGCGCCGTCGATATAAACGGCGAGTTCGGTCACGCGGTTGGCATCCACCACGTCGATGCCATGGCCGCGAAGCCGCTCGGCGCTGGCCTCGGAGGCGGCCACGGCGGCTTCGATGCGGGTGTCGCTGGCGGCGAGCGCGTCAATGAAAAGGTTGACGGTCGACCCGCTGCCCACGCCGATCACCGTGCCGGGCTCGACCTTTGCCACCGCCGCTTCTGCCGCCGCCTGCTTTTGTGCCTCTGCGCTCATGGTCGATTCCTTCTGTACACTGTGGGCTTTTGGGGCCATTACCCGTTCGGTTATGAAATCCTATCTGCAACGCATCCTCACCGCGAGCGTCTACGATGTCGCCGAACAAACGCCGCTGACGCCGGCGGCCAACCTCTCGAGACGCCTTGGCAACGATATCCTCTTAAAGCGAGAGGACATGCAGCCGGTCTTTTCGTTCAAAATCCGCGGCGCCTACAACAAGATCGCGAGCCTCACCGAGGCGCAGCGCGAGAAAGGGGTGATCTGCTCGTCCGCCGGCAACCATGCCCAGGGGGTGGCGCTGTCCGCCAAGCAGTTGGGGATTCGCGCGACCATTGTCATGCCGCGGACCACCCCGGCGATCAAGGTGGATGCGGTGCGCAACTTTGGTGGCCGCGTGGTCTTGCACGGCGACAACTACGATGCGGCCAAGGCCCATGCCGAGAAGCTCGTCGACGAGCGGGGGCTCACTTATATCCCGCCCTATGATGATCCGGCGGTGATCGCCGGCCAGGGGACGGTGGGCATGGAGATCTTGAGCCAGCATCCGCGGCCCATCGATGCGGTGTTCGTGCCGGTGGGGGGCGGCGGACTGATCGCCGGGATCGCGGCCTATATCAAGCAGTTGCGCCCGGATATTCGGGTGATCGCGGTGGAGCCCGAGGATGCGCCGACGCTCGAGCGGGCGATGGCCACTGGCCGTCGGGTGACGCTGGATGATGTGGGCATCTTCGCCGATGGCGTCGCGGTGCGGCAGATCGGCGAGGAGACCTTCCGCGTCTGCCGCGAGCTGGTGGATGAGTGCATGCTGGTGAGCACCGATGAGATCTGTGCTGGCATCAAGGACATCTTCGAGGATACCCGCACGGTGATGGAGCCGGCCGGCGCGCTGGCGGTGGCGGGGATCAAGAAATACGTCGAGCGCACCGGGGCCCGGGGCGAGACGCTGATCGGGATCAACTGCGGCGCCAACATGAACTTCTCGCGCCTGGCGCACGTGGCAGAGCGTGCCGAGCTGGGCGAGCACCGCGAGGCGGTCCTGGCGGTCACCATCCCCGAGCGGCCGGGCAGTTTTCGCGAGTTCTGCGAGACCATCGGCAACCGCTCGATTACCGAGTTCAACTACCGTTACGCTCATGCCGACGAGGCCCATGTGTTCGCCGGCATCGGGTTGAATGACGGCCTGGATGAGCGCGACGAGGTGGTCGCCGCCCTGGAGGCGAAGGGCTATCCGGTGCTGGATCTCACCGAGGATGAGATGTCCAAGGTGCATGTCCGCCACATGGTCGGCGGCCGCGGCCACAACGTCGACCACGAGGTGCTCTACCACGTGCGCTTCCCCGAGCGCCCGGGGGCGTTGCTGAACTTCCTAAAGCGCCTGGGCCGTCGCTGGAACATCTCGCTTTTCCACTACCGCAACCACGGCGCGGACTACGGCCGGGTGCTGGTGGGCATCCAGGTCCCACCCGACCAGCGCGCGCGCTTCGAAGAAAGCCTCGACAAGCTGGGCTATCCGTATCGCAATGAGTCGGATAATCCGGCGTATGCGCTTTTTTTGAGTTAGTGGTCGCGTTTTTTTTAGCTAGCGGTCGGGGAGGGTCGCTTTGGGGCGACCGGTGAGGTGGTTTACGGCAACCGCTCGGGCCAGGGCCATAGGGGCGGGTGTTGGGCAGAAGGCTTTAATCAGCCGGCTGCTCCGCGCACTGGATGCAAAGCGTCGCGGCAGGGTCGACTTCCAGGCGCCGGGGGTCGATCGGTGTCTCGCACCGCAGACAATCGCCGTAGCTGCCGTCGTCGCAGCGCTTGAGCGCCGATTCAATGCGCAGCAGATGCGTCCGGGCCCGCTCGCCGGTGGCCTGAGCCATGGCCTGCTGCTGCATCGCATCCATCCGGGATAGCCGGCCAACCCGCGTCTGATCCAGCTCAACGGTGGCCTGCGACTCCGAACGCGCCTGCTCGAGCTCATCAATTTCCTCGCGCATTGCAATCAGCCTCGAGCGGAAATAGGGGATATCGATGGCGGGATCGCTTTTGGCGTCGCCGTCAGAATCGCTCCTTCCGTCGCGGCCGGGGTCGCGCCTACTGTTATGGTCGGGTCCGCTTCTTCCGTCGCGGTCAGAGTTGGGCTCTTCAGGGCGATGATAGGGGGTGCGGGTATTCGTCATGGCGCTATGGTGTCGCATAAGCGCTGGAGCCGTCGAGCGGCGCGCTCCCTGCCGGGCCACACGCCCGCGGGTGTTAACCCCTTTTTCACCGCAAAACCACGGCTGCCGTAACTCCGACTGACGCATTACGTCACTCGCTTCGTATGCTTTACGCATCGTGAACCCCTCGTATGGGGTGTCTCTGGCGAAGCCAGCTTTCCTCGCAAGCGCCAAGCCGCTCCATGCCGGGCCTGCAACCAGCGATATTTCCTGCGTAGCGGTGGTGCCAGGGGACGTCGCGTTCTGTATGTCAGCAGGAGCGGTTGATGGATCGCGTACCGCATTAAACTGTTTTACGGCAGACGCGAAAAAGCCGATAAAAGGGGGTGATCATCCTCTGCCGGCTCCCCGCAATCGCGATCGAGTCCAATGCATCAGTTCTCCTCGGTGCTACCGCACTGCCGCGCTGCGGACCTGGTGCCTTTCAATGCGCCGCCTATCCGCTACAACCACCCGCCTGCCGGACGGTTCTCCTCGTCTGCAAGTCTGTGGGGTATACCAAGAAGCCCTGGCACAGATAACGGCAGTGCATAAATGCTCAAGACCTGTAAGTCACTGAGTCTCTCGGCCGCCTGGCGGGATCGTCGTCCAAAGGACATGCATCCAAAGCTTCTGGCGGCGGTGCGGCTGCATCTAGCCGTGTTGCATGCGGCGATTGATGAGCAGGATCTCAAGCAGGCCTTTGGAGACCGACTCTCTCCGCTTTATGACCCATCGGTGCCGTTCCCGGCGAAGGCGCCCGCTGAATCTCCGGCCGAAGCCGTCGACGATGCCGGGACCGATCACCCCGCCCGGCTGCCCTGCGGCTGGCGGGTGGATCTTGGATATGGCTGGCGGCTTGAGTTTGTCTTCAAGGACGGTCAGGCCTGGGGGGTATCGCTCGAATCCGGGGAGCCGCTTCGATGATGGGCGTATGGGGCCAGCACGGTGACGGCATCAACGAATTACCTCGGGACGACCCACTCTGTCGTTAAGGGCTAAACCAAAGGAGGGCATTCCATGACGCAGTGGCGACGCCGTATCGATCAGCGCCTTGGCAATGAGTTGCCCGAGGTTCCGACGGTGACGCCAGGGGAGGTGCTGACGCACCAATTCATCCTGCAGCGGCATCTCAAGTCCAGTTGGGTTGCGCGGGAGATCGGCGTCCCGGTCAATCGCATTACCGAGATACAGTGCGGGCGCCGGCGGATCACCGCCGAGACCGCGCTGTTGCTTGCCCGGTATTTCAAGACCTCAGCGGAGTTCTGGATGCGGCTGCAAATGGAATATGACCTGCGCGTGGCGGCCAGGCGCAGCCCGACGACTCGGCACATGTTGTTCGAGACCGGTGGCACTCACGAGCTGTAACTACATCGTCGGCATCACAAAGGCGCTGCCCTCGCGCACGCCCTTGGGCCAGCGCTGGGTGATGGTTTTCATCTGGGTGTAGAAGCGCACTGCGTCCGGGCCGTGGGCGTGGAGCACGCCGAAGCGGCTTTCTTTCCAGCCGCCGAAGCTGTGGAAGGCCATGGGTACCGGGATGGGGACATTGACGCCGACCATGCCCGCCTGGACCCGATCGCCGAAGCTGCGGGCGGCGTCGCCGTCGCGGGTGAAAATGGCCGTGCCGTTACCGAACGGATGTGCGTTCACAATGCCGAGCGCCTCCTCGAAGTCGGCCGCCCGGACCACGCTGAGCACCGGGCCGAAGATCTCCTCGCTGTGGATGCGCATGCCCGGGCGGACCCGGTCGAACAGCGACCCGCCGATGAAAAACCCTTCACCCGGCAGCGACGCCTGGCGGCCGTCCACCACCAGCTCGGCGCCCTCGCCGGTGCCGATATCCAGATAGCCGGCGACCTTGTCGCGATGCTCGGCGGTGACAAGCGGGCCCATTTCCGGCTCCGGATCAGCGAGCCCGTCGCCCACGGTCAGTGACTCGAGCCGCTGCCTGAGGCCCGCGACCAGCCGATCGGCCGTTTCCTCGCCCACCGGGACCGCCGCGGAAATCGCCATGCAGCGCTCGCCGGCCGACCCATAGGCCGCGCCCATGAGCGCATCCACGGTCTGTTCCATGTCCGCATCGGGCATCACCACTGCGTGATTCTTGGCACCGCCCAGCGCCTGGACCCGCTTGCCGTGATGGGCGCCGGTCTCATAGATATAGCGGGCGATGGGGGTCGAGCCGACAAAGCTGATCGCGCCCACCTGTGGATGGGTCAGCAGCGCGTCCACCGCCTCTTTATCGCCATTGACCACCTGGAAAACACCGTCCGGCAGGCCTGCTTCCTGCAGCAGCTCGGCCAGTAGCATCCCGGCGGATGGATCCTTCTCGGAGGGCTTGAGGATAAAGCTGTTGCCGCAGGCAAGGGCGACCGGCGCCATCCAGAGCGGCACCATGACCGGAAAGTTGAACGGCGTGATCCCGGCACAGACCCCCACCGGCTGCTGCATGGAATAGCTATCCACGCCGGTGCCGACACTGGGCGAGTACTCGCCTTTGATCAGATGGGGGATGCCGCAGGCGAATTCCACGACCTCCAGGCCCCGGACCACCTCACCCTTGGCATCCGAGAAGGTCTTGCCATGCTCGCGGGTGATGCACTCGGCAAGCCGGTCGTGGTTGGCCTCGATCAGCGCTTTGAAGCGGAACATCACCCGCGCCCGGCGGAGCGGCGGTGTCGCGCCCCAGGCGATCTGGGCCTGAGCGGCGGTCTCCACCGCGGCGTTCACCTCATCGGCGCTTGCCAGTGCGACCTCGCCGGTCTGTACGCCCAGCGCCGGGTTATAGATCGCCGCCGTGCGGCTGCCCTTGGCGCCCGGGACGGCCTGGCCGCCGACAAAATGGCCGATCGCGCGCTGATCGGTCTGGGATTGAATTGGGGTGGCCATGGTCTCTCCTCCTGATAGTGCGACCGGGTAATGCGACCCGAACCTGTGCCGCTCCACGGCGATGGTCAGACCAAAAGCATACCGCGGACGGACAGGCCCGGCCCAGACCCGCGCGCCAATTGCCCATGGGTTGGGTTTCTGTTAGAACTGCGCCACTACATCTTGTGGAGGCATTATGTCCGGCTCGTCCCCCTGCGTGAGCATCTGCGAAGTCGAATCCGGCCGCTGCATTGGTTGCGGGCGGACCGAGCAGGAGATCGCCGAGTGGCGCGACTACCCCGAAGAAAAGCGCCTGGCGATCATGGACCGGCTCGAGCGCGAGGCGGCCGAGGGCGGCTGGCTGGATGATGCGCTATTCGACTCAGCCAGCCCGTCGGACGCCGTCTCGGTGGCGCGCGACGCGGCTGCCGGCGCGTCGGCCCAAGCGACCGCCACCGGCCCGGCGGCTGGGTCCGCGACCAGCTCGGCGGCTGGATCCGTCGCCGACCCGTCAGCCGGATCCGCCACCAACCCGGCGGCCGGGGCGGCGTCCGGCTCCCCCATCTCGCCCGGAGGCCGCCGTGCCGGCCCATGAGCCCAAGCGTTGTCCACGTTGCGGCAACGGGTTTGAATGCCGCCAGGGCAGCATCCATCGCTGCCAGTGCGTGGATGTGGTGCTCACCGACGAGGTCCGCGAGGCCATCGCCCACCGCTACGATGACTGCCTCTGTCGGGACTGCCTGTTGGCGCTGGCAGGTCCCGACGGGCTGGCGGCCAATGCACCGGCCCGCCGACGGCCGGCCCCCGGGGCGGTGCACGCCTCGCCCGCCGCGCTGGTGCGGCATTTCAATCCGCTTCGCTCTTAACTCGCGCTCGCGCTGACGCGGCGGCCATGCATCAGGCGGCGTGGCCCGTTATGATGCGCGCAGACGAGGAGGGAGCGTCTTGGAAAAGCATTTCAGGCCCATCGAACCGCCCGAGGAAGGACGCCTCAGTGATGCGGTGGCAGAACACATCGAAGGGCTGATCGTCGAGGGTCAGCTTCATGCCGGCGATACCCTGCCGGCCGAACGCGAGCTCGCGCGGCTGCTCGAGGTCTCGCGGGCGTCGCTGCGCGAGGCGCTGCTCATGCTGGTCTCGCGCGAGCTCCTCAGTGTCCGGCGCAATGCCGGCTATACCGTCGCCGAGGTCACCGCCCCCAGTCTGACCGATCCATTGCTGCGGCTGATGGAGGCCCAGCCCAAGGCGGTCGCCGATGTGCTGGAGCTGCGGCAAGGCATCGAGACCCTGACCGCCAGTCTGGCGGCGCGGCGGGCCACCGCCGATGATGTGGCTGATATCACCGAGGCGCTCCAGCGCATGGAAACCGCCCAGGCCGACGGCCGGGCCGGTGAGGCGGCGGACTGGGATGCCCGGCTGCATCTGGCGATCGCCGAGGCCAGTCACAATGTCGCGCTGGTGACCATGATGCGCGGGCTGTTCGAGGTGCTGCGCGAGCATGTCCGTCGGGCCCGGGCGGCGATGCTGATCAGTCCCCACGGCGAGGAGGACCTGCGCCAACAGCACCGGGACCTGGTCGAGGCCATCCGCCAGGGGGATGCCGATGCGGGCCTCGCCGCCGCCGAGCGTCACCTTCAATACCTGCGCGACGGCCTGGATCTCGGGGAGGGTCGGTAGCACCCCCGGTCGCCGACTTCGGTCGCAATCCGGGCGATCGATCGCCACCCGGGCTTGTGACCGACCCGGCGGCGGGGCAGCATGACCTACCAGGCAGCATCCACTTGGCATGAACCACCCACCGGAGGGAGCAGAGGAAGACCATGGCGATGGACAACCGTGCGGCGGCGTTGGCCCAGGTCGAGGGCCTGATCCGGGATATCCCGGACTTTCCCAAACCGGGCATCCTTTTCAAGGACATCACCCCGTTGCTGGGGGATGCCGAGGGGTTTCGGCTGAGCATCGAGCTGCTCGCCGATGCCATTGAGGGGCCCGGGCCAGAGTACATCGTCGGCACCGAATCCCGGGGCTTTATCTTTGGCGCGGCGCTGGCCTTTCATCTGGGGGCGGGCTTCATCCCGGTGCGCAAGCCGGGCAAGCTGCCGGCGGATGTGCATAGTTGCGAGTACCAGCTCGAATACGGCACCGACGCCCTCGAGGTCCACCGTGATGCGCTGCATCGTGGCGCGCGGACGCTGATCGTCGATGATCTGCTCGCCACTGGCGGCACCGCCCGGGCCACCGGTGATCTGCTTCGCCGCCTGGGTGCCGAGTTGCTCGGCTACAGCTTTGTCATCGAGCTCACCTTTCTCAACGCCCGCCAGCAAATGACCGATGCGCCGGTGATGTCGCTGATTCGTTATTGAAGCCAGTGCGGATATTCATCTATCCTTATCCAATCGGTATGGATATTTGGATATTCATTCAATGGCGAAACGGCAACGCGTTTACTCTCCGCAGACCGTCGATGCGGTCACCCTGCTCGGGCGGTTGATCCGGGCGCGACGGATCGAGCGGCGAATGACCGCTGCAGACGTTGCCGAGCGTGCCGGGATGACGCGAGTCACGCTGCGCCGGATCGAGAACGGCGATCCGGGCACGGATATCGGGCTTTATTTCGAGGTGGCCACCCTGGTCGGGGTGCCGCTTTTCGATGCAACCCCCCAGACATTGCGCCGTGCCAACCGTGAGGTGGCAGAGCGGTTGACGCTGTTGCCGCGTCATGCGCATCGCCCGCGTGTGGACGATGACTTCTAGCCCCGCCAATCTGTCTCCGATCCACACCGCCTACGTCTGGATCTGGCTTCCAAAGCGGAGTGAGCCGGTTGTCGCCGGTCGACTTGATGTCGTCTCTGACGTCATAACCTTTACCTACGGCCGCTCCTATCTGTCCCGGCCAGACGCCATACCCATTTATCGCGATCTACCGCTCAAAGCCGGTACCCAGTATCCCGATGCGGGGCTGCTCATCCACGGTTCGATACGGGATGCAGCGCCGGATGCCTGGGGGCGTCGGGTAATCCTTGAGCGTTTGGCCGGCCGAAGGGGGCGCGATGCCGATACCGCCAGTCTCGGCGAGCTGGTCTATCTGACCGAGTCGGGCTCGGATCGGGTCGGTGCGCTGGATTTTCAAAAAAGCGCTGCTCGGTATCACCCCAGACTGGCAGCCAATGCCGATCTTGGCGAGTTGATGACCGCCGCGGATCGCATCGACCGGGGTGAGTCCCTATCGCCGGAACTGGATCGAGCGCTTCAACATGGCACATCCATTGGCGGCGCCCGCCCGAAGGCTTTGATCGACAGTCACGAGCGGAAATATGTCGCTAAGTTCAGCAGTCGACTGGATCCGTTCAGCATGGTCAAGGCCGAGTACGTAGCCATGCGGTTGGCAGCGCACTGCGGCCTGCAGGTTGCCCCGGTCCGTCTGCAGCAGGTACTCGATCGGGATGTTTTGTTGGTGGAACGATTCGATCGGATACCCAGCGAGGGGCGCTGGCATCGTCGCTGCATGGTATCCGGGCTGACGCTGCTAGGCCTGGATGAGATGTTGGCGCGCTATGCATCCTATGAAAACCTCGCCCATTTGATCCGCGCCAGCTTCAGGGCGCCTGACCGCACGCTCGAAGAACTCTTTCGGCGCCTTGTTTTTAACGTTCTGGTCGGTAATACCGACGACCACGCGCGCAACCATTCGGCATTTTGGGATGGCGAGTGGCTGACGCTCACACCTGCCTACGATCTCTGCCCGCAGTCCCGGATCGGCGGTGAGGCGTCCCAGGCCATGGCGATCCGCGCGGACGATCGCTCGAGCCGTCTCGCCGCATGCCTGGGGGCAGCGTCGGTTTTTCGGCTGTCGCCGGATGCAGCGAAAGCCATGATGGCGCACCAGATCAAGACCATCACCCATTACTGGCATGCCGTCTGCCACGAAGCCGGGCTGGCCCCGGGGGAGAGAACGCGGTTATGGGGGCGTCAGTTTCTCAACCCATTCTGCATCGAGGGGCTTGATGAGGGTGCGCCCGAGGTGGCGGCGGCCGTGCGGACAGCGATTTAACGCACCAACCGCCGGCGGGCCAGCGCAGCACTCAGCCAGTAAGTGGCGATGATATAACCAACGATCACTGCCAGATGCAGGAAGGGTGCGTCGATGACGCCGCCGGTCATCAGCGGCCGGACCAGCATCACCACATGG
>CAJXSH010000026.1 GCA_913061005.1 uncultured Ectothiorhodospiraceae bacterium | reverse complement strand
TTGGATACGTTTTTCATCACATCAATCCTCATTTGCAAATGGCGTTGTATTGCCGCGACAAGGCCGCGGGGGCCGTGTGTCGCGACTGCGCGCCAATTTGCAGATCGGATGTGACAGCAGTGGGGCGTTCCGGTGACAAAACCCGGACGTTTCAATGAACATTCAACGGCAGATTGATGACAGGCGTGGCGTCGGCGCCACAGCCCGATCGGCGGCCGGGCGGTCACGCAACGCCCTGTGCCCCCGCCGGCTGACGGAGACGTCAGGGGGTGTCGGTTAGCCGGTCGGCCAGTTCGGTGGGCGTTGCCGCTTTGGGCAGGCAGGTGTGCCCGCGGCAGACCCAGGCGCCGGTCTCGCCGGCGGGGGCGCTGGCAAGCGGGGCATCCACCGGCGGGGTGAAGACCAGTCGATTGGGCTGGTAGGCGGCGTTGGCCACCTCCATCCAGTGTTCGAGGGCGTTGTCATCGGCGCGCACGACCACCACCTCGGGCGGTTCGAGCAGCTCATCCAGCGCATCCAGTAGCGCGCACTGGGCCGCGGCGGTCTGCTCGAGCTGCTCGGCGCCGGCGCGCACGGCCCGTTCCGCGGCTTTGCCGTAGCGCGGCTCGCCCACCAGACAGGCAAGTCGGTTGAGTGCCAGCGCGGCGATCCCGTTGCCCGAGGGCAGGGCATCATCGGTGAATGTCCGCGGCCGCTGGATGAGGGCCTCGTGATCGGCGGCGGTAAAGAAAAACCCGCCCACCTGCGGATCCTCGAACTGCTCGAGCAACACATCCCCCAACCGGGTGGCCCATGCCATGCGCTGGCTGTCCCAGCGGGCCTGCTGCAGCTCGATCAGGGCATCGAGCATAAAGGCATGGTCATCCAGATAGCCCGGCAGACTGGCCTGACCGGCCCGCCAGCTGGCCAGAAGGCGACCGTCGCGCCAGAGATGTTGGTGCACGAACTGCTCAGCGGCCTCGGCCGCGTCGATGAATTCGGGCAGCCCCAGCAGCCGTCCGGCCCGCGCCAGGCCCCGGATCATGAGCGCGTTCCAGGCGGTCAGTGCCTTGTCATCGCGTCCCGGTCGCTCGCGCTCGTCCCGCGCTTTGCGCAGCTTGGCCTGCGCGGACTGCCAGCGCTGCACCAGCACGTCCCGGGGGGTCTGCAATCGCTTGGCAAGTTCCGAGAACGCCATATGCACCTGGGGGTGCCACCGGCCCTCGAAGTTGGGTTTTTCATCAAGCCCCAGCCGCAGAATCACCAGCTCGGCCTCGTCGGCGTCCAGCACGTCGCGCACCTCATCGGGCGTCCAGAGGTAGAACACCCCTTCGCCCTCGCTGGTATCGGCATCCAGCGAGGTGGCAAAGCCCCCTTCAGCAAGGCGCATCTCGCGCAGTGCCCACTCGCCGGTCTCGCGGGCGATGCGGCGGAAGAACCGATCCCCGGTGGCGCGGTGGGCATCGGTGGCCACGCTCATTAAAAGCGCATTGTCCGAGAGCATCTTCTCGAAATGCGGGATCATCCACTCGCCATCCACCGAGTAGCGGGCAAAGCCGCCCCCGACCTGATCGTAGAGCCCACCGAGCGCCATCCGGCGCAGGGTGTGACAGGCCATGTGCAGTGCGCCGCGATCGGCATCTCCCGATCGCTCGCTGCGGGCGTAATGCCGCAACAGCCGGTTGAGGGCGACCGGCTGCGGAAACTTAGGTGCGCTGCCAAATCCGCCAAAGGCCGGGTCAAACCGCTCGCCGAGCTGCAATCGGGCATCCTCCAGCGCCTCGCGGCCGGGCAGTTCGGCCTCGCCGGATACAGCGGCCAACCGCTCGAGTACCTGCTGCATATCGGCGTTTTGCTCGTGGATCTCCTCGGGCCGGTCCCGGTAGACCTCGACGACCCGCTCCATCACCGCATCAAAGCCCGGCATGCCCTGGCGGCCCTGTCGCGGAAAATAGGTGCCGGCAAAAAACGGCAGCTGATCGGGGGTGAGGAAGACGGTCAGCGGCCAGCCACCGCCCCGGCCGGTGAGCAGCTGGTGGGCGGTCTGATAGATGCGGTCGAGATCGGGGCGCTCTTCGCGGTCGACTTTAATATTGATGAAATCGCGGTTCATCTGTGCCGCGATCTGCGCATCCTCGAAGCTCTCGTGGGCCATGACATGGCACCAGTGACAGGCCGAATAGCCAATCGACAGCAGAATCAGCTTGCCCTCGTCCCGGGCGGCGGCCAATGCGGTCTCGTCCCAGGGCTGCCAGTGGACCGGATTGTCCGCGTGCTGACGCAGATACGGGCTGGTGGCGTCGGCCAGGCGATTGATCTGTGTGGGCGTCGATGACATGCCGGCTCCGGGCGCAGTTCGAAAACAACCCATAATGCTATCATCCGCTCAACGGGGCGCAGTACGGTGCTGTGATGCGGGAGGGCATCGATGCAGGTGGACAGGACAACGGGGCTGTTGACCGGGGTTTCCTATGTTGATTCACCCAATCGGGGCCCGCGGCCCTGCGGCTGTCAGCCCGAGCTGATCGTCATCCACAGCATCAGCCTGCCGGCCGGGTCGTTTGGCGGTGACTACATCGACCGGCTTTTCACCAACCAGCTCGATACCCGCCGGGATGAGCGATTCGTCGAGCTCTACGGCCTTCGGGTCTCTGCCCATTTACTGATCCGCCGCGATGGGCACATGACGCAGTTCGTGCCCTTTGGCCAGCGCGCCTGGCATGCCGGCGAGTCGGCCTTTGAGGGGCGACGCGGGTGCAATGACTTCTCGATTGGCATCGAGCTGGAAGGCACCGATGACACCCCCTATGCCGATATTCAGTACGATCGCCTCGAGCCGGTCATCGACGCACTGCGCGAGGCCTATCCCGACATCGGGCCCAATCGGGTGGTGGGGCATTGCCACATCGCCCCGGGGCGCAAAAGCGATCCGGGCCCGAGCTTTGACTGGGGCCGACTCGAAGACAACCTCGGGCTGACCCGCCCGGTGACACAACAACGGGTGGTCGCGCTATGAAACTCATTGCCCTGCTGCTGGCGCTTGTCGCCCACTCGCATCTGCCCCCGGGGGGCTGGCGCAGTGCCCGGGGGTTCTACCGTTACGCGGCCTGGCTGCAGGGCCGGCTTCTGCCCCGTGGGCTGTGGAATCACGGCGGCGGAGTGGCGCTGCTGCTACTGCCGCCGCTTTTGCCGGTGCTGGTGTTGCAGTGGGGACTCGGCGAGGCGCTTTTCGGGCTGGTGGGGCTGGTGCTGGGGGTCGCCGCGCTTTGCTTTGCCTTCGGCGGCGGCCGCACCCTCGAAGCCGAGGTGGCCGCTTTTACCGCAGCCTGGCACCGAGGCGACGAGACCGAGGCGGGACGGGCGCTCGATGCGCTGGCCGGCCGCTCGCTCGAGGCCATGCCGCTCGAGGCGATGCCCGAGGTGGCCGCCCGCCAGGTGGTGTTGCGCGGCCGGACACGGCTGATCGCGCCGATCTTCTGGTTTGTTCTTCTGGGCCCGGTGGGCGCGGTGGGCTACCGGTTGGTGGTGATGGCCCGGGCCTTTGCCGACTGCCAGGACAACACCGGCCCCGGGTTTTGTCAGGCCGCCGGCCGGGTCTTGATGGTGCTCGACTGGCTGCCGGACCGATTACTGGCGCTGGGACTGGCGCTGGCGGGTCATTTCAGTGCTGCCTGGCAGGCCTGGGAGCAGGCGCTCGGCGGGGATGCGGAGTGGCGACTGGCCGAGACCGGGCTGGCGGCGATGAACGTCCCGCCGGCGGAGACGCCCCGGGATCTCACCGCCGAGGCGGTCAGTGACATGCATGCGTTGCTGCGCCGGTCGCTTTTGATCGGCCTGGCGGTGCTGGCGGTGGGGATCCTGCTGACGGCGGGCTAGCCGCCAGGGCGATGGCACTCGTGCCGCCGGGGGCGGCCGGCGGGCCGACCAGGGGTTTTGAGCGTTAGACCACCAGCACCGGGCAATGGGCGGCACCGGCCACCCGATGGGCGACGCTGCCAAGCAGCACACTGGCCTCATCCGTGGTGCCCTGGGCGCCAACGACGATTAGATCGCACTCGCGCTGTTTGGCGAACTGCACGATGGTGCTCGCCGGCCGGCCGCCTTTGACAAAGGCCCGCAACCGCTCCTTGGGCACGTCATGATCGAGCACGTACTGCTTGGCCGACATGGCAATGTCGGTGGCGTATTCCTTCAAGGCATCCTCGGGCAGGTTGACCTTGCCGGGCCGGACCATCGAGATCGAGGCCTCGCGCAGGCTGTGGTGTTTGAAAACGCAAAGCACAAAGACCTCGGCATCGGTGAGTCGCTGCAGCCCCACCGCCTTTTCCAGCGCCTGTACCGCGCCGCTCGATCCATCCACCGGGACCAGGATTCGGTTGAATACCGCCATGCAAAGCCTCTAGTTGAACATCAGATCGCGCAGCCCAAGCGCAATCTGCGGGAACATGATCAAAAGTGCGGCGGCGAGCACCAGCATCAGCACAAAGGGCGGTGTGCCGCGGATGACTTCCATATAGGGGCGCTTGAAAATGGCGATGGCGGTAAAGATATCGCAGCCAAACGGCGGCGTTGCCGAGCCAATCGCCACCTGCAACGTAATCAGTATACCCACAAGTACCGGATCAAGCCCGGTGGCCTCGACCGCGGGCATGAAGATCGGGGTGAGCACCAGGATGACCACGATGGGGTCGACGAACATGCAGGCGATGAAAAACGCCACGCAAATGGCGATGAGCACACCCACCGGCCCGGCCTGATCGATGCCCACCGCACTCAGCACCGCATCCGGGATCTGGGCAAACGAGATGATCCACGAAAAGCCATTGCCCGCCCCCACCAGGATGAACACCACCGCGGTGATCAGCCCGGTGGATTTGGCAATCGACCAGATCTCGGTGGCCTTGAGCGAGCGAAAGACGACAAACTCGAGGATCACCGCATAGAGCACACAGACCGCCGCCGCCTCGGTGGGGCTGAAGACCCCGCCGTAGATGCCACCGACGATGATCACCGGAAAGCCCAGCGGCCAGAGCGCCTGACGCACCGCCGAGAGCCGCTCGCGCCAGCTGGCCTTCGCTTCGGTGGGGACGTTGTTGAGACGGGCATAGACCATGCAGTAGGCGGCGAACATGCCAAGGATCATCAGCCCCGGGCCGATACCGGCGATGAAAAGCTCGCCAATGGAGGTCTCGGAGATCACCCCGTAGACGATCATGCCGATGCTCGGCGGGATCAGAAAGGCGATGTCGCTGGCGTTGATAATGAGTGCCAGGGTGAACGAGTCCTTGTACCCGGCTTTCAGCATGCGGGGCCGCAGCGGCGAGCCGATGGCCACCACCGTCGCCTGGGTCGAGCCCGAGACCGCGCCAAAAAGCGTGCACGAGGCGGCGGTACTCACCGCAAGGCCGCCTTTGATGTGGCCAATAAAGCTCATGACCATGTTGATGAGCCGCTCGGCGGAGGTGCCCCGGGTCATGATGTCGGCGGCGAGGATGAACATGGGCACGGCGATCAGCGAGGCCGGCCGGATGCCGGCGAGGATCTGCTGGATGAGCGTCTCCATCTGGCCGAAGCCATCGAACATCATGGTAAAGCCGATCACCGCACCGGCGATCAGCGGCACCATCATCGGGAAGCCCAGCAGCAGGAGGATGACCATGGCGGTGAACATGATCGGTGCCATGGCTAGACCTCGGTCTCGGTGTCGCTGTAGCCATCGACCATGGCGGTGGACAGATAGACGTCCTTCTCGCGCAGGTTCTTGATGGCGGTCAAAAAGTACTGGATGCCGGTGATGCCGAACCCGAGCGGCACCCACAGGTAGATCGTCCAGATGGGAAAGCCAAGCGCCGGCAGCACCCGACCCTTGCTCTGCAGATCGATGATGTAGAGCACCGAGAAGTAGAGCAGAAAGAACATCGCCGCCGAGGTGATCAGCGCGATGGTGATCATCAGGATCTTGCGGGTGATCACCGGAAAGATGTCATAGATCGCCGACATGCGGATATGCCGGCCATGGCGGGCGGCGTAGCCGATCCCCGCAAAGGTGATCATGATGATGAGGATGCGGTTGATCTCGCCCGAGAAGAAAATGCTCTGCCCCAGCACGAACCGGCCGATGACATTGGCGATGGTGTTGGTGGCCATCAGCAGCACACCCAGCCCCAGGATGACCGCCTCCAGCCGCGCCAGAAAGGTATCCAGCAGCCCCAGCGGCCCGGGCAGATCCGAACGGTAGCTCTTCTCGGCGGCTTCGTCTTCCTCGGTGCTCATCGCAATGGCCCTCTCCGATGGAAACAAAAAGGGGGCGCCCGACGGTTCGGGACGCCCCCCGGTTCCGGACCTGGTGTCCGGAGGGCCTTAATTGGCCTGGACGGCTTCGAGGTCGGCCTTGAACTGCTCAAGCAGCATGGCCCCGTCCTCGCCGGTCATCTCCAGATAGGCTTCCTCGACCTGCGGCGCACGCTCTTTGAAAGCCTGGATCTGCTCGTCGGTCAGCCGGGTGACGGTGACCTCGTCGGAGGCCTCTAGAATCTTCTCCAATGATTCATCGGCAAGCCCCTGGATGTGCTCCATGGTCACGCCATAGGCATAGTCGGCGGCTTCGCGCAGCATCTGCTGCTCGTCGCTGCTCAGGCTGTCGAAGAACTCCTTGTTGGCCATCGACGCGGTCACGAACCAGCCATGACCGGTGAAGATCAGGTTGGGCGAGACCTCATAGAGGCCGCCGGACTCGATCCAGAAGATCGGGTTTTCCTGCCCGTCGATGACACCGGTCTGCAGACCGCCATAGACCTCGCCCCAAGGCAGCGGCGTCGGCGTCGCACCAAAGGCGTTGTAGGTCTCGGAGAGCAGCGGGTTGGTCATCACGCGGATTTTCTTGTTGTCGAACTCCGCGGGGCTGGTCACCGGCTCATCGGCGGTGACGACCATCTCGCCTTCGGGATACATCTTGAGTAGCTCAAGCCCGTGCTCGGCATAGAGCTCGGGGAACATCTCGTGGATGGCCTCGCTCTCGTCGAAGAACTCATAAACGGTCTGCTCGTCGGTGGGCAGCAGGTAGGGCACAAAGAAGATCTGCGCGGCCGGCAGCCAGGCCCCACTGAAGCCCGGGGACTGGTTGACGAACTCGAGGATGCCGGACTGCGCCTGCTCCATGATGTCGTCGGACTCGCCGAGCTCGCCAAAGCGATAGACCTCGAGGGTGTGCTCGGAGTTGTCTTCGATGTAGTCCTTGAACGCGAGGGCGTAGACGTCCTGAACATCGCCTTCGAATTCTTCGTGGGCATAGCGCCAGGTGTCAGCGAAGGCGGCGGTGGAAAGGCCCAGGGCCAGAGCGCCGGCGGCGGCGCGGGTAAAGGCGCGGGTAAAGATGGCGGACGACTTCATCAATAAGTCTCCTTGTTGCTGTTTCGGGTGACGGCAGGATGCCGACCACTTGCCGATTGGCAGCCATCACAGAATTGTGACAGTCGGTTTGACGTTAGCCCGGCTTATTGACGAGGGTCAAGTTGGGGGGCGGGGCATGGTTGGCGGATCGATTGTGCCGGTCGATGGCCAGCGAATGACCCGAAGAGATGGTGCCTATTGCCGCGGCAGATGGCGGGTCGAATAGAGGCGACTTTGCATACGGGCCTGGGTGGTGATCCGGACGGGCAGCCGGTCATTGGCGAGCATGATCCGTTCGCGGGCGTCGTAGTTGCCGGTCAAAGCGTCCGCCGCCTGCGCCGCCTCAATGATCAGTGGCCCGGCGAGCGGCACCAGAAGATCCAGTCCGTAGGTCACCTCCAGTGTCAGGCGGGTTGCGTGATGGATCGACACGCCACTGCGTCGCCCCGGTTTGCGCGGGTGGTTGGCGAGGTCTCGGTAGGGCAGGTACCGCCGGCCCTGGTGGTCCGTTTGCGCATGGTCGGCAAAAGCCGCGCGGGTCGGGTTGAGGATTTTGAAGCGCGCATGCATCCGGGCGGCCGGGAGCGACCGGGTGAGATAAGCGGTCTCGAATGCCTGTGTGCCGGTCCCGGCGAGGTTCATGGGCGTGATCGCCCGCGCGAAAGCCCGACGCATCGGCGCAAGCTCGCCCTCGTTAAGGGCACCGGCCCGCACGGCCATGTAGCTGGCGTGGTCGATCATCGATCGCGCCTGGATGATGAACGCCCATTGCGTGATGAGCAGGCCGAGGAGCAGGACAACGGGCAGCGCAATGACGGTCTCGAGCATGATCGAGCCGGTTTGGGGGCGAGTTTGGGTAGGTCGGCCATGTCGACCGTCGGGGGCTTGTCGAGTGTTTGGGGTTATTAGGTCTGCAGGGTAGTGGGGTTGTCGGGTCAGTCGGGGCGCCCGGGTCCGCGAGCCCGCCCGGGCTATTCGGGGCACCCGAGTTCGTGAGGAGGCCCGGGCCAGTCGGGGCGCCCGGATACGCGAGGTCGCCTGGGCCAGGCGGGGCGGCCGGATCCGCGAGGTCGCCCGGGCCAGTCGGGGCACCCGAGTTCGTGAGGAGGCCCGGGCCAGTCGGGGCGCCCGGATCCGCGAGGTCGCCCTGGCCAGTCGGGGCGCCCAGGTCGGCCGAGCCAACCGAGCCGGCCGGGCGCGACGACCCCGTCGGCCCGCCCCCGCGTTGTTAAACCCCTTTTCCCAAAACGCTGCACACGGTCGATACACACGCTTGTCCCACACGGTTACGCGTTCCGTCTTATGATGTGTAAAAAGCGTGTGCCGAGACCGTGTGCAGCCTCGGCAGAAACATGGGTGATCGAAGGACTCCCAAGCAATCAGACGCCACCAGCGTCCCTGCAGACTGCCGGTGCATACTTGGACGGAAAATCGCCGCCTCGTTTGGAGACGCTGCAGCTCCAAGAAATGCCCCCGTTGGACTCATAGGGAGTGAAGACGAGCTTATTTTCGGTTTCTATATCCGTGGCTAAATCTGGATTGAATTCGACGCTAATCGTACCGGCGTTTACGCCCTCGCTAGTCCCAGGCTCGATGGAGATCTCGCTGATG
Organism: uncultured Ectothiorhodospiraceae bacterium; assembly: GCA_913061005.1. Taxonomy (GTDB): domain Bacteria; phylum Pseudomonadota; class Gammaproteobacteria; order Nitrococcales; family Nitrococcaceae; genus Spiribacter; species Spiribacter pallidus. Next base: position 2,535 of record CAJXSH010000026.1, on the reverse strand, counting down.
ACCCCGCTAGCAAAGGAAGCTGGTTCGCCAATCCCCGCCTCCGCATTCGAAGTCGGTAATTCCCCATTCGCATAGTAATAATCCGCGACGCTGGTCTTGATGGCGCCGGCGGCGGTGACCGCTTCGGTGACCTTGGCGCGGACGGTGTAGTCCGAATAGGCCGGGATGGCGACGCTGGCGAGGATGCCGACGATGGCGACGACGATCATCAGTTCGATGAGGGTAAAGCCGGCTTGGCCGACTGATGCCGGTCGCGCTTGTGCTGACTGACCAAACTGCTTTGCGTGGTGAACCTGATGCGTCATAAGAGGCCTCCTTGTCTCAAGTGCCGCTCGGTAGATGGTGCGGGTAGCGCCGGGCCTGCCGTGGGTGCCAGACCGGCTGTGGGTGCCAGACCGGCCGTCGGTGCCAGGCCGGCCGTGGCTGCCAGGCCGGACGTGGCTGCCGGGCCGGCCGTGGCCGCCAGGCCTGCCGTGGCTGCCAAGCCGGCAGTGGGTGCCAGGCCTGACTTGGGCGCCGGGCTTGCCGCGAATGCAGCCGGCACGCGGTCCTGCGTCTGCTGGCCACTTCCTTGTGGCGCCGGCTGGCGTATCCCGCCCGGACATTTCCGCCAGAGTGTGACGGCCTTGCCATCGCGGCCCGGGCGAGGCGGCCTGAAAGCGCCGCCCGAGCATCCCGCCCAGGCAGGCGCGGCGCGTTCCCGCGGGGGCTATTCTCTGGGCAGCCGCGACAAGCATGATGCGTAATGCGTCACATCTATCGGCAAATCGTGGCTCGCCGGCGCCGAACCTCGCCTCGGCCGGCAGGGAATCACTGACTAACGGTTTGTAGCCGGCCTGGTTTTCCTCCCGCTGTCCGGACCGGGGCGTCGGGACCCGGGCGTCGGGACCCGAGCGTCGGGACCCGGGCGTCGAAACCGCGGCTGGTGGGGACGCGGTTGCAGCGACCGAGGTTCTCGTGACCCGGGCATCGAAACCGCGGCTGGTGGGGCCGCGGTTTCAGCGACCGAGGTTCTCGTGACCAGGGCGTCGAAACCGCGGCTGGTCGGATCGCGGTTTTAGCGACCGCAGTGATCGGGACCGCAGCTGTCGATATCACAGATGTCGGGACCGCACCTCTCGACACAGCGGCTGTCGCGACCCGAGCTGCCGACGCCGCGGCTCTCCCTCCACCACCGATCCAATACTGCACTGCCACATATTTTTGAACCCGGCGGCGGTTTCGTGGAAAATACGCCCAATTTTTTGGAGGAGGCGGAGCGTCCATGAACCTTCACGAGTTTCAGGCGAAGCACATCTTCAGCCAGTTCGGTATTCCTATTCCCAAGGGTTTCGTGGCCCGTTCCGCGGCCGAGGCCAAGGAGGCGGCAGAAAAGCTCGGCGGCCCGGTCTGGGTGGTCAAGGCGCAGGTGCATGCGGGCGGTCGGGGCAAGGCCGGCGGTGTGAAGATCGCCAAGAGCCTGGACGAGGTCGCGCAGTACACCGAGGCGATGCTCGGCACCCGGCTGGTGACTCACCAGACCGACGAGCATGGCATGCCGATCAATTCGGTGATGATCGAAGAAGGCCTCGACATCGCCCGCGAGATCTACTTGGGCGCGCTGGTCGATCGGGCCAGCAAGCGGGTGGTTTTCATGGGGTCTGCCGCCGGCGGCATGGACATCGAAGAAGTCGCCGCCACCGAGCCCGAGAAGATCATCACCGTGCGGGTCAACCCGGTGGCCGGTCTCCAGCCCTATCAGTGCCGGCAGATGGGCTTCGCGCTCGGCCTGACCCCGGCGCAGATCAAGCAGCTCACCCAGATCATGCGCGGGCTCTATCGTTGCTTTGAGGATCGCGACCTCAGCCTGATCGAGATCAATCCGCTCATCGTCACCGGTGACGACGAGCTGCTGGCGCTGGATGCCAAGATCAACGTCGATGACAACGCCATCGAGATCAACCGCCAGGCCGAGATCGCCGATATGCGCGATGTCAGCCAGGAGGACGAGACCGAGGTGGCGGCCGCCGAGCATGGCCTTAACTACATCACCCTCGACGGCAATATCGGTTGCATGGTCAACGGCGCCGGCCTTGCCATGGCTACCATGGACGTGATCAAGCTCCACGGCGGCGAGCCGGCCAACTTTCTGGACGTCGGTGGCGGGACCAACAAAGAACGGGTCACCGAGGCGTTCAAGATCATCTCGGCGAGCCCCGATGTGCAGGGCATTCTGGTGAACATCTTCGGCGGTATCGTGCGCTGCGACATGATCGCCGAGGGCGTGATCGCCGCGGTCAAGGAGGTGGGCGTCAACGTCCCGGTGGTGGTGCGGCTCGAGGGCACCAATGTCGAGCAGGGCAAGCAGCTGCTCGCCGACAGCGGGCTCGACATCATCCCCGCCGATGATCTCACCGACGGCGCACAAAAGGTGGTGGGCGCGGTCAGCGCCTGATCCTGTAACCCGGAACAACGACGAGGGATTCGCATGAGTATTCTGGTGGACAAAAACACCAAGGTGATCGTCCAGGGCTTCACCGGGAAGCAGGGCACCTT
>CAJXSH010000025.1 GCA_913061005.1 uncultured Ectothiorhodospiraceae bacterium | reverse complement strand
ACTGATATCCTCCACCCATGTCGACCCACCGCGACCATCGGCCATCCGCGCCGCGCTGGCTTTTGCTCTCCGCCTATCAGTCGCAGAGCCATGCGTACTGGGTGGCGTGGCTGCAGCGGGCATTCCCGGATATCGACTGGCGGGTGCTGACATTGCCCGGGCGGCATTTCCGCTGGCGGATCCGGGGCAATCCGCTGTCCTGGGTGGACCGGCTCGGGGCGGCGGCCGAGGGCATTGACGGGGTGCTGGCCACCTCGATGGTGGATCTTGCAACGTTACGGGGCCTTTGCCCGGCGCTCTGCTGTGTCCCCAATGTCTATTACTTCCATGAAAATCAGTTCGCCTATCCGGTGGGCGCCAATCAAAACCCATCGGTCGAGCCCCAGATCGTCCAGCTCTACGGCGCGCTGGCGGCCGATCGGCTGGTTTTTAATTCTGGCTGGAACAAACAAAGCTTCCTCGATGGGGTCGGCACACTGCTCGGGCGTATGCCCGATGCCGTGCCCAGCGGCATTCAGGCGCGTTTGGCCGACCGCTGCTCGGTCATCCCCGTACCGGTGGACCCGATCCCTACAGCGCCGGACGGCAGCCGGGACGGGCAGCTCATTGTCTGGAACCACCGCTGGGAGTACGACAAAGCCCCAGAGCGCTTTGCCCGGGCGATGCTGGCACTGGCCGGCGAGGGGGCGGCGTTTCGGCTGGCACTGCTCGGCCCGCGGCCGGCCCGGCCACCCGAGGCGCTGGCAGCGCTCACCGGGACGCTCGGCTCGCGGATCATCGCCAACGGCCATGTCGACCGCCGGCAGTATGAGTCGATCCTGGGGCGGGCCGGCTTTGTGGTGAGCACGACCCTGCACGAGTTCCAGGGCCTTGGCATGCTCGAGGCCGTCAGCGCCGGCGCGATCCCGGTGGTGCCCGACGCGCTTGTCTACCCCGAGCAATACCCCGAAGCCTATCGCTACCCGGCGGGTGACACAAACGCCCTGGTGCAGCGCCTTGAGCGCTGGCTTTCCAACCCACCGGCACCACCGGCGATCGACAATTGGCTTGCCGAGGCGGTGACGCCGGCGTGGCGGGAGTTATTGGGGTTACCCCTTTAACGTCGCCATATCGATGACAAAGCGGTACTTTACATCGCCTTTTTTGACCCGCTCGTAGGCTTCGTTGATGTTGCGGATATCGAGCATCTCGACATCGCAGGTGATGCCGTGCGCCGCACAGAAATCGAGCACCTCCTGGGTCTCGGGCATGCCACCGATGAGCGAGCCGGCCAGTACCCGGCGGCCGAAGACCAGGTTACCGGCGTTGAGCGGCGGCTCCACCGGCTCGAGGAGGCCGACCAGGATGTGCGTGCCATCGTGCCGCAGCAGCGCCAGATAGGGGTTGAGATCGTGCTGCACGGGGACGGTGTCGAGCATGAAATCAAACGAGCCGGCCGCGGCTTCCATCTGCGCTTCGTCCGTCGAGACAATGACCTGCGAGGCGCCCTGGGCCCTGGCTTCGTCGACCTTCTCCGGCGAGCGGGTGAAAACCGTCACCTCGGCCCCCAGTGCCTTGGCAAACTTAATCCCCATATGTCCCAGGCCGCCCATACCGATCACCCCGACCTTGTCGCCGGCTTTCACGCCATAGTGGCGTAGCGGCGAATAGGTGGTGATCCCGGCGCAGAGCAGCGGCGCGGCCGCCGCCGGGTCCAGCCCCTCTGGGATGCTGACCACGAATCGGTCGCTGACGACAATCGATTCGGAGTACCCGCCAAAGGTGATGCTGTGATCGTGCCGGTCCTGGCCGTTGTAGGTAAGCGTCGGCCCTTCCAGGCAGTACTGCTCGAGGCCTTCCTGGCAGGGGTCGCAGTGCCGGCAGGCGTCGACCATGCAGCCAACGCCGACCACGTCGCCGGGCTTGAAACCGGTGACCGCGCTGCCGACCGCCGTGACGCGGCCGATGATCTCGTGGCCCGGGACGACCGGGTACTGCGTCATGCCCCAGTCGTTCTGCGCAAAGTGGATGTCGGTATGGCAGACACCGCAGTAGTCGATCTCGACGGCGACATCGTCACTGCGCAGCTCGCGGCGCTCAATGGTGTGCGGGGCAAGCCCGGACTGCTCGGACTGGGCGGCGTAGGCATTGGCCTGGGGCATGGATCGTCTCCAAAAGAGAAAGTGACTCAGTCCAGCCACCGTGGTGGACAGGGGGCGGGATGTCAAAGCCCGTCTGAGCCAAGCGATTGTTGCGGCCGCCGTGCCGGATGGTCGATGCTGGGGCGATGTGCGGTCGATTTGCCCTCAATGCCACCGGTGAGCAGCTGGCCCGTGCCGTGGGCGCGTCGCAGGCGCCAACGGTGACGCCGTCGTTTAATATCCCGCCGGGCACCACGCAGTGGGTGGCCCACGCCGGCCCCGAGGGTGAGGTCCTATTCGAGACACTCGGGTGGGGCTACCGCCCGGTCTGGGCCGGAGAGGATGCCCCGCAACCGATCAATGCCCGGGCCGAGAAAGTCGCCACCTCGCCGTTTTTTCGCGATGCCTTTGCCCGCTACCGCTGTCTGGTGCCGGCAAGTGGGTGGTTTGAATGGCAAAAGGGCGAGTCCGGTAAACAGCCGTTCTTTATCACCGCCGAGGATGGCCCGCTTTTCTTTGCCGGCATCTATGACCCACCCCGCGAGCACAGCGCCGGCAGCTTTGCCATCATCACCCAGCCGGCGGCCGCACCGATCCGCAGCATCCACCCGCGGATGCCGCTGGTACTGGATCCGGCCTGCTACAGCGCCTGGCTGGACACCGGCCGCAACACCCGCGATGCGGTCAAGGCCGCGGCACGGGCGCTCGCGCCGGCGAGACTGAAGGCCTGGCCGGTGGATACCCGGGTCAACCGCCCGGCCAATGATGACCCTGCCCTGATCGAGCCGGTCGGTGACTCGCCTGGCTCGCCCTCGGGATAGCGCGGGCGATAAGATGCCCGGATTATCTGCAACAACGCGTGCTGAATACCTTGACCGCCATTCGCATTGATACCGCCCGATCCCTTGCCGCGGCCGCCCTCGAGCGGGCCGGCACCTCGCCGGAGAACGCCGCCTCGGTGGCCGAGGCGCTGATCGCCGCCGAGCGCGATGAGATTGCCTCGCACGGGCTATCCCGGGTGGCGTTCTATGCCGATCAGGTCGCCGCGGGCAAAGTCGCCGGGCAGGCCACCCCGGCGGTGGATACCAAGGGTAGCGTGGTCAGGGTCGATGCCGGGACCGGGTTTGCCTATCCCGCCCTTGATGCCGGGGTTCAGCCCTTAATCACCCAGGCGCAGCGGTACGGGATTGCAGCGGTGGCTGTTACCAACTCCCACCACTTCGGGGTGGCGGGTCACTTTGTCGAGCGGCTTGCCGAACAGGGGCTGGTGGGGCTTGGCTTTGGCAATGCACCGGCGGCGATCGCCCCGTGGGGCGGCAAGCGGCCGCTTTTTGGCACCGACCCCATTGCCTTTGCCGCCCCGCGCGGCGACGAGCCGCCGTTGGTGGTGGACCTGTCGGTCAGCCGGGTCGCCCGGGGCAAGATCATGATGGCCCAGCGCCGGGGTGATCCCATCCCCGAAGGCTGGGCCATAGATGCCGAGGGGCGGCCAACCACCGATGCCGATGCCGCGATGGCCGGCAGTGTCCTGCCCATGGGCGAGGCCAAGGGCGCGGCGCTGGCCTTAATGGTCGAGCTCCTCGCCGCCGGGTTGACCGGCTCGTCTTTTGCCTACGAGGCCTCATCGCTATTCGACGCCGAGGGGCCGGCCCCGCGGCTGGGGCAGTTGTTCATCGCCATCGACCCGGCGTTTTTCCAGGCCGGCCCCGGCTTCGCCGACCGGGTAGATGCCATGTGCGCGATGATCGCCGACCAGCCCGAGGCCCGCCTGCCCGGCGCCCGTCGGCTGGCCGCCCGACAGCAGGCACAGACCCATATCCAGGTGGGCGAAGCCATTCTTGCCGATCTGCAAAAACGCGCTGGGGAGATTGGTTAAGCCCAGCCCTCTCGCTACTCGTTGGATAGCTGATTGCGAATCAGGGCCACAACCGCCGGTGCGTCCCAATGCGCATCACCAATGAGACGGGCGAGGACGCGGCCATTGGGCCCGATCAAAAAGGTGCTTGGCAGGGCAGTCGCGCCGAGTGTGGCGGCAAACTGGCTGGCCGGGTCCCGATGGATGGCCAGAGTCGTTAAGTCGGCGCGCTCGTAGAACCGCTCGATGTCCGCCATTGCGTTGGGGCCGGACGCAATCGCGAGAACGCTTAATCCCTGGGCGCGGAGTCGCGCGCTCAGCCGATCCAGGGCGGGCATTTCTTCGCGGCAAGGGGCACACCAGGTGGCCCACAGATTAACCAGCCGAAGCCGGCCAGCGGTAGCCGACAGGTTGAGCGACTGGCCCCGCGCATCCTCAAACTCAAGACCGGTTGGTACCTGCGGCGCCGGGGTCAGGATCTCCAGGCCGGGGAGGGCGGCTTGCCAGGCGCTGGCGTTTGCGAGGAGCGGGTTGCTGGCGGCGACACCGGGCGCCATCGCCAGCAACCACATCGCAATGACAATGGCGACCGGCTTAATGGGCATGACCGGCGTGAGAATGTTGCTCGGCATCCGCTGCTTCCACGGCAATAGTCATCTCGATATCGCCATGATCGGTCGTGAGCACCAGCGGGAAGCTCGCACCCTCGGCGAGTGGCCGATCGAGCCCGTCCACACTCAGAGCGAGGGCGCGCGGTGCGAGGGTCAAATCCCGCCCGGGCATGACCGGCACCGCGTCCAGCGGCTGATACCGGCCTTCCCCGTCTTCCAGCGAAAAGCCCACCAGCTCGGTGCGCTCGCCGATCTTGCTGCGCCCGCCGGTGATGCGAACCGGTTCATCGCCAATGTTCTCGATTTCCATGAACACCCGCGTGTGATCATGATCGGTTGCCCGGGTCCAGCCATGCAGCACACGCAGATGCTCGGAAACGGCTAAGTGATCATCGTGACCGTCATGGTCCTCGCGGTCGTGGTGCGCTTCATGGTCTTCGGTGGTCTCGTGCGCTTCGGCCTCGTCATGGTGATCTTCATGCGCCACGGCCGGGATACCACCAATGATTAGTACTGTCGCGATGAGCCAAACCATCAGCCCAGTCGATTGTTGTATGCGCTGCATATCAGTCGCCTCCTGCGCCGTCAGGCGCGTAGATTCTCAAGAAGGGGCTGACGCAGTACGGCGATGGCCGGGATGAGCGCCAGCAGTAAGACACCGCTGGCAAAGCCGGCGGCCAGATGCAGTTCGGTCCATCCCAGGCTCGCCTGGACCAGGATGTCGGTGCGCTTGGTGATGACCGCCGACAGGATACTGGCGGCGCCTTGACCCAGAGCCAGACCCAGTCCGGTGCCGGTTAGAATGAGTGTTGCGCAGTAGCCCCATACGGTGGCTACAAGAAATCGCCCCGGGGCCCCGACTGCGCGCAGCAATGCCATCTGTCGGGCGAAGAGCCTCGAGAGGATGAAAAGCGCCAGCAACACGCTGGCGGCCACAAGGATCTGGGTGACCACCGACATCACCGACATGGCCTGCCGGACATCGCCCATGACCCGATAGAGCTCGCTCAACACCGTGGCCGGGAAGAAGGCCATGGTCTCGTTCTGCCGATTGAACTCAGAGTGCAACGCGTAGTTGGCCCATAGTTCCTTGGCCTTGACGATAATGGCGGGCGTTCCCGGGAAATAGGCGGCATCAAAGGGCGGGCCGATCTGCCCGGCACGCTCGGGGGCATGGCCGGTGGCGAGCCCATGGACGATCCAAACGGCCTCTACAGGCACCAGGATGGCCCGGTCCCAGGGGGTGCCGGTGCGGGGCAGGGTGCCGACCACCGTGAACTCCTCATCGTGGGCCATTTCCGTGACCGCATCGCCCCGGCCATGAGAGGGCTGAAACCGATCCCCGATCGCCAGCCCCGACGCCGCCCCGGCAATGGCCTCGAATGCGCCCTGCCAACTGCGTCCGCTGATTTGTTGGTCACCAAGATACGCCGCAAACGCCCGGGTGGTGCCGATAATGGGTGCGCCCTCGTAGCTGTCGCCGAAGGCCAGCGGGGCGGCGACCTCAACCTGTTCGTGATTGGCGACTGCGTTATACACCTCGCCGTCGAGCAGAGCGACGTCGCTTGGCTGTAAGTAAACCGAGGCGAGCATCATTGTCATCTCGCTGCCAGGGGCGGAGATGATGAGCTCGAACTTGTCCGCCGCGCTGGCTGTGCCCTGGCGGATGCCCTGCTCCTGAGCGATCAGCCCGGCGCCCATACCCACTGCAATGGCAATCAGGGCAACAAAGGTGAGGTTGGCCCAGCGAAAGCGCCAGAGCATGGCCGAAACCAGCGATCGCACGGCGAAGCGCCGATTGAGCAAAAGACTGATCGCAACGATGGGCACCAGGAGCGCTGCAAGCACCATTAGATCCTGGGCGAGGGCGGGAAGGCTCAGCCATAGATCGCGCATCACCGCGCCTCCTTTGTCGTGGTGCCCACGGTGGCGCTGTCGGTGGGTCGGCCATCCGCCAGCTCGATGATCCGGTCAAGGCGTGAAAGCACCCGTGGGTCGTGGCTGACGATGATCAGGGTGCGCTGTGCCTCGCGGACCAGGGCCAGCAAATCGTCGATCAAGTGATCCGCCGCGTCGCGATGGAGACTGGCGGTGGGTTCATCGGCGAGCACCACCGGCGGGTCACCGGCCAGGGCCCGGGCTACCGCCACCCGCTGACGCTCGCCGCCCGAGAAGCTCACCACCCGCCGGGCGTCGGAGTCGATGCCAAGCCGCTGCAGATGGTCGCGCGCGTTGGCCCGTAACCGCTCACGCTCAGCGCGCTGACGGAACTGCCCGGGCAACGCAGCGTTGGCCAGGGCGTCGAGCTCTTCAAAAAGCAGAAAATCCTGGAATATCAATCCCATGTGCTGCGCCCGAAAAGCAGCGCGTGAAGCCTCTTTGAGCTGGGCGAGATCCGTTGTACCCCACTGAATACGACCGTCGCTGGCAGGCATCAGGCCGGCCAGGGCGTAGAGCAGGGTGGACTTGCCAGCACCAGAGGGTCCGCTGATCCCCAGCGATGAGCCGGGCTGGAGATCGAGGGCGGGGATGTCCACTAGCATGCGGCCGGATGCGGTGCGGACGACCAATTGCTCGACCGCCAGGCGGTTGATCGGTTCGACGCTAGCTGTAGACGGCGTCATTGAGTCGCACCATGCTTAAAAACCCGGTGTCCGGGTCGCGATAGGGGCCGAGCTCCAGCACACCGCGGGATTGGATGCGGCGATTGAACGGCACCACGTCGACAATGCGTTTGGTGTAGACGGCCAGGATGTCCGCCGGCCAGTCGGCCTCGGTCTCGCAGAACGGGCAAACCGCCATGGGGATGCGCGTTAGCACAAAAAACTGGCTCTCTGCCTGGAGCGGCGGTGCCATGAAACCATCGACGGTGATCCGCTGGCCTTCCCGCGACAGGGCGAGGTCCGACGCACTGCCATCGCGGGCGTAGAGGTCACGCAGTTTGATGACGTCCTCGCCGAGGCTGGTGCCGGGTAAGGCCGTTGCCGTAATGGCTCCCAGACCGGCGGTCAGGAACGCGCGTCGCTGCATGATGAATCCTCCGAGTTGGGTTGAAAAGAAAGGGCCCGCGCGCGGCGGGCCCTTTGGTTAACGGGCCTTTTGGCCGCTTAGTACGGGTTCACGGCATGGTTCATTACGTGGAAGATCACGTTCTGCTCCATCGTGCCGTCGATAAGATGCGACCAGGGGCCATTGGCATAGATCGCCACATCCGGTCCGGCATGGGTCTCTGAGCTGCGCGGCACCAATGCCTGCTGGATGTAGTCGACATCCGTGGCCTGCGCCTCGGTCACCTCGGGGCGGCTGCCGGAATAGCTGCCGTCTTCCTGCTCAATCAGCACTGAGCCTGGCCCATTGAGATAACCCGCCACCGTATAAGGCTTGCCGTCCGACCCCAGGTTGGGTTCGTCGGTATGCTCAACACCATTACCGTCGATGCCCATGCAAAGCCCGAGGATGTCGGAGCCGCGGCCGCAGTAGCCGTTGAAGGCAATGGCGTGCTCGTGGTCGGCGGTGACGATGACAAGGGTCTCTGACAAATCGACCATGTTGACGACTCGCTCCACAGCCTCGGCAAACGCCTCACCATCGCGGACGACGCGTGCCAGGTTGCCGGCATGGTTGGCATGGTCCACACGCCCCGACTCCACCTGCAGGAAGAAGCCATCCTCGTCGTTGGACAGCGACTTCACCGCCGCTTCGGCCATATCGGCAATGGACGGCTCGTCGAATCGATCAGCCGAGTACATCATATGCGAGGACTCGAAAAGCCCCAGCAACGGCGTGCCGTCGGTCGGTGCATCGGCAAACGAAGCGTTGTCGTAGGCGTGATAAGCGCCCAGGTCTGTTGCCGTGTCGATGAGGTTCTCCCCGTCCGTGCGACGACCCGTGCCACCGACCAGTAGCTCCTCGTCTTCCGGCACAAAGTGACGGGCACCGCCGCCCATGGCCACCTGGATGAGACCGGATTCCATGGCGTTGATCAGCTGCGAGGCAATGTCGGTCTGTGTATTGCAATTGGCCGGCAACTCCGAATCATCCTCGAAATTCCGATCCACGGTCTTAGCGTAGGTAGAGGCCGGCGTGGCGTGGGTGACACGCGCGGTGGTCACGAATCCGGTGGATTTGCCCATGCCGTGGAGGATCTCGGAGATGGCTGTGACCTTGTTACCCGGTAGAGTCGAACAGTCGCCGCGATCGACATCGGCTGTGACACCAATGATGCCGGCTTTGGTTTTGACCCCGCCCATCATGGCCGTGCCGGTGCCGGCGCTGTCCGGTGTCTGGGCGTTGACGTTGTAGACCTTCGAGAGCGCGAGATGGGGGAAGGTCTCATACGGCAGGACGTAGTCATCGCCATAACCGCCTTCCTGCTGGCCCATGAAAAGGCGCGTGGCGTAGTTAGTGCCCACGCCGTTGCCATCGGCAATCATCAGGATGACGTTTTTGGCCGTGTTTGTGTTGGCCTGCTTCGCTAGCTCGGTCTGGATGCGGGCCTGTCCGGCCTGGAACCACTCGTTATCGGTCTGACTGATGGACTGACTGAGCGCTGGCGTCGCCACCGTGGCGGCGAGCAGCGCGATGGATAGACTGCGGAATTTCATCACGTGCCCCTGGTTAGAAACGAGAGTTCGACGCTACGCATCAATCATGACCACTTGGTTAAGGCTCTGTGACACCCACCAAGCGAGTCGTTGGTAGCCGCCATTTGTACTATTCAAAAAAATTGTTCTACAGTTAAACGCAGCTGGATACCTGATCCGGCTCTTTTCCTTTCGTATGACCCGAGCGCAACCGTCTCTCGCCGGTCAGGATCCAGCTGACATGGGTGTCAGGACGGTTTGGTCTCACGCAAGGAAAAAGGAGTTGATCTATGAACAAGCGTTCCCTCTACGCACTGGCGCTCACCGGTGCACTGGCCCCGATGGCGGCGCAGGCCGATTGCGGCAAAGTCTCGGTGGGCGAGATGAACTGGACCTCCGGCGGCATCATCGCCTCGATCACCGAGTTCATCCTCACGCAGGGGTACGGTTGTGATGTGACCGTGGTGCCGTCGGCGACGACAACGGCGATCACCTCGCTGGCCGAGAACAACGAGCCGGATATCGTCCCCGAGTTCTGGCCCAACGGCGCGCCGGCGTACTATGACCTGGCCGAGCAGGGCAAGGTGGTCAAGGCCTCGGATGCCTTCAGCGAAGGCGGCACCGAGCACTGGCTAGTGCCCGCCGATCTCGTCGAAAAGCACCCCGAACTGGCCACCATCGAGGGCGTGCTCGACAACCCTGAGCTGGTCGGGGGTGTCTTCCACAACTGCCCCGATGGCTGGGGTTGCCGGATTAACAATGACTCGCTGATCGAGGCGCTCGATTTCGAGGCCCACGGCATGGACGTGTTCAACCACGGCTCGGGCGAGACGCTCAAATCGGCCCTGGTCTCGGCAATGGAAAACGACGAGCCGTACTTCGGCTACTACTGGGGGCCCACCGCACCGCTTGGCCAGTACGATCTGGTCAGTGTCGATCTGGGGCCGGTCAATGAGTCGGTTTACGAATGCAACATCGACCCCGAGTGCGATGAGGTTGGTGTCAGTGGCTATCCCTCGGCGCCGGTGTTCAATGTTGTCACCACCGAGCTTGCCGAGCGCGAGCCGGAGGTGTTTGCCTTCATCCAGAACATGTCCTTTAGCAACGAGGCGATGAATAGCCTCCTTGCCTGGCATGCCGATAACAACGCCACCCTGGATGAGGCGGCCGTCCATTATCTCGAGAACAACAAAGACGAGTGGATGAGCTGGCTCAACGACGAGGCCCGGGAGAACATCCAGGGCGTTTTCTAGACCACCGGCTCTGATGGTGACAACGCCGGGGCCTTCGGGTCCCGGCGTTTTTTGTGGGTGGTAGGATGCGTGTTGCTTTGATGAAAACAAAGGACACCCATGACCACCGACACCACCCACGCCGGGCTCACGCAGTTGGGCCAGGCCACTGATCTGCCCGCCTCGCCCGAGGAGGCCACCCTCGAGCGTGTGCCCAACCCGCAGGCCGGCTTTGGTTATGTGGCGCGCTTTACCGCGCCGGAGTTCACCTCGATCTGCCCGATGACCGGACAGCCCGATTTTGCCCAGCTTGTCATCGACTATGTCCCGGGCGAATGGCTGGTGGAGAGCAAGTCACTCAAGCTTTTCCTGTTCTCGTTCCGCAACCACGGGGCCTTTCACGAGGACTGCACCATGACCGTGGCGCGGCGGCTGGTAGAGCTGCTCGAGCCGCGCTGGCTGCGCATCGGCGGCTATTGGTATCCGCGCGGCGGCATCCCCATCGATGTGTTCTACCAGACCGGCGAGCCACCGGCAGATGTCTGGATTCCTGACCAGGGCGTTGCCCCTTACCGCGGCCGCGGCTGAACCAACCCAGAGGTTTGAATGACAGCACCCACTCGGCAGACCCAGGCAACGGATGGCCTTCGCATTGCGGTGATCGGCGCCGGTCTCGCCGGCACCTCGGCCGCCCGGCATCTGGCGCAGGCCATGCCCGATCAGGTCGAAGCCATCGCGCTCTACGAGATTGGCCGCGGCCCCGGCGGCCGGGCGGCGACCCGCCGGACGCGGGCCGTGCCGGAGTTTCGGGTCAACCACGGCGCGCCCTATGCCGATATCACCACCGCCGCGGGCCGGGCGCTGATCGATGCGTTGGGCGAGGCGGTCGAACCGTATACCGCCGCGCGGGTGGTCATCGATGCGGCCTCGGGCGAGTGCCGGGATCGCCCCGTGCCGGATGGGGTCGCGTTGATCCGCGGTGCGGATGGCGAGATGGCCAACCTGGCGCAGGGGCTGTTACAGGACGCCGAGGGCCAGCCGATTGACGCCATCCAGCCCCGCTATACCGAAATGGTCCGCGGGCTCCACCGCGCGCCGGAGCCAGGCAGCCGATGGCATCTCACCGACAAGCAGGGCGAGGCCATCGGCAGCGCCGACTGGCTGGTGGTCGCCGGCAGCGGTATAGCCCATCCACGGTGGTCGAAAACCTTTGGCGGCCAACCGCCGCTGGTCCAGGCCGCCGCCGGGCTCTCGGATGCACGTCTGGACGAGGCGCTCACGGTGATCGCCGGCCAGGGGGCGGCGCCGGTTTTAACGGTGTTTTGCCACTTGACCGGTCAAGCCGCCGAACCCTGGCGGGCGCTGGGCTTTGAGGACGGGCTGATCGAGGGGCACCCCACGCTTGCCAAGGTATCCATCCAGCCCCTTGAGGGGCAGAGCTGCGCGGTGGTGCTGCACTCCACCGCGGAGTACGCCCGCAGTAATGCCGGGGTCTATGGTGCCTCCTCGAGCGCGGCCCGGGTGGGGGATGCCTCATCAAGCGCCGATCGCGAGGGCGAGATCATCGACGATCTGCTCGCCGCCGTCGCCGCGATGTCAGGCCTGCCAACGCTCGATGCGGGCGACTGTGCATTCGGCCCGCTGATGCACCGCTGGGGCAACGCCTTTGCCGAAGGCGAACCGCTGCCCGCCGCCCTTGCTGTCTGCCCCGAGGCCCGGGTGGCCTTTTGCGGGGACTACGTCGCAACCGATGCGCGCATGGCCAGTGTCGAGTCGGCCCTTGTCTCGGGTGCCCAAGTGGCCGATGGTGTGGCGGTTGCTGTGTCGAGTTGATGTGATGTCGCCCAGACCCGCCCCGGTCCTTGTTTTTGATGTCAATGAAACGCTGCTCGACCTGCGCGTGCTCGAGCCGTTTTTCAACGAGTTGTTCGGCGAACCGCGGGCCCTGCGCGACTGGTTTGCCGAGCTCATTCTCTACTCGCAGACCCTCACTGTTGCTGGTTATTACCGGCCGTTCAATGAACTGGCCGCCGCCGTTTTGCGTATGCGCGGTGCGGTGGCGGGTGTCGAGATAACCGATGCCCATACCCGGTCCCTTGGCGAGGCGATCCGCCGCATGCCCGCCCACCCGGATGTGGCCCCGGGTCTGAGGCGTCTGCGCGAGGCGGGTTTCCGCCTGGTGACACTGACCAACTCGCCGCCTTCGGCCGGACCTTCGCCGCTGGACGGTGCAGGGGTCGCTGATTATTTTGAGGATCATTTCAGCGTCGATGCGGTGGGGGCGTTCAAGCCGGCTCCGGCGTGTTATCAGCAGGTCGCCCAGCGGCTGGGGGTGGGCACCGGCGATTTGTGTCTGGTGGCCTGCCACGTCTGGGATACCATTGGTGCCCAGGCCCTGGGCTGCCAGGGGGCGTTTGTCCGGCGACCGGGCAATGCGGTGATCGACGTCGCAGAGGTGCCCACGCCGGATTTCATCGCCGATGATTTGATATCGCTTGCCACCGAGCTGGGATGTGATTAATGCGCGGGTTGTTGCGTTGGTGGTGGATTGGCGTCGCTCTTTTGTTATCAGCCGGGGTGTCATCGGCCCACGCGCTTGTCTTTGAGCCCCAGGTGGCGGTGGTCACCCGCGTGGTGGACGGCGACACACTGGTGCTGCGATTTCCCGACGCGCCACAGCGACCCCGTGTCGAATACCGCGCCAACTTACTGGGCGTGGACGCCCCGGGCCGGGGCGAGGCGGAATGCGCCGCGGGCTACGTCGCTGACATCGCCCATCGGCTCCTGCAGGGCCGACGGGTGTGGGTGGAGTGGGACAGCCGGGACCGGCGTACCGGCGATGGTCGCTTGCTCGTCTATATCCACCACCTGGATGAGCGCGACGCCGATCTCAATGCCACCTACATCGAGCAGGGCTGGGGCTGGGTGCCCCGGGCCTATCCGGCCGATCGCAAGGCGCAGTACCTCAAACTCGAGCAAAAAGCCCGCGCCGCGCAGCGGGGGCTATGGGGCATGGCCTGTGCCCCGGCGCGCTAGATCGTTATCTGGCAACGGCGGGGGAGTGAGCGGGCCTTGCCGTTGGGCCGAAAACGATCCTGCAGACCGAGCTATTGGATTGATTGGCGTCATCGGCGCTGATCATGTCACGCGCCGAGACGCCCGGAACCGCGACGGAGCAGACGATGGCATCGCTTTTTAACAATCGTGCGATCTGGTGGGCACTTGCGCTTGGCGCGTTGGCGGGGGT
>CAJXSH010000024.1 GCA_913061005.1 uncultured Ectothiorhodospiraceae bacterium | reverse complement strand
CCACGGATTCTCGAGCGGAGCTCCAGTAGCCTGCTTCTCGGGGTCATCGTGTTTTTGCTCTTAACAGCACTCGTGTGGGCGGGTTTAACGGAAATTGATGAGGTCACCCGTGCCCAGGGCAAAGTTGTGCCATCTGGGAGCTTACAAGTTCTTCAGTCGTTGGAAGGCGGTGTCATTGAAAGAATTAACGTATCGCGCGGTGACAAGGTTTCCAAGAACGAGGTCGTCATGGTCCTTGGTGGTAATCTGTTTGAAGGCAGTTACCAGCAAAGCCAGCAAAGGTTGCTGACGCTCGAGATTCAACGAGAGCGATTGCAGGCAGAGGTCGACGAGCGCGCTCCCGAGTTTAGAGAACGCCATCGTCAGGCTGCATCTGCAACGGTTGGGATGCAGCTCGACTTGTACAATTCAAGACAGGCCAAACTAGAAGCTGAGTTACAGGCGCTTGAAAGGAAGAAATTCCAGAGGAAACAGGAGCTTGAGGAAGAAATTTCGTCCAGGTCGACGGCCGAGCGCAGTCTTGAGCTATTGCGGTCCGAGATTGATATTCTGCAACCACTGGTCGAACGTGACCTGGCGTCAGACCTCGAGCTGCTGGAGTCACAGCGTCGGTTGGCCGAAGCGCAGGAGCAGCTTGAACGGGCAGAGAGTGGGATTAAGAGATTACGATCGGCGATCGAAGAGATCGCCGATCAGCGGCGCGCGACACTATCGGCCTTCAAGACGGAGTCATTAAACGAACTAAGCCGTGTGGCCGCTGAGATCGGTGAGATAACCGAAATGATGCCTGCCCGAGCCGGCCAGGTAGAACGCACGAACATTCGCTCACCAGTCGATGGCACCGTCAATCGAGTCCATTTCTCGACGATCGGGGGTGTCGCACGATCGGGTGATGAGCTGATCGAAATCGTCCCGGATAATGAATCCCTGCTCGTTGAGGCGAAAATTCGTCCCCAGGATATTGGTTTCATTTATCCCGGCCAGGCTGTCAGAGTCATGCTCACTGCCTATGATTTTGCCCGGTATGGCTCCCTGCAGGGGCAGGTCGAGGTCATCGGCGCCGATGCCATCGAAGAACCGCAAACTGGAGAAGTCTATTATCCAGTTGAGATCCGCACCGATGGGCAACTTCTGGACGGCAGTGGCCAGCCGCTCACCGTGATGCCGGGAATGGTGGCTGACGTGAGCATTCTAAGCGGCAAGCGGACGGTCTTGGATTATCTGACTGAGCCGGTCGTCAAAGTCAAAGAGACCGCGTTCAGGGACCGCTGATAACAGACATCGCCAGCACTCCGCGACCGACAGACCTCAGCGTGGTTGGATCTAAGCCAGGCTGGTTCGCTTGCCGTTCGCATTCGTCATGACTAACCCACCGGCACGGTCTGTGCTTCGGTGAACTCGAACAACCCCTCCAGGCCGCCCTCACGGCCATAGCCGGACTGCTTCATGCCCCCAAACGGTGCCTCGGGGGTGGGGCCCGAGCCGGTATTCAGAGCGGCGTGGCCAAAGTGCAGGCGGCTGATGATCTGCTGGCCGCGCGTCTCATCGCCGGTAAAGACATAGCAGGCCAGACCAAAATCCGTGTCATTGGCCAGCGCCACGACCTGGTCATCATCGGTGAAGGTGATGATGGGCACCAGCGGGCCGAAGGTCTCTTCGCGATAGCAGGCGGCATGGGATGGCACGCCCAGCAGCACGGTGGGCGGGTAGAAGGTGCCGGGCAGCCCTGCGGCATCGCCCTGGTAGATCTTCTCGGCGCCCTTGTCGAGGGCATCCTCGACGTGCCGCGCTACCTTGGCCACGGCCTTTTCGTCGATCAACGGCCCCAGTTTGGTGTTCGGGTCCATGCCATCGCCGACGGTCAGCGATTGGACCCGGTCGGCCAGTTTGTCGGCGAAGGCCGCGGCAACGGATTGGTGGACGAAGATGCGATTGGCGCAAACGCAGGTCTGCCCGCCGCCGCGAAACTTGTTGCCGATGAGCTGATCGGCGGCGTAGTCGAGATCGGCATCGGCAAAGATGATGTACGGGGCGTTGCCACCCAGCTCCAGGGCAAGGCGCTTGATGCCGGGGGCGGATTGCTGGATGAGTTCGCGGCCCACTTCAGTCGAGCCGGTAAAGCTGATGACCCGCACCGCGGGCGCGTCGAAAAGCGCCTGGGTGATGGGGCCGGCGCTGCCCATGACCAGATTGGCCTTGCCGGCCGGCAGCCCCACCTCGCGCTCGAGCAGCGTGAAAAGCGCGATCATCGTCAGCGGCGTCTTGGACGAGGGTTTGATCACACTGGCGCAGTCCGCGGCGATGGCCGCCGAGAGCTTCTTGGCGATCATGCCGATGGGAAAGTTCCAGGGCGTGACCAGCCCGACCACGCCGGCGGGCCGGTGGTGGACGGTCCAGCGACACCCCCGCGGTTGCTCGTCGAGGGTCCGGGGGGCGAGGGCATCGATATGCTCGGCGGCGTAGCGGAAAAACCCGGCTGCATAGTCCGCCTCGCCCTGGGCCTCGGCCAGTGGCTTGCCATGCTCGGCGCAGAGGATGCGCCCGATCTCTTCGCGATGGTTGGTGAGGCTCTCGGCGATGGCGTTCAGCCAGCCGCGCCGCGTCTCCCGGTCCGCCGGCGTGGCCAGGGCCGATTCGGCGGCGGCAATCGCCCGCTCGGTCTCGGCCGCATCCATCGAGGCGACGTCTGCCAGATGGCCATTGTCCACCGGATTGGTGACCGCGAGGGTCTTGCCGCTGTCGGCCATCACCCATTGACCGTTGATATAGCCGCCGAGGGTGGGGAGGAGGGGAGATTCGATCATGAAGCGCCTCGTGTGGTTTCTGTCGGTGGCACGGCCTAGCGCCCGGCGGCCGAAAAGCCGCTTTGCTTGTCGACCGGGTTATTCAGGGCTTCGCCGGCCTGCCAGCGCCGGAAGTTGTCGATGAACTGCTCGGAAAGCGCCCGCTTCCAGCCAATGAAATCGCCCGCCATGTGGGCCGAGATGGCGACATTGGGCAGCCCCCAGAGGGGATGGTCGGCCGGCAGGGGCTCTTGCTCGAAGACATCCAGTGCTGCGCCATCAATCTCGCCGTCCTGCAGCGCGGCGACCAGTTCATCGGTTTTGACAATCGGCCCGCGGCCGATGTTGATCAGCCGTGCGCCGGGCGGCATGGCCTTGAACTCGGCGGCTCCGAAAAGCCCCTCGGTGTCGGCGGTAAGCGGCGCGGCGATCACGACAAAGTCATAATCCGGCAGCAACGAGAGCAGATCGGCCTGGGCGTAGATGGCGCCAAAATCCTCATCCCCGTCGCGGGCCCGGCGGCCGACCCCGTCGACCTCCATGCCGACCGCCGAGCAGGTGCGGGCGATCCGCCGGCCGATGGACCCGGCGCCGACGACCAGCACGCTGCGGCCTGCGACCGGTTCGGTCTCGCGATGCTGCCACTGCCGGTGCTGCTGCAGCCGGTAGTTGCCGGCAAAGTCTTTGCAAAAGCTGATGATCTGGCCAAGGACGTATTCGGCGATGCAGCCATCGAAAATCCCCCGGGCATTGGTCACCGGGATGGCGCTGTCACGGATTTCGGGGATCATCAGCGCATCAACGCCGGCGCTGGTGGCGTGGATCCAGGCAAGGGCATCCGCCGCCGGCCAGGCATCGGCGAGGGCGTCGGTGCGAAAATCGGTGACACACAGGATCTCGGCACCGGGGAGTGTCTCGCGCAGTCCGGCGGCATCATCGGCGCGCCGCAACTCGGCCTCGGCTTCCAGCGCCTCGAGCCCTTCGGGAATGGGCTCATCGGGTGCCGTCAAGACGACGATTGTCGGCCGGGATGCGGACATGGCCTGATCTCCAGTGGGTCGGGCGGAATTGGGGCGACGTTAAACACCCCCGGGGCTCGCCGTCAACTGCGTCAGCATGGGCTTTGCGGGGCTTGACCGGGTTAGCCTGCCGGTCTAGCGTCGGCGTGTTTTCTGTTGTCATCCGACTTGTGTATCAGCCAGGAGGAAAATCCATGGTCAACCCGGTGGAAATGGATCAGGGCGATCAGGCCGAGGGACCGCTTTTCAGTCCGTCGCTGCAGGCCATTCCCATGCCCGGTATCCGGCGGATGATCAACACCGCCGCGGGGATGGACGACGTGATCCATCTGTCCATCGGTCAGCCGGATTTCCCGACGCCGCCGCATATCGTGGATGCCCATATCGACGCCCTGCGCGACGGGTTGACCGGCTACACCATGGATGCCGGGCTGCCCGAGCTGCTCAGCGAGCTGGCCCGCTACTACAGCAAGCGTTATGACCGCGAGCTCACCGAGGACAATTTCCTCATCACCACCGGTGCCACCGAGGCCATGTATCTGGCGCTCACCGCCACGGCCGCGCCGGGTCGGCAGTTCATCGTCACCGATCCGACCTTTCTGCTCTACGCACCGCTCATTCGCATGAACGGCGGCGAGGTCAAGCTTATCCCCACGCGGCCCGAGCACGGCCACCAGATCGACCCTCAGGAGGTGATCGATGCGATCGGCATGCGCACCTTTGCCATCGTGCTCAACTCGCCGAGCAACCCCAGCGGGGCCGTCTACCCGCGCGAGACCATCGAGGCGATCGTCCAGGAGGCGGCCTATCGCGGGGTGTATGTCTTTGCCGACGAGGTCTACGACCACATCCTGCTCGAAGAGGGCATGGAATTTCCCAGCGTGATCAACTGCACCTCGGATCTCGACCATGTGATGTCCATCTCGAGTTTTTCCAAGACCTTCAGCATGGCCGGGTTCCGGATCGGCTGGATGATCTCCAGCCAGGGGGCGATCAAGAAACTGCGGCGCTATCACATGTTCACCACCACGGTGGCGAGTACCCCGGCGCAGTGGGCCGGCGTGGCCGCGCTGCAGGGGGACATGGCCTGTGTCGATGAGATGAATGCCGAGTACCGGCGGCGCCGCGACCGGGTGGTGGAGCTGGTCAGCGAGACCCCGCATCTGACCGGTTATGTCCCCCAGGGGGCCTTTTATATCTTCCCCTCGCTGCCGCCGCGCACCGATGCCACCGATCTGTCGCTGCGCATGCTCGCCGAGACCGGTGTCTGTGTGATCCCGGGCGATGCCTTTGGGGATACCTGTGGCAATGCGATCCGCATCAGCTTTTCCAACTCGATGGAAAATATCGAAGCGGCGTTCGCCCGAATGCAGCCCTGGCTGGCGCAGCAGAAGTTCTAGCCCCGGGGGATACCGCCGGCCGGCGGGGTCAGTCCTCCAGCCAGTGGACGCGGTAGAGGTCCAGGCGTCGATCCTTGGCGTTCTGGACCGACCCTTCGGCGCGCAGCTGCTTGAGCTTGTCCATGTCCAGATCCACCACCAGGGTCATCTCGGTGTTGGGTGTGGATTCGCTGACGATCCCATCGTGGGGAAAGGCGAAATCCGAGGGTGAGAACACCGCCGCCTGGGCATACTGGATTTCGATGTTCTCCACCCGTGGCAGGTTGCCCACGCTGCCGGTGATGGCGACATAGCATTCGTTTTCGATGGCCCGGGCCTGGGCACAGCGCCGGACCCGGAGATAGGCGTTTTTGGTATCGGTCCAGAACGGCACGAACAGGATCTGCATGCCCTGGTCGGCCAGCAACCGGCAGGCCTCGGGAAATTCCACGTCATAGCAGACCAGGATGCCGATCTTGCCCACATCGGTGTCGAAGGCCTTGAGCGCGTCACCCCCCTGGACCCCCCAGTAGAAACGCTCGTCCGGGGTGGCGTGGAGCTTGTAGTGGTTGTCGATGGTGCCGTCCCGGCGGCAGAGATAGGCCACGTTGTAGAGCGCGTTGTCATCGTAGACCGGCATCGAGCCGGCGATGATGTTGATGTTGTAGGACACGGCCATGCGGCTCATGGCATCGGTGATTTCGCCGGTGTACTGGGCCAGCCCCCGCATGGCCTCGGCGGGATCCTCCTGGTTGAACTGCGCGAGCAGTGGCGCATTGAAAAGCTCCGGGAAGAGGATGAAATCGCAGTTATAGCCGGCCATGGCGTCGACGAAGAACTCGATGTTGGTCATCAGGTCCTCGAAGTTGGTGACCCGCCGCATCTGCCACTGCACCGTGCCGACCCGCACCATGGACTTGCGCCCACCGATCAGCGGCGTGCGCTCGCTTTCGTAGAAGATGTTGTCCCACTGCAGCAGCGTGGCGTAGGCCCGGGATTGCTGATCCTCAGGCAGATAGGCGGTAATCACCCGGCGGACGTGAAAGTCGTTGGCGAGCTGAAACGAGAGGATCGGGTCGTAGAGCTCGCGGCGCTTGACCAGGTCGATGTACTCTTCGGGCTTCATCTCGGCGGCGTGCTCGCGATAGCCGGGCATGCGGCCGCCGGCGACGATGGCCCGCAGATTGAGGCTGCGGCAGAGCTCTTTGCGGGCGTCGTAAAGCCGCCGGCCAAGGCGCATGCCGCGGTATTCGGGATCGACGAAGATATCCACGCCGTAGAGCACGTCGCCGTTGGGGTCGTGGTTGGTCAGATAGCCGTTGCCGGTGATTTCGTTGTATTTGTGCCGGTCACCGAAGCGGTCATAGTCAACGACCATCGAGATGGCGCCGGCCACCACCCGGCCGTTGTCCTCGATGCAGATCTGGCCCTCGGCAAAGCGATTGATCTGGGCGGCGAACTGTTTGCGCGTCCACGCCCCGCCCAGATCCGGATAGACCTGATCCATGATGTGTCGGACATCGGCGTAATCCGCCAGGCGCAGATGCCGCAGCCGGAGCCGATGTTCTTCGCCGCTGCCATCCTGTTCTGTCATGGCGGCGAGGATATCATGGCCCTGTCATGGGTCTGAGTCTGCAACGCAGACAACCGACAAGGAGATTGCCATGGAAAGCCATCTGGATGCCGCGCAGCGTGACAGACTGCGACAGACGCTGGAAGCGCAGCGCGCCACCCTGCGCGAGACGCTGCGTGGCGAGGTGCTCGCCGCCGATATCCACCGCGCCGAGGACATCGCCGACCGGGTGCGGGATCCGGGGGATGAGGCGGTGGTCGATCTGCTCGCCGATCTGGAATACGCCGACATCGACCGCCATATCGGTGCACTGCGAGCCACCGAGGCGGCGCTGCGCGCCTGGCACGACGGCCGCTACGGTGTCTGTGCCGATTGTGGCGGGCCCATCCCCTATGCCCGGCTCGAGGCCTATCCCACCGCCAGTCGATGCATCGACTGTCAGGCCGAGCATGAGCGCGCCGGAGGGCCGACGCCACGGCTTTGACCCGGTCAACCGCAGCCCGCCGCCGGTGGGGGCGCTGGCAATGGCTGACCGCCGGGGTGCTGGTGCTGCTGATCGTCGCGCCGGCAACCGCCGCGGTGCGCTTGACGGTGGAAGGGGCGCCGGATTTTCTTGCCGATAACATCCGCGCCCACATCGACACCCGGGTCGAGCTGACATCGCGGCTGGCGGTGCGCTTTTATCGCGATCAGGTCCGCAACCAGGTCCGGCAGGCCCTCGAGGCGCTGGGCTATTATGAGGCCGACGCCGACATCCGCATCACCCCGGTGCGTGGTGACTGGGCGCTGGTGGTGCGGGTCACCCCCGGTCCGCGGCTGAGCTGGCGACGGGTGGATGTCGAGCTGACTGGCCCCGGGCGGGATGATCCGGCATTTCGGCAACTGCTCGAGGCGCTGCCGATCCGTCCCGACCAGGGGGTCAATCACCGCGACTACGAGCGCAGCAAGCGGGCATTGCGCAATCTGGCCCGGCAGCGCGGCTATCTTGATCATCGCTTCACCACCGCCCGGCTGGCGGTCAACGCCGCACAGGGCTGGGCCGACGCCCGTATCACAATGGACAGCGGGCCACGTTATCGCCTGGGGGCGGTGCGGTTTTCGGATGCGCCCCTGCGCGACGGGTTCTTGCAGCGGCTGGTACCGTTCAAAGCCGGTGCGCCCTATCACGCCGATCGCATCGCCGAGCTCAGCCGTCGCTTGCTCGATAGTGGTTATTTTGCCGATGCCACGGTGGATGTCCTGCGTGACAACCCTCAAGGCCGCCGGATCCCGCTGGCGGTCACCCTCACGACCCGGCCGCGAAACACCGTGACCACCGGGATCGGCTTTTCCACCGACGAAGGCCCCCGGGGCCAACTGGGCTTTACCCGGCATTACATCAACAACCGCGGCCACCGGCTGGAGAGCGGTCTGCGCCTCTCACCGGTGCGGCAGCGACTGGATGCGCGCTACGAAATCCCCCTGGGTGATCCGCTCAACGATCATCTGGCGGTGACCGCCGGCTGGGAGAACGAGGATATCGAGGACTCTCGCAGCGAACGCTACACCCTGGGGCTGAGCCGGCGGCAGTCATTTCGCTCGGGCTGGGTGCGTACCCAGTCGCTGCGCCTGCTCGAGGAGCGCTTCCGCAGCGGCGAAGACCGCGGCCGCAGCCGGCTTCTGATGCCCGGGATCAGTTTCTCGCGAACCCGCTCGCGGGGCGGAGTGGATCCCTATCGCGGCGATGCGCAGCGCTATGCCATCGAGGCCAGCGCCCGGGACCTGGGCTCGGATGTCGATATCGCCCGGCTGCGACTGGCCAACAACTGGCTGCGCAGCCTCGGCACCCGGCACCGCTTTCAGCTGCGGGCGGACCTGGGGGCCATTGCCACCAATGCATTCGCCCGCACCCCTACCTCGCTGCGATTCTTCGCCGGGGGGGACCAGAGCGTGCGCGGTTTTGCCTACCGCAGTCTGGGCCCCATCGGTGCCGATGGCGAGGTGACCGGGGGGCGGTATCTGGCAACCGGCAGCGCCGAATACAGCTATGCCGTCGCCGAGGACTGGCGGGCAGCGGTTTTTGTCGATGGCGGCAACGCCTTTGATCATCTCGATGCGGTGGATGCCGAGGTGGGCACCGGGGTGGGGGTGCGTTGGCAGTCTCCGGTGGGGCCGCTGCGACTGGATTTTGCCTGGGGCGTGAGTCGTGACCAGCCGCCCTTTCGCCTGCATCTGTCGCTGGGGCCGCCTTTCTGATGCCATCGCTACGAACCGTACTGGTGGCCACTTTGATCGCCCTGGCATGGGCCACGGCCTGGGTGTTGAGCACCACCGCCGGGGCTCAGTGGCTGCTGGATCGCCTTACCGAGGCAGAACCCCGTCTGGAGGCTCAGGTCGCAAGCGGCACCCTGTGGTCGGGCATCACCCTGCGGGATCTGAGCTGGGACGAGCGCTGGGGCCGGGTCGGGCTGGCGCGGCTTCGGGTCGACTGGCAACCCGCTTGCCTGCGGCAATGGACGCTTTGCATCGACGGTGTCACCGGCCGGGGGCTTGTCATTGATGCCGGGGCGGGGGTGTTTCGTGCTGCGGTGCTGGATGCCGACGGCCGCTGGCCGTTGAGCGAGCGTGGCCGTTTTCAACTGGCCATCGACGGTATCCGTTGGCGGGATGAGTCGCTGGGTGAGCAACCGCTGCGCCTGCAATTGACCACCAGCGCCCTGCAGGCCCGCCCCCGATCGGCCACCCTGCGCCTTGATCTGCCCACGCTGCCGCTGGCCGCGCTTCAATCGTGGCTGCCCGACGGCGTCCGGCTCCCCGGCCGGGTCAGTGGCACGGGCCGGGTTGACTGGCGCAGCGGCCAACCGCCCCGGGCACGGCTGACGTTGGTCAGTCGCGCATCACAGGTGGTGCTGCCGATGGATACCGAAGAGCCGCTGGCGCTCGAATACCAGCGTGCCGTTATTGACGCCGATCTCAGGCCGCAGCAGGTGGATCTGCGCTTTGGCATGGCCTCGCCGGATCTTGGCCGCGGGGGCTTTGCCCTGCGTGTTGACCCCACCCAGTCGCCGCGCCCGTTGCAGGGCGAGGTCTGGCTGGATGGCCTGCCGGCGGCCCCCCTGGCCGGTGCACTGCCCGGCCTGCGGCGGTCGCAGGGGCGCATCAAGGTGGCGGGCAGGGTCTCCGGCAACCTCTCCCGGCCACGGTTTGCCGGTGATGTGACCTGGGCCGACGGATTGCTTCTGCCCCGGGCACTGGCCCGACCGCTTCGCGATTTTCGATTGCGACTGAGCATCGATGGCCCGCGTGCCGAGATCGCCGGCGGATTCCGGGCCGGCGATGGCGAAGCCGTGCTCTCGGGTCGCCTGCAGCGTCGGGGGCAGGCGCTGGGCGGCCGGCTTCGTCTGAGCGGAGAGGATCTGGCCATTGACACCGGTCCGACGGCGAGCGTGACGCTCGCCCCGGATCTGACCGTGACCCTGGCCTCCGGTGAAGCCCGTCTGGATGGCGTGGTGGATGTGCAGGGCGGGGCGGTGTCGCTGCCGAGCAGCGCCAGCGATGCCGTCCGGGTCTCGGCCGATGCCGTACGCGTTGACCAGCCGGCGCCGAGCCGACCGGAGCCGGATGGGGGCTTGCCCCTGGCGCTGAGCACGGATGTTCGCCTCAATCTGGGAGAGGGGCTGCGTTTTCGGGGGCGGGGGCTGACGGGAGAACTCGCCGGGCGCCTGCGGCTGCGTCAGCAGGGGCTCGATGAACCCCGGGCCGACGGGGTGGTCCGGCTGGTCTCGGCACATCTCGAGGCCTACGGCCAGCGTCTTGAGGTGCGCCGCGGGCGGTTGATTTTTGCCGGCTCGCCGCGCCGCCCGCGACTGGATATCGAGGCGGTGCGCGCCTCGCCCCGGCGGCTGGCCGGGTTACGGGTGACCGGGCCGGCCGATGACCCGGTGCTGACGCTTTTCTCGCGTCCGCCAATGGAGCAGTCCCGGATACTGGCCTACCTGATGACCGGCGCGCCCCCCGGCAGCGGGACCCCCGATGAGACCGCACTGATCAGTCAGGCGGCGGTCTCGCTGGGGGTTTTCGGCGGCGGTCAGATCGGTGGGGCCCTCGCCGAGGAAATCGGCATCAGCGATTTCCGGTTGCAGGCCACCGGTCAGGGCGAGACAGCGCAGGTCGCGGTCAGTGGTTATCTGGCGCCCAACCTGTTGATCCGCTACGGGGTCGGGGTCTTTACGCCCCAGAACACCCTCAGCCTGCGCTACTACCTCACCGAGCAGCTCTATCTCGAGGCGATCAGCGGCGCCGAGAGTGCCCTGGATCTTTTCTATGCCTTTGACTACGACTGATCCTGGGGCGCCGGGGTCTTGTCGTTGTTGCCACCCGCCTTATCGGCATCCGATCGGGTCGGACCGGCCGAGCGCCGGGCCCCGCCGTTGCCGCGACTGCGGTTGCCCCCGCTGCGGCCGCCGCCGCTTCGGCTGTTGCCGCCCCGGGCATTCCCCCCGCTCCGGCGGCTGTCGGTGCGTGCCGCCGGTTTGATGTCCTCGGCGATCAACGCCGGTGGCGCCATCTCGGCGGGGATCTTCTGCTCGATGTAGGCCTCGATGTCGGGCAATGAATAGACATAGCTCTCGCAGGCAAAGCTGATCGCCTCACCCGTGGCCCCGGCCCTTGCCGTGCGGCCGATGCGGTGGACATAGTCCTCGGCATCCTGAGGCAGGTCGTAGTTGATGACATGGCTGACATCGGGGATATGCAGTCCCCGGGCGGCCACGTCGGTGGCCACCAGGATCGGCAGATCGCCGCGCTGGAACTTGCCAAGGAGCTGTTCGCGCTTGTTCTGCGGGATATCCCCCGAGATCACCGCGGCCTTGATGTCATTGCCCAGAAGATAGCCGGTGACCTTGTCCGCATCGCGTTTGGTGTTGACAAAGATCAGCGTCCGGGTGGGTTCCTGCTGGCGCAGAACACCCAGCAGCAGGCCGATTTTCTGGTTGTTCTCGACATGATAGAGCTGCTGGTTGACCCGGTCGGCGGTGATGGTCTCGGACTCGATCTTGACCGATTCGGGCTCGTTCATGTGCTCGTAGGCGAGCTCCCGGACCCGCTCCGAGAGCGTGGCCGAGAACAGCATATTGAGCCGCTTCTCCGGCGGCGGCATCCGCCGGAGCAGATAGCGGATGTCAGCGATAAAGCCCATGTCGAACATGCGGTCGGCCTCATCGAGGATGCACACCTCGATGTTCTCGAGGCTGAACACCCGCTGCTTGTAGAAGTCGATGATCCGCCCGGGGGTGCCGATGAGGATATCGGTGCCCCGCTCCAGTGCCTTGCGCTGGCTTTCGTAGCCGGTGCCGCCATAGATGCAGGCGAAGTCCATGCCGGTGAAATCGCCAAGGCGTTCGGCATCCTTGTGGATCTGCAACGCCAGCTCGCGGGTCGGTGCCAGGACGATGGCCCAGGGGCCGGTCTTGTCGGCGGCCACCGGGTGGGTCATCAGGTGGTGCATACAGGCCAGCAGAAAGGCAGCGGACTTGCCCGTGCCGGTCTGCGCCTGCCCGGCCACGTCCCGGCCCTCGAGGGCGATGGGCAGCGCGCCGGCCTGAATCGGGGTGCAGTGCTCGAAGCCGGCTTCCTGCAGGCCGGTGAGAAGGGATTCATGAAGTCCAAGGGACTCAAAGCGAACGTCAGAGAGATGATTGTTTTCCATGGGCGCGGATGGTAACGCATCGAAGCCGGTTTTGCCCCTCGCCTGTTTTCTCTGCAATCCGTACACTGACGGTACACATTCATTCGAGGAGCCAAGATGAGCGATACGCAGGAGACGATCCGTCAACAGGTCGAGGGCAACCCGGTCATCCTCTACATGAAAGGCTCGCCGCAGTTTCCGCAGTGTGGTTTTTCGATGCGGGCCGCCCAGGCACTCGCCGGCTGCGGGGTCGAGTTTGCGTACGTCAACGTGCTCGAGGACGAGGACATCCGTCAGGGCATCAAGGAATACGGCAACTGGCCGACCATCCCACAGCTTTATGTCGGCGGCGAGCTTCTGGGGGGGTGCGACATCATCCTCGAGATGTACGAAAACGGCGAGCTGCAGCAGGCGGTGCAAAGCGCCGCCGGTGGCAGCGCCTGACCGGGCCGGCCGCTGCCCTTAGCGGCCGGCGTATTCGGGAAAACCGTTGGCGGCATCCCAGCGGTTGACGATGTTGCAGAAAAGCTCGGCGGTCTTCTCGGCATCATAGATGGCCGAGTGCGCCTCGCGGGCATCCCATTCGATGCCCGCCGCGGCGATGCCGCGGGCCAGGACGGTCTGGCCAAAGGCCAGGCCCGAGAGCGTCGCGGTGTCAAAGCACGAAAACGGGTGGAAGGGATTGCGCTTGATCGCGCAGCGATTGACCGCGGCGTTGAGAAAGCCCAGGTCGAACCACGCATTGTGACCCACCAGCACCGCCCGGTTGCAGCCGGTCGCGCGGATCTGCTCGCGAATGGGTGCGAAGATCTGCCGCAGGGCCTCGTCCTCGGGGATGGCCATGCGCAGCGGATGATCCGGGTCGATGCCATTGAACTCCAGCGATTTAGGGTCGAGGTTGGCGCCCTCGAAGGGCTGGACATGATGGGTATGGGTCTCGCCGCGATAGAGTGTGCCATCCGCTTCCATATGGACCAGGGTGGCGGCGATCTGCAGCATCGCGTCGGTGGCGGCGTTGACGCCACCGGTCTCGATATCCACCACCACGGGCAGAAAGCCGCGGAACCGATCCTTGATCATGCGATGGGTCACGACGCGCGCGCCTTGTCGGGGTGGCTGTCGACGAGCTGCCAGCCGACCGTCTCGCCGGCGCGCAATGGCACGACGGTGTCATCGCCGTAGGGCAGGC
The DNA here is from genome assembly GCA_913061005.1 of uncultured Ectothiorhodospiraceae bacterium. Lineage (GTDB taxonomy): Bacteria > Pseudomonadota > Gammaproteobacteria > Nitrococcales > Nitrococcaceae > Spiribacter > Spiribacter pallidus. Next base: position 1,698 of record CAJXSH010000024.1, on the reverse strand, counting down.
GGTCGGGGATGTCGCGGTTTTCTGCTGCCAGGGTGACCGTGTCGCGGTTGCGCGGCAGCCCGTAGAAGTCGGCCCCGAAGTGGCTGGCAAAGCCTTCGAGTCGATCCAGGGCCCCGGCGGCGGCGAAGGCCTCGGCGTAGAGTTCCAGCGCCAGTGGCGCGGTGAAAATGCCGGCGCAGCCGCAGGCGTTTTCTTTGGCGTGGCGGGCATGCGGGGCACTGTCGGTGCCCAGGAAAAACCTTGGATGGCCCGAGGTGGCGGCCTCGAGCAGGGCCTCGCGGTCCGCTTCGCGCTTGAGAATGGGCAGGCAGTAGTGGTGCGGCCGGATGCCGCCGGCGAGTAGCGCGTTGCGGTTCATCAGCAGATGCTGCGGGGTGATGGTCGCCCCCAGCCGCGCCGGCCCCTGGCGGACAAAGGCCACCGCCTCGGCGGTGGTCAGATGCTCGAGGACCACCCTCAGCCGTGGGTGGCGTTCGAGCAGCGGTGCCAGTCGCTCGTGCAAAAACACCTTCTCGCGGTCAAAGATATCGGTCTGCCCGTGGGTGACCTCGCCGTGGATACACAGCCCGAGTCCCTGCTCGGCCATGGCATCGAGGGCGTCGCTGCAGCGCGTGATATCCGTCACGCCCGAGTCGGCGTTGGTGGTCGCACCGGCCGGGTAGAGTTTGACCGCATGGACGATGCCGCTGGCGGCGGCGCGCTCGATCTCGGTGGCGGGGGTGTTGTCGGTGAGATAGAGCGTCATCAGCGGCTCGAACGCGCTGCCCGCGGGCCGTGCGGCGAGGATCCGGTCCCGGTAGGCGGCGGCCATTTCGGTGGTGGTCACCGGCGGGACGAGGTTGGGCATGATGATCGCCCGGCCGAAACGGGCCGCGCTCCAGTGCACGACATCCTCGAGCACCGCGCCGTCGCGCAGGTGAAGGTGCCAGTCGTCGGGTCGGGTCAGTGTCAGCGTCTCCATGGCGCCAGTGTATCAGGGCCGGCGCCGGACGCCTTGATTCTCCCCGCCGGCGCGTCGATCATTGCTGCGCATCAGGATCCCGAAATTCGTCAATCCGAGAGTGCATTTCATGAGCGAGATCAAAAAGGTCGTCCTGGCCTACTCCGGCGGGCTGGATACCTCCGTCATCCTGCAGTGGCTGCGCGACCACTATCACTGCGAGGTGGTGACCTTCACCGCCGACCTGGGCCAGGGCGAGGAGCTCGAGCCCGCGCGCGCCAAGGCAAAGGATCTGGGCGTCGAGGAGATCTACATCGACGACCTGCGCGAGGAATTCGTGCGCGACTTCGTCTTCCCGATGTTCCGCGCCAACGCCATCTACGAGGGCGAGTACCTCCTCGGCACCTCGATTGCCCGGCCGCTGATCGCCAAGCGCCAGATCGAGATCGCCCGGGAGACCGGCGCCGATGCCGTGTGTCATGGCGCCACCGGCAAGGGCAATGACCAGGTGCGCTTCGAGCTGGGCTACTACGGCCTCGAGCCGGGGATTCATGTCATCGCCCCCTGGCGGGAGTGGGATCTGAACTCCCGCGAGCGTCTGCTCGCCTACGCCGAGGAGCGCGGCATCCCTATCGAGGGCAGGAAGGAGGGCGGCGGCTCGCCGTACTCCATGGACGCCAACCTCCTGCATATCTCCTACGAGGGCGGAGTGCTGGAAGACACCTGGACCCCGGCGGAGGAGGACATGTGGCGCTGGA
>CAJXSH010000023.1 GCA_913061005.1 uncultured Ectothiorhodospiraceae bacterium | reverse complement strand
GCCGGGCGCTGCTCATAGCGCTTGGCAAGCACATAGACATTGGCGGCAATGGGCAGCGAGGCTTGCAAAAGCGCCACCGCTGCCCAGACCGGTGGTAGATCCACCACCCAGAACACCATCATCGCCACCAACGCCGGGTGGACGAAGAGTTTGAGCGCGACCACATAGGCGGTTTCACCGGCGCCTTCTTTCATGGGTCGGCCAGCCAGGGTGGCCCCCAGGGCAAACAACGCGCAGGGCCCGGCCGCGTCGGCGAGCAGCCCCCCATAGCGCTGGATGGGTTCGGCCACCGGCACGCTCATCAGGTTAAGACCAAGCCCGACCACTCCGGCCATGACAATCGGGTTGCGGACGATGCCGCCGCCGGTACGACGCAGTAGTGGCAGAAGGCCGCGCCCCGTTCCCAGATCGGCTTCGACCAGCGCGGTCGCCAGTCCCAGCATGACGATGGTATCGCCCATGACGATCAGCACCGCGGGCAATGCCGCCTCGCTGCCATAGAGCAGGATGATCAGCGGCAGGCCGATAAAGCCCACGTTCGAGAAAACCGCTCCCAGGCCCTGGATCGAGGCATCGGCCATGCGGAGTTTCAGCAGTCGCTGGCCTACCCAGACGGTGGCGAAAAAAAGCACCAGGCCAGGCAGGTAGTAGGCGATGAGCAGATCCACCACCTGGCCGGTGGCCGCCGGCGCGGCGTAGGTTTTCACCAGCAGCAAGGCGGGCAGGGCAAAGTAGAAGACGAATCCATTGAGCCCCGAGACCGTAGTCTCGTTGAGAATCCGGCTGCGGGCGGCCAGATAACCGGTAAAGATAAGCGCAAAGAATGGCAGCGCCAGATTGATTACAGCCTGCATGCTTGCCGGTGATTGCTACGGGTGTGCGGAGTCTATCGGGTTCGGGCGGTGACGGCGACAATGACTGTCCCGACCGGTGGCAGCCGCGTATGATCCCGCACTCATCGAGTTGGCGGATTAGACAAGCGTTTCGATGTTCAAAACTCCGGCGCTCTCGCACGCGGTGGCGATCGTCGCGCTATCGGGTGCGGCGGTTCTTGGCTTCTTCCCACCGGCATGGCTGCCAGCGGGCACGGGTGCAACCACGGCGATTGCTCTGGCGACGATCGCCCTCTATGCCACCGGGCTGATCCCCGAGGCGGTGACCTCGCTGCTGTTTTTCTTCGCCGCGATGCTGCTGGCGGTGGCCCCGCCGGCAGTCGTCTTCGCGGGTTTTTCATCCACCGCGTTCTGGATCATCTTTGGCGGGCTGATCATCGGCATGGGGATCCGCCACACTGGCCTGGGTGCGCATATCGCCGCCTTGTTGCTTGCCCGGTTGCCGTCGCGCTATGGGCTGGTGATTGCCGCGACGGCGCTGACGGGGCTGGCGTTCGCCTTTCTGATGCCCGGGGCAATGGGGCGGATGGTGCTGCTCGTGCCCATCGCCGTGGCGGTCGCCGACCGGCTCGGGTTTGCCGCCGAGTCCAATGGCCGGATCGCGCTGGTGCTTGCCGCGGTGTTTGGTACCCACGTGGGCTCGTTTGCGATCCTGCCGTCGAACACGCCCAATGTTGTCTGGTCCGGCGCGATGCAGTCCATCCACGGTATCGAGATTGGCTATCTGGAATATCTTTGGTGGCATTTTCCGGTGCTTGGTGTGGTGCGCTCGCTGCTATTGGTGGCGCTGATCGTCCGGCTTTTTCCCGATGCGCTGCCTGCCAGCCGCGAACGTGGCGAGCCGCCGGCGGCGATGGATCATCAGCAGCGGGCCATGGGCTTTGTGCTTTTTGCCGCCCTGGCGTTGTGGGTGACCGACTTCTTGCATGGCGTAGGCCCGGCGTGGATCGCGCTGGCTGCCGCGATTGTCTGTCTGCTGCAGCCCCAGCGCCTGGTGCCGCAGCGTCCATTCGCCGCGCTCGATATTGGCCCGCTGCTGCTGGTCGCCGGGGTGCTTGGGCTGGGGGCCGTGCTCGCCCACTCGGGCATTGGTGAAGCGGCCTTTGTGCAGATGCTGCCGCATCTGCCCTTCGAGGCCGGTGCGGATGCACAGAACTACGCTGTGGTCAGTCTCGGGGGCGTGGCGTTGGCAGTCCTCACGGCCATGCCGGGGGTCCCCGCCATCGGCGTACCGCTGGGAGAGACGCTGGCGCAGGCCACCGGGTGGCCACTGCAGTCCGTGCTGACCATTCTGGCGGCCTCGTATTCCACCTACCTGCTGCCGTATCAAGCACCCCCCATTCTAGTGGGCGCGCAGCTGGGGCAGGTGCCCTGGGGGGCGTTGACGCGCTTTACGCTGATTTTCGCCGGGCTGAGCGTATTGCTGATCTTCCCCCTTCACTATGCCTGGCTTGCCGCGATCGGGCGGTTGGCGGGCGGATGATCATGCGCCGGGGTCGCATCCGGCGACGGGTCGATGGCATGCTTGCTGCATGATGCAATCACGCCCATCGCTCACGGTTGGAGTGCTCTTGTGTGATGACCTCCACGAAGAGTTACTCACACGCTGGCCCTCGTATCTCTCGCTTTTTGACGAGCTGCTCGCCGGTGACACTGTTGCATTCGAGACCCAGGGTTATCGGGTGCATGACAAGGAGTGGCCCGATGGTCCCGATGCCGCCGATGCATGGTTGGTGACCGGCAGCCGTGCCAGTGTTCATGAGCGTCTGGACTGGATCGTCGAGCTCGAGGGGCTGGTTCGGGAGATCGATGCGCAGGGCTTGCCGCTGGTGGGCGTTTGCTTTGGGCACCAGCTGATCCACTCGGCGCTCGGGGGGCAGACGGCACCGTCACCCCATGGTTGGCATCTGGGCGTCTATCCGGTTCACACAGAGACCGCGTGGGCGGGTCTGGATGCCGGTCAACCGTTATCGCTGCTGGCGGTGCACCAGGACCAAGTGGTGGACTCGGCGCCAGGGTTCGAGCGACTGGCGACCAGCCCACAATGCCCCTGGTACGCGGCCAAACGGGGGACGACGCTGACTATTCAGGGTCATCCGGAGTTTGATGAGGCGTTTTTTCACGCGCTCATGGACCGGGTCCGGCTCAAGGCCGGGGATGAGGCGGTCGAAGCAGCGATTGCCCGGTTGCCGTCATCCAATCACCACGAGCCCGTCCGCCGCTGGATACGCGGCTGGCTGGCCGGTGCCGAGTCGCAGGCCACCGCAGGTTAACGCTTCCCCATGGGTGAGGCGATTGCAGCGGGGCTGGCCCGGTATCAGTCCATCTGCCCTGACTGGCCAGCGTTCCGTGATGCCATCAGCCGACCCCAGCCAGTAACCCTCTGGGCCCATCCCGAGCGCCTGGCACCCGAGACGCTGCAGCGACTGCTGGATGATGCGGGCATCGCAAGCGCACGCAGCCCCTGGGATGACACCCTGCTGCGGCTTGCCCCCGATGCCAGTCCGGCCCATCACTGGGGCTACTTTGCCGGGCTTTTCCAGATTCAGGAGGAATCCGCCCGTCTACCGGTCAAGCTGCTCGATCCCCGGCCTGGCGAACGGGTGCTGGATCTATGCGCGGCGCCGGGCAATAAAACCGCGCAGATGGCCCTGGCCATGGAGAATCACGGCCTGGTGGTGGCCAATGAACTGCAATCCGGCCGTCTGCCGGCCATCCGTCAGCTCATCCGACGTCTGGGGCTTCGCAACGTGTTGACCATCCGCGGCGCCGGCGAGTCATTGGCAGCCAATACCGGCCCCTTCGACCGGGTGCTCGTCGATGCCCCCTGCAGTGGCGAGGGCACCTGGCGGAAGTATCGGATCCATCAGCGGGATGGGGGCCGGGTAATCGACGATGTCGAACGGGATCGACTAGCCCAGCGCCAGCGACGGCTGTTGCATCATGCCGTCGGGCTTGTCCGACCGGGCGGACGGATCGTCTATGCCACCTGCACGCTCGCCCCGGAAGAAAATGAAGCCGTGGTCGATGCGGTGCTCGGTGACTGGGGCGGGGCGCTGACCGTCGAACCCGCCAGTGAGCCGGCATTGCCGAGTTCCCCGGGTGTGACCGAGTGGCAGGGACGGCATTTTGACCCGCGGCTTGCCGGGACCTGTCGGGTGTGGCCGGGCGATGCGGATGTCGGTGGCTTTTATGTGGCGGTGTTGAGCCGAACGGGGCCGGCTCGGGTGGGCCAGGCCCCCGGGGGAGCGTCCATCGGATCGGCCGCGTGGCCTGATCATCCGGCTACACGAGCACTGCAGCAGCGCTTTGCAGTCAATCCCCGGGCTTTACAGGGGTTGACCACCGGGCCCGATGGCGGGCGGTATCTGCACTACCGGATCGCCGACCAGCCATGGCCATCCGCGCCGCGGGTGGATGCCTTCGGGCTCGCCGCGATCGGGCTTCAGGTACGACCGGTTAAACCCACGACCGGTGCAGCGCTATGGCTTGCCCCCGAGATGGGGCAGAACGTCCTCGAGTTGACCGGGGCGGGGCTCGATGCCTACCGCCAACGCCGGCCGATCGCGCCCGAGCACACCGAGCCACGCGGTGGCCCGGTGTCACGCGGTTTTGTCGTGCTCACCCACCAGGGCTATGGCGTGGGGGTCGCTCGGGTCGGTCACGGCAAGATGATCGAGAGCCACTACCCCAAAGCCTGGGTCACCGGGTCTCCGGGGGGTCGGGCAAATCCCGACGCTGATTGAGCGTGTGCTTGATCCGGGCCAGCCGCTCGCGGCCCTCTGCACCCGATCGCAGTGCCACGCCAACCGCAAGCACATCCAGTAGGGCGAGGTGCGCCAGGCGCGAGAGCATGGGCGTGTAGATGTCGGTATTTTCATCGACATCCGCGTGCAGGCTGATATCGGCCAGGCGGGCGAGGGGGGTGCCCGGTCCGGTGATGCCGATGACAACCACCGACCGGGCCCTCGCGACCTCGAGGCTGTCGAGCAAATCCCGGCTGCGGCCGGTATGGGATATGGCAATGATCACGGTATCCGGCGGCGCGATGGTCGCCGAGATCGCATGGTTGTGGGCATCGGTATAAGCGGCCACCGGCATGCCGAGCCTGAAGAACTTGTGCTGGGCATCCTGGGCCACCAGCCCCGAGGCACCATGGCCGTAGAGTTCGATGCGGCCGGCTGAGGCCAGGCACTCGATGGCCTGCTCGAGCCGCGGGTGCGAGAGCTGGTTGCGGGTGTGAATGAGAGTGGCGATCTGCCGGTCGATGACCTTGGCGGCGGTCTCCTCAAGCGGCTCGTTGCTGTTGACCCCCACCGGACTGGGCGGCAGCTCGGCGGCAAGACTGCGGGTCAGCGCCATCTTGAAGCCGTGGATCCCGGCATAACCCAGGCGTTTACAAAAGCGCACCACGGTGGGCTCGCTGACATCCGCAAGCGCGGCAAGCCGGGCGATGGGTTGGTCGGCGATGGCGTGGGGTGCTTTCAGCACATGATCGGCCACTTTGCGTTCGGCGGGGGAGAGCTCGGGCATCCGGGCCCGTATCTGGGCCAGCAAGGGCGTTGTGCTAGGGGTGCCTTGTCTGGAGTGCAGGTTCATGAGCGCTGTTCCACATAGGCGGCCAGGCCGGCGAGCGCTGGCTGGCTGGCCTCGATGCTGAACACCGGAATGGCATTGAGGTAGTCGCCGAAACGGCCCTTGGCGATGAATCGCTGGTGGAAAGCCTGCCAGTCGAAAAGCGCACCCAGCGCAGGGATCAGTCCACCGCCGATGTAGACCCCGCCACGCGCACCGGTGGCGAGCGCCAGATCACCGGCCGCACTGGCGAGCGCCTGGGTGAAAAGCGTCAGCGTCTCGCGGGCAGCGGGCTCGTCGGCCTTTGCGTCGGCAACGATGGCATAGGCATCCCGCGGCTGGCCGTCCCGCTCGTCAATGGCGGCGGTTGCCGCATCGATGGTCTCAAGCCCCTTGCCCGAGGCCATCCGCTCGGCGCTGCAGTGGCCGAATCGCGGATTGATGTGGGTGACGACCGCGGCCTCGCGCGGCGTCTGCGGGCCAAAGCTGATGTGTCCGCCTTCGGTGGCAAAAACCTGCCAACGCGCATCAGCGGGGACGACCAGTGCGCTGCCGAGCCCGGTCCCCGGACCCAGTGCGAGCTTTGGCGTCATTGGTGCGGGCACACCGTCCGATCGTTGTGCCAGTTCCGTGGGCCCGAGCCGGGTGATGGCCCAGCCCTGTGCGGCCCAGTCATTGATGATCTCGAGGGTATCCAGTTCGCAGCGACGGCGGGTTTGTTCGATCGAAAACCGCCACCCGGCATTGGTCAGTGCGATGTCATCCGCTTCCACCGGGCTTGCGATGGCGCAGGCCGCGTGCCGGACATGGGCTTGTGGAGAGGTCTGAATCGCCGCCCGAAGCAATCCGGCCAGGTCATCAAAGTCACTGGTCGGACGGGCGAACAGCAGGCGCGGCGCGCCCTGGCCCGGGTGGTACAGCCCCACCCGGGCGTTGGTCCCGCCCACATCGGCCAGCAGCCAGGCGCTTTGCTCAGGCCGACCAGTAGACATGGGTCGGTACCTTTTTCTGTGACAGGACCGCGAGGACCGGGAAGCGCTGCGGGTCGCCGGCTCGGATCGCACTTTGCAGCGTCTGCCATTTCTCCTGACCGCTGATATGAAGGGCGATCCAGCGGCTGCTCGTCAGCGTATGCAGGGTCAGGCTCAGCCGGTCATAAGGGGCATCCGGGGCTCGGGTGGCCACACAATGCGCTTCGGTTTCCGGGTCCAGTCCCCGGGCCAGTGAGGGGTCATCCGGGAAAAGCGATGCGGTATGGCCATCCGTGCCCATGCCCAGGATCACCGCATCAAAGGGCCGGGGCAGCATGCTCAGGGCGGCCCCGCAGGCGGCCTCGTCGGCCCGGGCATCGATGCCCTCGCGATGCAGCGGATAGAAATGCGCGTCCACCGCGTGGTCCTTTAACAAGTGCTCATCGACGAGTCGGGCGTTACTGGCCGGATCCGCCGGTGGCACACGGCGTTCGTCGGTCAGGCTGACGTAGACCGATTCCCAGGGCAGATCAATGCCGCTCAGTGCCTCGAACAGGGGCACAGGGGTGCGGCCGCCGGGCACCAGCAGACTGGCGCGGCCGCGGGCCCTGACCGCATAGCGGATGACTTCGCCGACCCGCTGGGCGAGGGCGCCGGCGGCCTGACCCGGATCGGCGAAGCGCTGGGCGCTTTCCAGCACATCAGCGGCACCCATCAGCTCTCCTCATGCCAGCTGGATTCTTCGCGGCCAAGCAGCGCGCTGGAGGCGGCCGGTCCCCAGGTGCCGGCGGTGTAGGGCTTGGGCGGATCCCCCGCCTCCTGCCAGGCGGCGAGGATCGGTTCGATCCACTGCCAGGCGGCGTAGAGCTCATCGCGGCGCATGAAAAGGGTCAGCCGCCCCCGCAGGACATCCATGAGCAGCCGCTCATAGGCGTCGGCCTGGCGTTGCTGGAAGGCCTCGGCAAAGTCCAGGTTGAGCGATACCGGCCGAAGGTGCATCCGGTCTCCCGGCGATTTGGCCATCATGTGCAGTCGCACGCCCTCATCGGGTTGGAGTTTGATGACCAGCCGGTTGGGGCGTCCCGCCCCGTAGGTCACATCGAAGATCGAATGCGGGACATCGCGGAAATTAACGACGATTTCGGCGGCACGCTCCTGCAGCCGCTTGCCGGTTCGCAGATAAAAGGGCACACCCGCCCATCGCCAATTGGCCAGCTCGGCGCGGATAGCGACAAACGTCTCGGTGTGGCTGTCCCCGGCCACCTCGGGCTCGTCCAGATAGCCCGCCACGGGTTGGCCGGCGATGGCGCCCGCCCGGTATTGGCCGCGCACGGTATTTTTTAATGCGTCTTTTCCAGAAAGCGGGGTAAGGGCTCGTAATACTTTGAGTTTTTCATCCCGAACCGCATCGGCGGCAATGCTGGTGGGCGGTTCCATGGCGATAATGCAAAGCAGCTGCAACAAATGGTTCTGCACCATGTCGCGCAGCGCCCCGGTGCGGTCATAGAACCCGGCACGGCCATCCACGCCGACCTGCTCGCTGACGCTGATCTGCACGTCACGGACCCAGTCGCGGCGCCAGAGCGGTTCGAAGAGCATATTGCCAAACCGCAGCGCGATGAGGTTCTGGACCGTCTCCTTGCCCAGGTAGTGGTCGATCCGGTAGATCGAGTCTTCGGGGAAGATGGCACCGATACGCTCGCTGATGGCCCTGGCCGACGCCAGGTCGTGTCCCAGGGGCTTTTCGAGCACGACCCGCGAGGCGGGCGTGACAAGCCCCTGGGCGTTGAGATGCTCGCAGATGTTGACAAAGTGGCCGGGCGCGACCGCCAGGTAGAACACCCGGCAGCAACGCTCCCGGCCGGTCAGCGCCGCGCGCAGCGCCTCGAAGCTATGCGCATCCTCGGCATCGGCCTGGAGAAATTGCACCCGCTCGACAAAGCCCTGCCAGTGCGCGTCCTCCAGCTCGGCGGCATCAAGTCGTTCGGCAAGCGCCTGATAGACCTGTTCGAGAAAGCCCTGGGTATCCATCTCGCGGCGGGCGGTGGCGATGATCCGGCCGTCGTCCGGCAGTTGTCCGGCGCAGTGGCGGCGATAGAGCGCGGGCAGCAGCTTGCGCATGGACAGATCGCCGGTGGCACCAAATAAAACGAGGTCAAAGGGCTCGAGTGAATCCACATCGCCTCCATCGGGCATTGGGCGTAGTAAAACTACAGACCAGCGTATCGAAGCGGGCCGGGCATTTGAAGTCATACACGGGTCTTGGCAGTCTGTTCGTAGGAAAGCTACCAATACCCCATCGACCCATTGGAGACGCGCATGGCCGATCCCCAGGCAACGCTGCAGGCGGTGACCGAGCGCATCCGCCGGCGCAGTGAGGCAGAACGCAGCGCCTACCTGGCCCGCCTCGCCGAGGCCGCCGAGCAGGGGCCGATGCGCACGGCCCTGTCCTGTACCAATCTCGCCCATGCATTCGCCTCGGCACCGGACGCCGACAAGGCCCGGCTCAAGGCACTGCAGAAGATGAACGTCGGGATCGTCTCGGCCTACAACGACATGCTCTCGGCGCATCAGCCGCTGGAGGGTTTTCCGGCCCTGCTCAAACAGGCGGTGCGTGAGGCCGGTGGCACCGCGCAGTTCGCCGGCGGCGTCCCGGCCATGTGTGATGGGGTCACCCAGGGGCAGCCGGGGATGGAGCTGTCGCTTTTCAGCCGCGATGTGATCGCCATGGCCACCGGGGTGGCGCTTTCGCATAACACCTTCGACGGCGGGCTTTGCCTGGGGGTGTGTGACAAGATTGTCCCGGGGCTTTTGATCGGGGCCTTACACTTCGGGCACCTGCCCTTCATCTTTGTGCCGGCGGGCCCGATGACCAGCGGCATGCCCAATGATGAAAAAGCCCGCATCCGGGCGCTCTACGCCGAGGGCAAGGTCGGCCGCGAGGCGCTGCTCGAATCCGAGTCGCGGTCGTATCACGGCCCGGGGACCTGCACCTTCTACGGCACCGCCAACAGCAATCAGATGCTCATGGAAATCATGGGTTTGCACATGCCCGGGGCGGCGTTTGTCAATCCCAACACGCCGCTTCGCGACGCGCTGACCATCGCCGCCGGGCACCGCATCGTCAAGCTCACCGCCCAGGGCGATGACTACACCCCCATCGGCCGGGTGATCGACGAGCGTGCCATTGTCAACGGCATCGTCGGCCTGCTCGCCACCGGCGGATCCACCAATCACACCATCCACCTGGTGGCGATCGCGCGCGCTGCCGGTATACGCATTCAGTGGGACGACTTCGATGCGTTATCCCGGGTGGTGCCGCTGCTCACCCGCATCTACCCCAATGGACAGGCGGATGTGAACCATTTTCACGCCGCCGGTGGCATGGGCTTTCTCATCCGCGAGCTGTTGCAGGCCGGTCTGCTGCACGAGGATGTCCTCACCGTTGCCGGTCGTGGCTTGTCCGCCTACGCCGAGGAACCCACCCTCGCCGACGGCGGGGTGGCCTGGCAGCCGGCGCCGTCGGCAAGCGCCGATCAGTCGGTGTTGCGCCCGGTGGCCGAGCCGTTCAGTGAGGATGGCGGGCTGCGGGTGCTCGAAGGCAATCTCGGCCGGGCGGTCATCAAGGTCTCGGCGGTCAAGCCGGCCCATCGCGTGGTCGAGGCACCGGCCCGGGTGTTTGATGATCAGCAAGCCGTGCTCGAAGCCTTTCGGGCCGGGCAGTTGAGCGGCGATTTCGTCTGTGTGGTGCGCGGGCAAGGGCCGCGGGCCAACGGTATGCCCGAGCTGCACAAGCTCACCCCGGAGCTCGGTGTGCTTCAGGCCCGCGGGCAGAAGGTCGCTCTGGTCACCGATGGGCGCATGTCCGGCGCCTCCGGCAAAGTGCCGGCCGCCATTCATTTATCGCCCGAGTGGGCGAGCGGGGGCGACATCGGGCGCATTCGCGATGGTGACCCGATTCGGTTGGATGCCGAGACCGGGCGGCTTGAGGTGTTGGTGGCGGCCAGCGAATGGCAGTCGCGCACGCTCGAGCGCCCCGAGGGCGAGCCGCAGTTCGGCATGGGCCGTGAGATGTTCGCGGGCTTCCGCGCCAGTGCGGGCGACGCCGAGAACGGCGCCATCAGCTTTTGGCCGCGGGAGGAATAACCCATGTCGAGCGCGTCCGCTTTTGAGTCGATCATGACCCGTGCGCCGGTGATACCGGTACTCGCCATTGACGAGGCCGCGGTGGCGGTGGACCTGGCCCGGGCCCTGGTAGAGGGTGGGCTACCGGTGCTGGAGGTGACGCTGCGCACCGACGCCGCGCTGGCAGCCGTCGAGGCCATTGCCGAGGCGCTACCGCAGGCCACGGTCGGTGTGGGCACGGTGATCTCCGCCGGCCAGGTAGCGTCCGCGCAATCGGCAGGGGCGCGCTTTATCGTCAGTCCGGGCTTTACCGCGTCGGTGGCGGCCCGCGCCCAGCAACTGGATCTGCCCCTGCTGCCCGGGGTGATGACCCCCTCGGAGGTGATGGCAGCGGTCGAGGCTGGGTTTGGTCATCTCAAGTTCTTTCCGGCCACCGCCGCCGGCGGCGTCGACATGCTCAAGGCATTGGCCGGGCCGTTTCCGCAGGTACGATTCTGTCCCACCGGCGGTATCACCGCCGACAACCACCTGAGCTTTCTGCGGCTTGCCAACGTGCTTTGCGTGGGCGGCAGCTGGTTGGCGCCGGCGGACGCGGTGGCCGCCCGGGACTGGCCGCGGATCCGCGCGCTGGCGGCGGCGGTATCCGGTCAGCGCTCGCCGAGTGCGGAGGCCGGCGAGGCCGGGGATCGCTGGTATTCGGTGGCCGGCGAAGAGGATCCGGGCAGCGCGTTTGAAGATTTACGATAAATCGCCAGTTTAAAATGTACCAAAGCGGTCCTGATTCGGTTATAATCACTCCCCATGATCAGGTTGAACCGGGAAACCGACTACGGTGTGGGCATCCTGACGCTCATGGCGCAGGAGCCGGCGGACCGATTTAATGCTGCCGCGCTGGCCGAGGCGCGGGGGCTGCCACAGCCCATTGTCAGCAAAATCCTCAAGCATCTCGCCCGTAGTGGGTTGCTCGTTTCCTACCGTGGGGCCAAGGGTGGCTATGGCCTGGCCCGGGATCCTGCGGAAATCTCGATTGCCGAAATCATTGCCGTTCTCGAGGGGCCGATCGCGCTGACCGACTGTATCGAAGATGGTCAGCAGGCCTGTCAGTACGGCAGCCAGTGCAACATCAGCGGCGTCTGGGGGCGGATCAACGATGCCGTCCAGCAGACGCTGTCCCAGATCACCCTGGCCGAAATGGCAACGGCCGACACCGGCCAACAGGGTCAAATCCATCCCGTGGAATTTACCGGAGTGCGACATGTCCGCGAGCACTGAGACCATCGAGCGGTTTACCAACAAAGGCTATGAAGCCGGGTTTGTCACCAACGTCGAGGAAGATCGGGTTCCCCCGGGCCTCAACGAAGATGTCATCCGGACCATTTCGGCGAAGAAAAACGAGCCGGAGTGGCTGCTGGAGTGGCGGCTCGAGGCCTATCGCAACTGGCTGACCATGTCCGAGCCGGACTGGCAGTACCATCATTACGATCCCATCGACTTTCAGGCGATCTCTTACTACGCCGCGCCCAAGCGCGACGAGGATCGCCCGCAGAGCCTTGATGAGATCGACCCGGAGATCAAGGAGACCTACGACAAGCTGGGCATCCCGCTGCACGAGCAGGAGATGCTGGCGGGCGTGGCCGTTGATGCGGTCTTCGATTCGGTCTCCGTGGCCACCTCGTACAAGGACAAGCTTGCCGAGCAGGGGATCATCTTCTGCTCAATGTCCGAGGCGGTCCAGGATCACCCCGAGCTGGTACAGAAGTACCTGGGCACGGTGATTCCGGCCAATGACAACTACTTCGCAGCGCTCAACTCGGCGGTCTTTACCGACGGGTCGTTCGTCTACATCCCCAAGGGCGTGCGCTGCCCGATGGAGCTTTCCACCTATTTCCGCATCAATGCGGCCAACACCGGGCAGTTCGAGCGCACGCTCATCATCGCCGAGGACAGCAGCTATGTCTCGTACCTCGAGGGCTGCACCGCCCCGATGCGCGATGAAAACCAGCTGCACGCCGCCGTGGTCGAGCTGGTGGCACTGGATAATGCCGAGATCAAGTACTCCACGGTGCAGAACTGGTACCCGGGGGATGCCGAAGGCAAGGGTGGCATCTACAACTTCGTCACCAAGCGCGGCCTGTGCGCGGGGGATAACTCGAAAATCTCCTGGACGCAGGTCGAGACGGGTTCGGCCATCACCTGGAAATACCCCAGTGTGGTGATGCGCGGCGACAACTCGGTCGGCGAGTTCTACAGCGTTGCGGTGACCCGGCTGCGCCAACAGGCCGATACCGGCACCAAGATGATCCACATGGGCAAGAACACCCGCAGCACCATCGTCTCGAAGGGCATTTCTGCCCAGGAGGGTCAGCAGGTCTATCGCGGCCTGGTGCGGATTGCGCCGACCGCGGAGGATGCGCGCAACTACTCGCAGTGTGACTCCATGCTGATGGGCTCGGAGTGCGGTGCGCACACCTTCCCCTATCTGGATGTCAACAACAGCACCGCGCAGCTCGAGCATGAGGCCACGACCTCGAAGATCGGCGAAGACCAGATCCTCTATTGCATGTCCCGCGGCATTGCCGAGGAGGACGCCGTCTCGCTGATCGTCAATGGCTTTTGCAAGGAAGTCTTCCGCGAGCTCCCCATGGAGTTTGCCGTCGAGGCGCAGAAGCTGCTCGAGATCACGCTGGAGGACTCGGTCGGCTGAGGCCGAGCCGCATACGAAAGGGCACGGCGGGCGGCAGTCGTCGCCCGTCCATTGATTAGAGATTGCAAAGAATCGGGAGTCAGAAATGGCATTGCTGGAAATTCGCAACCTGCACGTCAACGTGGAGGGCGCCGAGATCCTCAAGGGGCTGGATCTCACCATCGAGCCGGGCAAGGTCCACGCGATCATGGGCCCGAACGGCGGCGGTAAGAGCACGCTCGCCAAGGCGCTGGTGGGTGATGACGCCTACGAGATCACCGAGGGCGAGGTCCTTTTCAAGGGCGAAGACCTGCTCGAGATGGATCCCGAAGAGCGCGCCCGGGTCGGCGTGTTTCTCGGCTTCCAGTATCCGGTGGAGATCCCCGGTGTCTCGAACACCTACTTTCTCAAAGCCGCGGTCAACGCCATCCGCAAACACCGCGGCGAGGGCGAGATCGACGCCATGGAATTCCTCGAGCTGGTCAAAGAGCGGGCCAAGCGGGTCAAGCTCGACGAGGGCCTGCTGCAGCGCCCGGTCAACGAGGGCTTCTCGGGCGGCGAGAAAAAGCGCAACGAAATCTTCCACATGTCGGTCCTCGAGCCGCAGCTGGGGATTCTGGATGAGACCGATTCGGGGCTCGATATCGATGCGCTTCGGATCGTCTCGGACGGGGTCAACGCCATGCGTGACGAGAGCCGTTCGTTCCTTGTGATCACCCACTACCAGCGCCTGCTCGACTATATCGTCCCGGATGTGGTGCACGTGCTCCTGGACGGCCGGATCGTCAAGACCGGTGGCAAAGAGCTTGCCAAGGAGCTGGAGAGCAAGGGCTACGAAGGCTACAACGAAGACGCGGCCTGATCGCACGAGGAGACGACCATCATGGAAGCAGTTGCAAAGCCCGACAGCGTCTATCTCGAGGATTTCAGAGCGCGCGGGTCGCAGGGCCCGGCATGGCTCGAGTCGCTGCACCAGCGGGGCATCGAGGCCTTCGAGAAGCGCGGCTTTCCAGGGGCCCGCGAAGAAGCCTGGCGCAAGACCAATCTGCGCCCGGTCACCGAATCGCATTTCGCAGCGGCCACGGCCCAGGGCTCGGCGCCTCAGGCGCTCGTCGAACGCCTCGGTGATATCGGTGAGTGCTATCGGCTGGTCTTTGTGGACGGCCGGTTTGCCCCGGAGCTCTCCGATCTGGAGCAGCTCGCCAAGGGCCTTAGCGTGGCACCGTTTACCGAATACAGCGCCGACGCCCCCGAGCGCCTGGTCAAGGCCCTGGGGCAGCGCACGGACATCGACTGGCACCCCTTCGCGGCGCTCAACACGGCGTTTTTCCAGGATGGTGCCTATATCCATGTCGCCGCCGGTGCGCTGGTCGAAAAGCCCATTGCGGTCACCCACCTCACCACGCCCGAGGCGGATCAGCACGCGGTGTATCCGCGCCTGGTGGTCGAGGCCGAGGATGGCGCCGAAGTGCGGGTGGTCGAGCGGTTCATCAGTGACGAGCAGACCGGTGCGCTGGTCTGTCCGGTCAGTGAGCTTTCTGCCGGACAAAACACGATCCTCGACTACAGCCGGCTGCAGGAAGACGGCATCGCCACCATCAACATTGGCACGGTCAACCTGGCCGCTCAGCGCGATGCCTCGCTGCGCGGTGCCTTTGTCGGCGACGGCGGCCGGCTCGCGCGGCTCGATCTGATCGCCGATCTGGAAGGCGAGGGCGGTGAGATCGACTGCAATGGCATTTATCTGACCGAGGGCAAGCAGTTCACCGACTTCCATACCTGGTTCAACCACCGGGTCGAGAACTGCTTTAGCCGGCAGCGCTTCAAGGGCATCCTCCAGGGCCGGTCGGAGACGATTTTCGATGGCCTGGTGAAGGTCTTCGAGGGCGCCCAGAAAACCGACGCGGTGCAGGAAAACCGCAACCTGGTACTGGGCAAGCGGGCTCTGGCCCACTCCAACCCGCGGCTCGAGATCTTTGCCGACGATGTCAAATGCACCCACGGCTCAACGGTCGGGGAACTCGACGAGGAAGCGCTTTTCTACCTACGTACGCGCGGCATCAGCGCCGACGGCGCCAAGGGGATGCTGACCCTGGCTTTCGCCGGCGAGATTGTCGATATGTTCCGTGTCAGCGGCGTCCGCGACCACGTCCGCCGAGTGCTCATGCGCCGGCTGGGCGTAGAAGATGCGGACATTGGAGATATCCTTTGAGCGCAACGGCACCCAGTGCAGGCCCCCGGGCCCTGGAGGTGGAGCGGATCCGGGCGGATTTCCCCATCCTCCAGCGCCCCATGAACGGCAAACGCCTGGCGTTTCTCGACAGTGCGGCCAGCGCGCAAAAGCCGCAGTGCGTCATTGATGCCGAGCGCGAGTGCTACGAGACCTACTACGCCAATATCCATCGTGGCGTGTATCAGCTCTCGCAGCGCTCCACGCAGGCCTACGAAGGGGTACGCCCCATCGTCCAGCGGTTTATCAACGCGCCGGATGAGCGGGAGGTGGTCTTTGTCCGCGGTGCCACCGAGGCGATCAACCTGGTGGCCCAGTCGTTTGTCCGGCCCATGCTCTCACCGGGTGACGAGATCCTGATCACCGGCATGGAGCACCATGCCAACATCGTGCCCTGGCAGCTGGTCTGCGAGGCCACCGGGGCGCAGCTGGTGGTCGCCCCGGTGCTCGATGACGGCCAGCTCGACATGGAGGGGCTGCGGGCACGGATCGGACCGAAGACGCGGTTTGTCAGCGTGGTCCATGTCTCCAACACCCTCGGGACCATCAATCCGGTCGAAGCGATCATCTCGCTGGCCCACGAGCAGGGCGTGCCGGTGTTGGTGGATGGGGCGCAGTCGGCCCCGCACATGCCGGTGGACGTCCAGGCCATGGGCGCAGACTTTTATTGCTTTTCGGCCCACAAGACCTACGGGCCAAGCGGTGCGGGTGTGCTCTGGGGGCGCTACGAGCACCTGAAAGACATGCCCCCCTACCAGGGCGGCGGGGACATGATCCGGACCGTGTCGTTCGAGAAGACCACCTATGCCGAGCCGCCGCAGCGCTTCGAAGCCGGAACCCCCAATATCGCCGGGGTGATTGCCATGGGCCGCGGGCTTGAGTACATCGAGTCGGTGGGCCGCGAAGCGATGATCGCCCATGAACAGGGTCTGCTCGACTACGCCATGGACCGCCTGGGGGATATCCCGGGTATGCGGTTCATTGGCACCGCGCCCCACAAGGCCGGAGTGGTCTCGTTCCTCCTCGATGGCGTCCATCCCCATGACATGGGCACCATCCTGGATATGGAAGGGGTGGCCGTCCGGGTCGGACACCACTGCACCCAGCCGCTGATGGAGCGGTTCGAGGTGCCGGCCACGGTCCGGGCCTCCTTCGGGCTTTATAATGACCGAGACGACGTGGATGCCCTGGTCGATGGGCTCCACCGCGTCAAGGAATTCTTTGGCTGACCATGTCCGATCTGCGTGAGCTCTACCAGGAGGTCATCCTCGATCACAACAAACAACCCCGCAATTTTCGGGCTGTGGACCCCCATGACCACGAGGCGGATGGTTACAACCCGCTGTGTGGTGACAAGATCCACCTCGAGCTGCGGCTCGATGACAGCGGCCGGATCGAGGACATCGGATTCACTGGAGAAGGTTGCGCAATTTCAACGGCTTCGGCCTCAATCATGACAGAGACGTTGAAGGGTAAAACCGTGGCCGAGGCCAATGCGCTCTTCGATCGTTTTCACCATCAGGTCACCGATGAAGCCAGCGAGCTGGACCCCTCGCTGGGTAAGCTCGGGGTGCTGGCGGGCGTGCGCGATTACCCGATGCGGGTGAAATGCGCCACCCTGGCCTGGCATACCCTGCAGGCCGCCCTCGAAGACCGGGGCGAGATCTCGACCGAGTAAGGCCATGGCTGAGTCCGGCGACCCACAGACCCTCCGCGAGGGCATCATCACTGCCCTGAGGGGCGTCTATGACCCGGAAATCCCGGTGGATATCTACGAGCTGGGGCTCATCTACGAAGTCGAAGTAGATGAGGACGGCTTTGTCGATGTGCTGATGACCCTCACCTCGCCGGCCTGCCCGGTGGCCGGTCAGATGCCGATCCTGGTCAAGGCGGCCGTGGAGCAGGTCCCGGGCGTTCAGGCGGCCGAGGT
>CAJXSH010000022.1 GCA_913061005.1 uncultured Ectothiorhodospiraceae bacterium | reverse complement strand
GCCACCCGGCGTGGTGCGCTCTTCTTCCATGCGCTTGACGACGACTCGATCGTGTAGCGGGCGAAGATTCATCTTCCATATCTCCCTTGAACATTGTGTTGTGAAACCCGGCGGGCTTTGTTAGCACTCGCCATAGGTGAGTGCTAATGATAGTGACGAAACCATCGTCGTCAATACCCGGTCTAGCAATGGCGACGCCGGTGCTAGAATTCAACCGGTCCAGGACAGCCACTTGGAGTTTGCATGACCCAGGCCATCGTGACGCTCACCACCTGCCCCAACCGCAACGTCGCCGATGCCATTGCCGAGGCGCTGGTCGAGCGCCACCACGCCGCCTGCGTCAACATCATCCCGGGGCTGACATCGGTCTACCGCTGGGATGGCGCCATCCAGAAGGACGAGGAATGGCTGCTGGTGGCCAAGACCACCGAGCCGGCCTACCCCGGCCTCGAGGCCTGCGTGCTGGACCTCCACCCGGATGAGCTGCCCGAGATCGTGGCACTGCCGGCCACCGGCGGGCTGTCCGGCTACCTGCGATGGGTCGCCCAGGAAACGGAATCCGCACAATGAACCGACACCTCCGCCGGCTTGCCCGATTCATCGGCCTCGGGCTGGTCTGCCTGAGTGGCATCGCCACCGCACAGCAGGGCCTCTCCGGGCTTTTTGATAGCGACAATGGCGACGTCCTGCCGGTCGAGCAGGCCTTCGCGTTTGAACTGATCACCGATGATGCCGGCGGGGCGCGCCTTAAGATCGCCATCGCCGAGGGTTATTACCTCTACCAGCAAAGCCTTGCCGCCGGGCTGTCGACACCGGATGGCGCCAACCCGGACGACGGCGGCATCATCGAAGCCTTCCCCGGGGCCCGGATCAAGCAGGACGAGTTCTTCGGCCGGCAACCGGTCTATACCCGGCCCATCACCCTGCCGCTCGACGCCACCGCCGAGCAGATCAGCGCCGACGGTCTGGTGGTGGCCTTCCAGGGCTGTGCCGAGGCCGGGGTCTGCTACCCGCCTTATCAGGCAAGCTTCACGGCCCCCGGGCAATCACCGGGCTACGCCATCAATCCCACCGCGCCGGCCATTGGCAAGATGGATAAGGCCAACGCCTCGGCGCCCGGCGCTGGCGGTGCGGGCGAATCATCCGTGGCACCATCCGCGGCGTCGGCGGGGCCGAGCGCCGGCGGCGAGGCCGGCCGGTTGCAGCAGCTGCTGGCCGAGGCCAGTCTGCCGGCGGTGCTGGGCGGGTTTTTTGCCGCTGGCCTGCTGCTGGCGTTCACCGCCTGTCTCTACCCCATGATCCCCATCCTCTCAGGTCTGATCGCCGGTGATCCGCACCGCAGCGGCAGCCTGCGGGCGCTCGGGTTGTCACTGATCTACGTCGAGTCCACCGCGATCACCTACGCCATCGCCGGCGTTGCAGCCGGGCTCACCGGGGCCGCCATTCAGGCCGACCTGCAGTCCCCCTGGGTGCTGGGCGCCTTTGCCGCGGTCTTCGTGCTGCTGGCGCTGGGGATGTTCGGGGTCTATGAATTCCGCATGCCCGCAGCCATCCAGACCCGGTTGACCCAGCTGTCCAATCGCCAGCGCGGCGGCACCGCCCTGGGGGTGGCGATCATGGGGGTGCTCTCGACCCTGATTGTCGGGGCGTGCTCGGGACCGGCGCTGGTGGCGGCGCTGGTTTTCATTGGCAGCACCGGCGATGCCTGGCTGGGCGGCCTTGCGCTTTTCACCCTGGCCAACGGCATGGGACTGCCGCTTTTGCTCATCGGCACCGCCGCCGGGCGCTGGCTGCCACGCAGCGGGCCATGGATGAATGCCGTCCGGGCGGTGTTTGGTGTGGGCTTTCTGGCCGTGGCGCTGTGGATGCTCGAGCGCTTCATCCCGGGCCCGGCGGCGCTGGCGCTCTGGGGTGTATTGCTGGTGGGCTGCGGTGTGTGGCTGGGGGCGCTGACCCGCCCCGAGCGGCCGGTTGGCGGGCCCACCCGGCTGGCCCGGACACTGGGGATCGCGCTGCTGATCTGGGGGGCGGCGAGCCTGGTGGGTGCTGCCGGGGGTGGACGGGATGTGCTCCAACCGCTTGCCGGACTCAGCGTCAATGGCAGCGCACCCACCGCTCAGAAACTGAGCTTTCGGGATATCGACAGCGTCGACGGACTGCAGACAGCGCTTGGCGATGCGCGCGCGGCGGGGCGTCCGGTGATGATCGATGTCTATGCCGATTGGTGCGTTTACTGCGTCCAGCTCGAACAGCGCACCTTCACCGACCCGGCGGTGCGGGAGGCCGTCGCCGAGGCGATGCTGCTGCGCGCCGATGTCACCGACATGACCCCGGCGCATCGGGCGCTGATGCGCGAACTCGATGTTTATCTGCCCCCGGCGATCATCTTCTACAATGCCAATGGCCGCGAGGCCCGGGAAGAGCGCGTGGTCGGCTTTCTGCCGCCGGCGGATTTCATCCCGAGGGCGCGCCGGGGACTGCGCGGGGGTGATGCATGAGCGCGGGTGTGCGAACCGCGGTCACCGTGCTGCTTGCCGCCCTCATCGGGGCCGCCGCCGGCATCACCGCCGTGGTCTGGCTGCAGACCCCGCCCGATGACCCGCCGCAGCGGCCCGATTTCACCCTGCCGGTCCTCGATGGCGGCGAGCGCAGCATCGATGAGTGGGATGGCAAGATCATCGTGCTCAATTTCTGGGCGACCTGGTGTGCCCCCTGTCGACGCGAAATCCCGCTTTTCTCGCAACTCAACGCCGCCTATCGCGATCAGGGGGTGCGTTTTCTGGGGGTGGCCATCGACGACCCCGAACCGATCCGGGGGTTTCTCGACCAGGTCCGCATGGGCTATCCCACCTTCCATGGCATGGAATCGGCCCTGGATGTGGCCGCCGCCTATGGCAATCAGCGCGGGACCCTGCCCTATACGGTGATCATCGATCGGGACGGGCGCATTATTGAGCGCTTCAGCGGCGAGTTGCACGAGCCTGATCTGCGTCCCATTCTTGACGATCTGACCGGCTGATAGCGTCGATCTGCGCCGAAAAGGGCGGCATTGTCGCTATCCATGGACAAAATCTGCGGGCTGGGCCAAAATCCGCCAAACGGTTGAACGGAGCCCCTCTCTATGTCGCGCATTCTGGTGATGCACGGCCCCAATCTGGACCTGCTGGGCCAACGCGAGCCAGATGTCTATGGGCGGACGGATCTGGAGACCATCAACCGGCAACTCAACCGGCAGGCCGACGCCGCCGGCGTGGTGCTGGAGTGTTTTCAAAGCAACGCCGAACACACCCTGGTGGAGCGCGTCCATCAGGCGAGCCGCGACGGCGTCGATGCGATCATTATCAACCCGGCGGCGTTTACCCACACCAGCGTTGCCCTGCGGGATGCGCTCACCGGTGTCGGCATCCCCTTTATCGAGGTTCACCTCTCCAACATCCATGCCCGCGAGGCCTTTCGACGGCATTCGTATTTCTCGGATGCCGCCCGGGGGGTCATCGCCGGGCTCGGGCCCAAAGGCTACGAACTCGCCCTTGAGGCCCTGATCGACAACACCCAACGGGACTGACCAGACCATGGACATTCGCAAGATCAAGCGCCTGATCGAGCTGCTCGAGGAATCCGGCGTCAACGAGATTGAAATCCACGAAGGCGAAGAGAGCGTGCGCATCAACCGCGGCGGCACCCAGGTGGCCGTGGCTCAGGCACCGGCTCCGGCCCAGGCACCGGCCCCAGCACCGGCACCGACACCCACGGCCGGCGAGCCGGCGAGTCCTGCCGGCGACAGCGGTAGCGAGGAGATCAGCGGCCACACCATTCGCTCACCCATGGTGGGCACGTTCTACCGGGCGCCGTCACCGGAGGCCGAGCCATTTGTCGAGGAAGGCCAGAGTGTCAGCGCCGGTGAGACGCTTTGCATCATCGAGGCGATGAAAATGCTCAACCAGATCGAGGCCGACCGCAGCGGCGTCGTCCGGCGGATCCTGCTGGATAACGGCCAGCCGGTGGAGTTTGATCAGCCGCTTTTTGTCATCGAGTAAGGGCCGGCCATGATTGACAAGGTTCTCATCGCCAACCGCGGCGAAATCGCCCTGCGGATCCTGCGCGCCTGCCGGACACTGGGCATCGGCACGGTGGCGGTGCACTCCACCGCCGACCGCGACCTCAAGCATGTCCGCCTGGCCGATGAGTCGGTCTGCATCGGCGGTGCCAGCTCGGCCGAGAGCTATCTCAACATCCCGGCCATCATCGCCGCCGCCGAACTCACCGATGCCGTGGCCATCCATCCCGGTTATGGCTTTCTCTCCGAGAATGCGGATTTTGCCGAGCGGGTCGAGCAGTCGGGTTTTCGCTTCATCGGCCCGCGCGCCGAGACCATCCGCCTGATGGGCGACAAGGTCTCGGCCATCGATGCCATGAAGGCAGCCGGCGTGCCCTGCGTGCCGGGGTCTGGTGGACCGCTGGGCGAGGACGATGCCACCAACCTGTCGCTGGCCCGCGAGATCGGTTACCCGGTCATCATCAAGGCCGCCGCCGGCGGTGGGGGACGCGGGATGCGGGTGGTGCACAGCGAGGCCACCCTGCTGCACGCCATCTCCGTGACCCGGGCCGAGGCGGCCAATGCCTTTGGCAGCGATATCGTCTACATGGAGAAGTACCTGGATAACCCACGCCATGTCGAAATCCAGGTCATGGCCGACGAGACCGGCAACGCCATCCATCTGGGCGAGCGCGATTGTTCGATGCAGCGGCGCCATCAAAAGGTCATCGAAGAGAGCCCCGCGCCGGGCATCACCGAGGCCGAGCGCAGCGCCATCGGCGAGCGCTGCGCCGAGGCCTGCCGCCGCATCGGCTATCGGGGCGCCGGCACCTTTGAATTCCTCTACCAGGACGGTGAGTTCTATTTCATCGAGATGAACACCCGCATCCAGGTCGAGCATCCGGTCACCGAAATGGTTACCGGCCGCGACCTGGTGGCCGAACAGATCCGCGTGGCCGGCGGCGAGCCGCTGGGCTTTGCCCAGGACGATATCCAGATCCACGGCCATGCCATCGAGTGCCGGATCAACGCCGAAGATCCCGAGCGCTTCATGCCCTCACCGGGGCCCATCAACCTCTACCACCCGCCCGGCGGACCGGGTGTGCGGGTCGACTCCCATGTCTACAGCGGCTACGTGGTGCCGCCGCATTACGACTCGATGATTGGCAAGATCATCACCTGGGGCGAGACGCGCGAGACGGCCATGGCACGGATGCGAACCGCGCTCAGCGAACTGGTGGTCGAAGGCATCCAGACCAATACCGCGCTGCATCAGGATCTATTGATGGATCGCGGCTTTGAAGAGGGCGGCACCAACATCCATTACCTGGAAAAACGCCTGGGGATGAGCTAACAGCCCCCCCGGCACGCCCCGTTCAGCCCAACAGCAACCGCAGCCCCACCGCCACCAGGAAAAGCGCAAAGGCGCGCCGCAGCCAGGTCGCCGGCAGGTGGCTGGCCAGCCGGGCCCCCAATGGCGCCATGAAAACGCTCGATACCGTAATCCCCGCCACCGCGGGCCAATAGATATAACCGGTACTCCAGGCCGGCAGCTGCTCATCCCCGGTGCCGGCGAGGATAAACCCCAGGGTCCCGGCGATGGCGATGCAAACCCCTGCCGCCGCGGATGTCCCCACCGCCTGACGCATGGCCACCCCGGTCCAGGCCAGAAAGGGCACCACCAGGGTGCCGCCGCCGATCCCCACCAGACTCGAGATGGTCCCGATGACAGCGCCCACCCCGGCGACAATCGCCGGCGCCGGGACGCCATGGCTCGAGCGGGGCTGACCAAAGAAAAGCAGCTGCACCGCCATGGCCAGCAAAAAGACGCCGAAGACAAGCCGCAACACATCCCCGGGCAGCGCGGCGGCGATCTGTGCACCGGCCAGCGCACCGGCCACCAGCCCACCGGCCAGCCACGGCAGCGCCTGCATGACGATGTTCCCCAACCGCCAATGGGCGCGGGCCGAAGACAGGCCGGTGACCACGATGGTGGCAAGCGAGCTGCCCACCGCCAGATGCATGGCGACATCCGCGCTCATGCCCTGGGCGGCGAAGATGATCAAAAGCACCGGCACGACAATGACCCCACCGCCAATGCCGAAAAGCCCCGAGGCCAGGCCCACCGTCATGCCGGCGGCCAGATAGCTGATAACCAACCCCAAAGGTTGCTCCCCCATCGGACAAGGGCTCGGATTATGCCAGATTCCCGCTTTGTCCCCCCCGCACTGCGACCACCGCCCGGGATGCTCTACAATGTTGATGAGATTCGTTACCCAAAGGGAGCGCGGCAGTCATGCGCATCCGCAGCGTTTGCATTCTCGGCGGCACCGGTTTTATCGGACGGCAAATCGCCAACCGCCTCGCCAATCAGCCCATCCACATCAAGGTGCTCACCCGCCACCGCGAACGCAATCGGCATCTTCTGCCCATCCCCAATCTCGAGCTGGTCGAGGCCGACATCCACAACGCCGAGGCCCTGACCCGGGAGCTGGCGGGCATGGATGCGGTGATCAACCTGGTGGCCATCCTCAACGAGGGCAAAAAACCCGGCCGGCGCTTCGAGGATGTCCATGTCCATCTGGTCGAGCGACTGGTCACCGCCTGCCGGGAGGCCGGCGTCAAGCGCCTGCTGCACATGAGCTCGCTGGGTGCCAGCGTCGACGGGCCAAGCCGTTATCAAAAGACCAAGGGCGAGGGCGAGCGCATCGCGCTGGCCGCCCACGGCGACGACTTCGCCGTGACGACGTTCCAGCCTTCGGTGGTGTTCGGCCCGGCCGACAGCTTTCTCAATACCTTTGCCGGGATGCTGCGCCTGGCACCGGTTCTGCCCCTGCCCACGCCGGATGCCCGGTTCCAGCCGGTGTACGTCGATGATGTGGCCGCCGCCTTCGAAGCCAGCCTCTCGGATCGCGCGCTTTTTGGCCGCACCCTCGAACTGGGCGGGCCGAGCACCTACCGGCTGATCGAGCTGGTGCGCTATGTGGCCGGGCTGCTCGAGTTAAAACGCGCCATCATCCCGCTGCCGGATGGCCTGTCCCGGCTTCAGGGACGGGTGATGCAGCACCTGCCGGGCAAGCCCTACACCTACGACAATTACCTCTCGACCCGGGTGGATAACGTCTGCACCGACAATGCCCTGCCCCAACTGGGCATCCACCCCACGGCGCTCGAGGCCGTGGCACCCGGCTATCTGGGGGGCAAGACCACCCGCTATCGCTACGACGAATGGCGTCGGGACGCCGGCCGCCACGGGTGAGCAGCACCGAGCCCAAGGTCTTTGAGGTCGGCGGCGCCGTTCGCGACCGCCTGCTGGGGCTGGCGGTCCACGAGCGGGACTGGGTGGTGGTCGGTGCAACCCCCGAGGCCATGACCGAACAGGGCTTTCGGCCCGTGGGCAAGGACTTCCCGGTCTTCCTCCACCCGGAAAGCGGCGAGGAATACGCCCTGGCGCGCACCGAACGCAAGATCGCGCCGGGCTATCACGGTTTTACCTTTCATGCGAGCCCGACGGTCACCCTCGAGCAAGACCTGCGCCGCCGCGATCTCACCATCAACGCCATGGCCCGTGACGAGGCCGGGCATCTCATCGACCCGTTCAACGGCCAGGCGGATCTGGACCACCGACTGCTGCGCCATGTCTCTGATGCCTTTCGCGAAGACCCGGTGCGCATCCTGCGCCTGGCCCGGTTTGCCGCCCGGTTTGCACCGCTGGGCTTTCGGGTGGCGGATGACACCATGACCCTGTGTCAGGACATGGTCGACAGCGGCGAGGTGGACGCCCTGGTCGGCGAGCGGGTCTGGCAAGAGCTCGCCAAGGCCCTGATGGCGCCGGCGCCCGAGGTGTTCATTCGCGTGTTGCGCCGCTGTGGGGCACTGGCGGTGCTGCTGCCCGAAGTGGACCGGCTTTTCGGCATCCCCCAGCCGCCGCGGCATCACCCCGAAATCGACAGTGGCGAGCATGTCCTCATGGCGTTGCAACAGGCCGCGCGGCTCGAGGCCGACCTGCCAGTACGCTTCGCCGTTCTGGTCCACGACCTTGGCAAAGGCATCACACCCAAAGCCGAACTGCCCCGCCACCGCGGCCACGAAGCCCGCGGGGTGCCGCTGGTCAAGGCGCTGTGCGAACGCCTGCCGATCCCCACGGCCTGCCGCGATCTGGCGATGGGGGTCACCCGGTATCATCTGCAGTGCCACAAGATCCGCGAGCTGCGTCCCGAGACCTTGCTGCGGCTGATCACCGGGCTGGATGCCCTGCGCCGGCCCGAGCGGCTGAGTGACTTCGCCCTCGCCTGCGAGGCGGATTATCGCGGCCGGCTGGGACTCGAGGATCGCCCCTACCCCCAGGCCGCCTATCTGGCAGAAGCCCTGCGCCGCTGTCAGGCCATCGACGCAACCCCCTTTGTCAACGACGGCCTGCGTGGCGCCGAAATCGGCAAGGCCATGGAAAGGGCCCGACTCGATGCGCTGGCGGATCTGCGCGCCGACCCGGACACGGCCGGCTGACGGACCCCCCGGCTGGCCACCGGGTCAGGCGCCGGCGCCCCAGAACAGCCACAACAACACCCCGCCGAGCAACAGCCGGTAGATGACAAAAGGCAGCATGCCGATCCGCTCGATGAGCGCCAGAAAGGCGCGGATGCAGACATACGCCGACACACCGGCCACGCCCGTGCCCAACACAAAAAGCGGCCAGTCGACGGTGCCATGGTTGCCAAGCAGCTGTAGCCCCTTCCAGCCGCCGGCCAGGGCGATGGCCGGGATGGAGAGCAAAAAGGAAAACCGCGCCGCCGCCGCCGGCGCCAACCCCAGCCATAGCCCGGCGGTCATGGTGATCCCCGAGCGCGAGGTACCCGGGATGATCGCCAGCACCTGGGCCGCCCCGATGATCAGCGCCGCCCCCAGCCCGATGCTGTGCTCATCCCGGTGATGCCGCCCCCGTCGGGCCGCCCACCCGAGCAGCAGCCCAAAGCCGATGGTGGCCCAGGCGATGACCAGTGGCCCGCGCAGAACCGTCTCGGCCGCATCCGCGAGGATCAATGCCCCCGCCACCAGCGGCAGGGTGGCGATGACAATCGCCCACCCCAGCGGGCTCTCGCCAACCGGGCGTCGCTGCATCAGGGACTTGAGGGTATCCACGAGCAATGGCCGAAGCCGGTCGCGGAAATGCCACAGCACCGCCAGCAGGGTGCCCACATGCACCGCCACATCAAACGCAAGCCCCTGGTCCGGCCAACCCAGAAGCCGTGGCAGAAGGATCAGGTGGGCCGAGCTCGAGATCGGCAGAAACTCCGTCACCCCCTGGATCAGCCCCAGCCAGATCGCCTGCAGCGTATCCACTCAGCGGCTCCTCAACCGGTAGATGCCCACCCCGCGGGCCACTCCCCTGGGCGTGGCCGCCGGCATGGCCTCGAAACCACGCCGGTACCCGGGGGTGAGGCGCTCCAGTACCGGGCCCGTTGTCAACAAAGACCAGGGCTCGGCATGATCCGACAGCCGGGCGGCGATATTGACGGTCTCGCCAATGGCGGTATAGATCCGCCGCTCCTCCGACCCCAGACTGCTCAAGACCACCTCCCCTGTGTGAAGCCCCGCCCCCAGTGGCAATGGACGCTGCTCCGGCCATGCCGTCGCATCCGCGGCCACATCGATAATGGCCGACGCACAGCGACAGGCCCGACCCGTCATGCCCACCCCTTCGAAAACCGCCATGGCCCCATCGCCTGCAAAATAATCCAGGTAACCGCCATGCCGGGCAATCAAGCGACTCTGCTGCCCGGCCACCGCGTCGACAGTCTGCTGGAGCACCTCCAGGTCGATGGTACGCGAGAGCTCGGTATAACCACGAATATCGGTAAAAAGGATACACACCTGCGCACGGCGTGGCCGGGCCAGATGGTAATGGCCGTCCGGCCGGTCGAGCAGTGCCCGCACCGGCGGCGATAGATAGGCGGAATACCAGGGTGGGTCGTTATCCGCCGGTTCGTCCCTGACCGTACGGCGTCGCGTCCGTCGCGACCGCATGCCTTGCCTCCCTTGCCTGCGTCATGACGTCCCCGGGAGACAAGTTCTAAATTAAAACTTTTATACTGACAACCGAGCCCGATGATCCGCAAAGCCAAAGCCGGACGGGATGTAATCCATGCCTCGGCCGAGCCCGAGCACCTTGAATCGCTCGCCCAGCTCATCGGGAAAGAGCAACGGCTTGGCCTGCTGGGCAAGCTCTGCCGCCCGCTGCGGGTCGCCGCCCGCGCGACGCTCGATGAGCGCCGGCAGCCCGGCACCGGCAAGGAAATTGCCCTGGGTGGAAAACCCCAGCAGCGTCAGCCCCGCCGCACGGCCGGCCGCCGCCGCCGCGGTAAAATCCACCGACGCGGTAATATCCTGCAGCCCCGGCCAGAAAAACGGGTCATCGTGGGCGCGATGGCGGTAGTGGCAGAGCAGTGTCCCGGCGCCCCGCTGGGGGTGGTAGTACTCACGCCGCGGATACCCGTAGTCGATCAAAAACGCCGCCCCCGCCGCCAGGATGGACGAGAGCTCGGCCACCCAGGGCGCAAGCCCCGGACACCACTCCGAGCGGTATCCGGCGGGCAGCCGATCACCGATATGCTGCTCGATGTCGGCCACCGCCGATGCCAGGGCCGCGTCGGCCGCCCGGGGGCGCCAGCAAAGCGCCCCGGCATCATCATGCCCCACCCCCAGCATCTGCACCCCGCTGTCGGTGCGCTCGAAACAGCGCACCGGCATGGCATCCATCACCTCATTGGCAAGGATCACGCCATGAATGGGCGCCGATGGCAGCCGATCAAGCCACTCGATGCGGCTTTGCAGATGCGCTGGCAGGGTTTTGATGGTCTCGGCCTGACGGGCTCTGAGATCGGCGCTCACCTCGAGGATCCAGTACTGGCGGGGGACGGCGCCGGCTTCGTCCAGCGCGATGAGCATATCCGCGGCCATCCGGCCGGTGCCGGCGCCAAACTCCAGGACAACCCCGTCATCGACCTGGCCCAGCACCTCGGCCACCTCGCCGGCCAGGGTGTGCGCAAAAAGATCGCTCATCAGCGGCGCGGTGGTGAAATCCCCCTCGGCGCCAAAGCGCTGCTGCCCGGCGCTGTAATAGCCAAGCCCCGGGGCGTAGAGGGCAAGCGCCATGTATTCGGCAAAATCCAGCACCCCGCCGGCCATGGCAATGGCCGCATCGATGCGTTTGCGCAGTGCCCGGGAGTGGGCGGCGGCCTGCTCATCCGGCGCCGGCAGGGCCTCACCGTCGTCCCGATGCATGTCAGCCGGCCGCTTCGCTCGACAGATCGAGGGCGATCGGCTTCCACCCACCGACATCCTCGAACTCGGCCCACAGATCGGCGTAACGCCGGCCCTCAACGGGGTGGCGTTCATCCGGCGCCAGATCCGCCAGGGGCTTGAGGACAAAGGCGTATTTAAGGATTTCGTCCCGGGGCAGGAGCGGCACATTATCGCGAATGGCATTGCCCAGGGTGAGCAGGTCGATATCAAGGGTTCGGGCGCTGAATCGCTGGCTGCCCCGCTGGCGGCCACGCTCGGTTTCGATCTCGCGACAGGCCGCGGCAAGCTGCTCGGCGCTGTCATCGGTATCCAGGCCGACCACCAGGTTGTAGAAGTCATCGCCTTCAAACCCCACCGGCCGGGTCTGGTAGACCGGCGAGATCAAAAGCGCGCCATAGCGTTGCCGCAGGGCGGCGACACCGGCCCGCACGTTGGCAGCCGGGTCGATGTTGCTGCCGATACTCAGATAAGCGCGGTTCATGCGTCCTCGGTTTGGCTGCGGATAATGGTCACGCCCACCGACCGGGCGGCCGGCAATGCCCCGGGTTTGCGCAGGGTCAGGGTGACGGTCTTAATGCGCCGGTCGGTCAACGCAGCCTGCGCCAGCTGCTCGGCGAGCGCCTCGATCAACTGCCACTCGGCGGCCTCGGCCAGCTGGGTGAGGCGGGCGCTCAGCTCGGCATAATCCACCGCATCCTCGATGGCATCCGACTGCCCGGCGGCAGACGTATCCACTGTCAGCGCCAGGTCGAGCTGCAGGCGCTGACGGATGGCGCGCTCCCAGGCGTGCACCCCGATGACCGAGCGCAGGTTGAGGCCTTCAATCAAAACCGTATCCATGGGGGTGCGAGCATTCCACGTCGGCCGCCCAAGCACAACCGCGGCCACCCGGCGATGGCGCCGGCTTGACCGGCTCATCCCCAGCGGGTGGAATGCCGCCTATGCTTGCCCTGCCACTCATCCTCATCGCCTATCTGGCCGGTTCGTTATCCGCCGGGATCATCGTCGCTCGGGTACTGGGTCTGGGCGATCCGCGCCAGGATGGCAGCGGCAACCCCGGGGCGACCAATCTGCTGCGGCTCGGCGGCCGGCGGGCCGCGGCGGTGACGCTGCTGGCCGACGCGATCAAGGGCGTCATCCCGGTGCTGCTGGCCCACGGCCTGGGCGTTGACGGCGCGGCACTGGCGGCCGTGGGTCTGGCCGCTTTCATGGGCCATCTCTATCCGGTTTTCTTTGGTTTTCAGGGCGGCAAGGGCATCGCCACGGGGCTGGGGGTAATGCTGGCCTGGGCCTGGCCGGTGGGGCTCATGGCGCTGGGCTGCTGGGTGCTGATGGCGGCGGTATTCCGGCTCTCATCCCTGGCCGCGCTGACAAGCTTTGCCCTGGCGCCGCTTGCCCTGCTGGCCACCGGCTACCCGGCGCTGGCCGCCGGGGGCGCCATCATGGCGCTTGTCACCGGCTGGCGACACCGGGGCAACATCCAGCGCATCGCCAAGGGCACCGAGCCGCGCATCGGCAAGCGCCAGACCTAGGCCCCGCCCGCCGCCGGCGTGGGCTGCGGCAATGCCTCACCCGGCGGCAAGAGCTCATCCATGGGCCAACGCGGTCTCACCTCGGTGGCGCCATCATCCCGCTCACCGGCAAGAAGCCGCCGATAGCCGGCATAAGCGATCATCGCGCCGTTGTCGGTGCAAAATGCCAGACGTGGATAGGCCACCGTCGCGCCCTGGGCGCTGGCCTCTTCGCGCAAGCGCTCGCGCAGCGCCTGATTGGCCCCCACGCCCCCGGCCACCACCAGGCACCGGGCACCGGTCTCGGCAAGGGCCCGGCGCACCTTAATGGCAAAGGTATCGACCACTGCATCCTGAAACGCCCGCGCGATGGCGGCTCGGGTGGCCGGCTCGGCATCGGCATGGGCCACGGTGTTGACCACCGCGGTTTTCAGTCCGCTAAAGCTGAAATCCAGTCCCGGCCGGTCGGTCATCGGCCGCGGAAAGACAAACCGGTCCGGGTCTCCGTCGCGGGCAAGCGCCTCGAGCTGCGGCCCGCCGGGATAGGGCAGGCCAAGCAGCTTGGCGGTCTTGTCAAACGCCTCACCGGCCGCGTCATCGAGGGATTCACCCAGCACCCGGTAGCGGCCGATATCCGCGACCTGCACCAGCATGGTGTGCCCGCCCGAGACCAGCAACGCCAGAAAAGGAAACGCCGGCGGCTCGGGCTCGAGCATGGGCGCGAGCAGGTGGCCTTCCATGTGGTGGACACCCAGCGACGGACAATCGAGCGCCCAGCCCAGGCTTCGTCCCACCGCCGTTCCCACCAGCAGCGCGCCGGCCAGCCCCGGGCCACGGGTGTAGGCGACCCCCCCCAGATCGGCGCGGCTCAGCCCGACCTCGTCCAGGCAGTCGTTGACCAGCGGCAGGACCCGACGGATGTGATCGCGCGAGGCAAGCTCGGGCACGACACCGCCATAAACGGCGTGGGTGTCTACCTGGCTGTGCAGGCGATGGGTCAGCAGACCCTGCTCGTGACTGTAGAGCGCGATGCCGGTCTCATCGCAGGAGGTTTCGATGCCAAGGACGATCATCGTCGCGGGCCGTCCGTCTTTGTGATGGATCACTTTGCATTTGCGCCCGGCCGCGCTTAGACTACCGGGCTCGATTGGGTCACAGCCCAGTCTACGTCGATTTCACTAACAGGGTAAGGTCAAGACTTTATGCCGAGCGTCAAGGTTCGCGAAAATGAGCCCTTCGAGGTGGCACTCCGCCGCTTCAAGCGGTCCTGCGAGAAGGCGGGGGTCCTCTCCGAGGTGCGCCGCCGCGAGCACTATGAAAAGCCCACCCAGGAGCGCAAGCGCAAACAGGCGGCAGCGGTCAAGCGCCACGCCAAGCGCCTGCAGCGCGAAAACCAGCGTACCCAGCGCCTCTACTGACCCAAGCGCCGGTGAGCGAGCTTAAGACAGCGATTGCGGATGCCGTGAAAACGGCCATGAAAGCCGGCGAAAAGGACCGGCTTTCGACGCTGCGCATGGTCAGCGCCGCCATCAAGCAAAAAGAGGTCGACGAGCGCCGCAGCCTCGAAGACGCGGACGTGCTGGCCATTCTCGATAAGATGGTCAAACAGCGCCGGGAATCGCTCGAGCAGTACGAATCGGCCGGCCGCGACGATCTCGCAAGCGCCGAGCGGGCCGAAATCGCACTCATCGGCGAGTTTCTGCCCCAGCCGCTCACCGACGCCGAAATCGACGCTTTGATCGACGCCGCCATTGACGAGACCGGCGCCGAGAGCGTCCGTGACATGGGCAAGGTGATGGGCATCATCAAGCCCAAAGCCCAGGGCCGGGCCGACATGGGCGCGGTCAGCGGCCGGGTCAAAGAGAAGCTCGGTTAACCGCCACCGCCGGTCTGTTCGGCTCCTGATCATCCCGCCGATGCCGTAGAGTAGGGGCATGGCCGGGCGTATCCCAGACAGTTTCATCGACGAGCTTCTCGCGCGCATCGACATCGCCGAGTTGGTGGGCGAGCGTGTCCAGCTCAAGCGCTCGGGCAGCAACTACCACGGGCTTTGCCCCTTCCACGGCGAGAAGACCCCATCGTTTACCGTGAGCGCCGACAAGCAGTTCTACCACTGCTTTGGCTGCGGGGCCCATGGCAGCGCCATCCGGTTTCTCATGGAGTATGACCGGCTCGAGTTTCGTGAAGCGGTCGAGCAGCTCGCCACCCTCGCCGGCATGGAAATCCCCACCGAGGCCCGGGGCGGGGGCAATACCGAGGCGCAAAAGCCGCTCTATGCGGTCCTCGAGCAGGCCAGCAGTCACTATCAGCAATGGCTGCGCAACCACCCCGGCCGCCAGCGGGCGGTGGATTATCTGCAAACCCGCGGCATCAGCGGCGAGATCGCCCGGACCTACGGAATCGGCTTTGCCCCGCCAGGCTGGGACAACCTGCTGCGCGCCGTCGCCGACGCCGATCCGCTCAAGCGCGCCGGTCTTGTCGTCGAAAAAGACAACAGCCGCGGGTATGACCGCTTTCGTGACCGGATTATGTTCCCCATCCGCGACCGTCGCGGCCGCACCATCGGTTTTGGCGGTCGGGTCATCGACGAGGGCGAACCCAAATACCTCAACTCGCCGGAAACCCCGGTGTTTCAGAAGGGCCAGGAGCTCTACGGCCTCTACGAAGCCCTCCAGGCCGACCGCCACCCGCCCGAAATAGTGGTGGTCGAAGGCTATATGGATGTGGTGGCGCTCGCCCAGGCCGGCATCCACCGCGCCGTCGCCACCCTGGGAACCGCCACCTCGACACGGCAGGTCGAGCGGTTGTTTCGCGCAAGTGCGGATATCGTTTTTTGCTTCGACGGCGACGCGGCCGGGCTGCGGGCGGCCTGGCGGGCGCTCGAAAGCGCCCTGCCGGCCATGCGCCAGGGCAGACAGGTGCGGTTTTTATTCCTGCCCGAGGGCGACGACCCGGACAGTCTGGTGCAAAGAGAGGGGAAAGCCGGATTCGATCAACGGCTCACCGAGGCCACGCCGCTTTCGGACTATCTCATCGATCGCCTCACCCGCGAGGTGGACATGCAGAGCATGGACGGCCGGGCACGGTTGATCGAACAGGCCCTGCCGCTTTTGCAGAAACTCCCACCCGATGTCTACCGGCACATGCTCATCGAGCGGGTCGCCGGGCTGGCCCGGCTGGAGAGCGATTATCTCGAAGGCATCGTCGATGGCCGTGAGACGCTGACGCGCTCGCGTCAGGCCAGTGCCGCCGAGCCGGGGATTGACGGCAGCGCCGTGCGGCGGACACCGGTGCGCCTGGCCATTGCGCTGCTGCTCCAGCGCCCGGGGCTGGCCGCAGAGGTCGAGGATGTCGCCTCGCTGCGCGGCCTGGACGACCTGCCCGGCCTGCCGTTATTGGTGCAACTGCTTGAATTGGGCCGAAATGAACCCCAGATCACCCCCAGTGCGGTACTGGAGCGGTTTCGGGACAGTGAATACGAGGTTGCGCTTTGGAAGCTAGCCACCTGGGATCACATGGTGCCCGAGGCAGGGTTGGCCGACGAGTTTGCCGACGCCATGACCCGCGTGCGCCGGTTGTTGGCCGACCGCCGGCTTCAGTACCTCAACGAACGGCTCCAGGCCGGGGAACTTACCGCCGCCGAATGGGACGAATGGACACGATTGAAGCGCTAGAAAAAAGTGCTACCATAATCGGTTCAGCCCAAAAACAGGCTCCCGCCGAAAAACTCCGAGCATCAGCGACTTATGGCAAGCCAAGACCAGCAATCCCAGATTCGTGAACTCATCGCCCGCGGCAAGGAGCAGGGCTATCTGACCTATGCCGAGGTCAACGACCACCTGCCCGACGATATCGTCGAGCCGGAGCAGATCGAAGACATCATCGGCATGATCAACGATATGGGCATCCCGGTTCACGAAACGGCGCCGGATGCGGATACGCTGCTGCTCAGCGATGGCGCGGTCTCGACCGACGAGGACGAGGCCGAAGAGGCTGCTGCTGCCCTCGCCGCGGTGGATGCGGAGTTTGGCCGCACCACCGATCCGGTGCGGATGTACATGCGCGAGATGGGCACGGTCGAGTTGCTTACCCGGGAGGGTGAGATCGAGCTGGCCAAGCGCATCGAGGATGGCCTCGACCAGGTGCTGCGGGCCCTGTCCGGCTATCCGGAGTCTTCCCGAACCATCGTTGCCCTGCATCACGGCATCCAGAACAGCGAACTGCGGTTAGCCGAGGTCGTCGCCGGTTTTCGCGATATCAGCGAGCTGGTCGAAAACGTCCCCGAGGTCGTGGCCGAACAACAGGCCGAAATTGAAGCCGCCGCCCGCGAAGCCGAAGCGAACGCGGTCGAGGGCGAAGAAGAGGAAGCCGCCAGCACCGGCGATGCCGGACCGGATCCGGAACGCGCCGCCGCCATTTTCGACCGCATTGAGGTGCTCCACTACCAGATGGTGGAGGTGCTCGAGGACAAGGGCCCGGACGCCAAGGCGCTGGGGCCGATCCGTGAAGAGATGACCGGCCTGTTTCTGGCGATCAAGTTCGTGCCCAAGGTCATCGAAGGCCTGGCCGGCAACCTGCGCAAGGCCGTCGAAGGCGTCCGCGCCGCCGAGCGCGAGGTCATGCGGGTCGCCACCAAGCAGGGGGGCATGCCGCGCAAGGCCTTCATCCAGTCCTTCCCGGGCCACGAGACCGACACGGGCTGGGTGGATCAGGTCATCCAATCCGGCGAGTCCTACAGCGACAAGCTTGCCGAGCACCGTCAGGCGCTGCTGGATGAACAGGCCGAGCTCATCCGTATTCGCGAGCTCACCGGCCTGCCCCCGGCCGAGATCAAAGAGATCAACCGCCGCATGTCCATCGGCGAGGCCAAGGCGCGGCGCGCCAAAAAGGAAATGGTCGAGGCCAACCTGCGCCTGGTCATCTCCATCGCCAAGAAGTACACCAACCGCGGCCTGCAGTTCCTGGACCTGATCCAGGAGGGCAACATCGGCTTGATGAAGGCAGTGGACAAGTTCGAATACCGCCGCGGCTACAAGTTCTCGACCTACGCGACCTGGTGGATCCGGCAGGCGATCACCCGCTCCATTGCCGATCAGGCGCGGACCATCCGCATCCCGGTCCACATGATCGAGACCATCAACAAACTCAACCGCGTCTCTCGCCAGATGCTCCAGGAGATGGGCCGCGAGCCCCACCCCGAAGAGCTTGCCGAGCGGATGGAAATGCCCGAGGACAAGGTCCGCAAAGTCCTGAAGATCGCCAAAGAGCCGATCTCGATGGAAACCCCCATTGGCGACGACGAGGACTCGCACCTGGGTGATTTCATCGAGGACACCTCGGTGATGTCGCCGGTGGATTCGGCGACCCGCGAGGGGCTGCGCGAGTCGGTGCGCGAGGTCCTCTCGGGGCTCACACCACGCGAGGCCAAGGTCCTGCGCATGCGCTTTGGCATCGACATGAACACCGACCACACCCTCGAAGAGGTCGGCAAGCAGTTTGACGTCACCCGCGAGCGCATCCGCCAGATCGAGGCCAAGGCGCTGCGCAAACTCCGCCACCCGACCCGCTCGGACGGGCTGCGCAGCTTCCTCGACGAGCAGTAGGCCCGCATCGCCCAGGGCGGTAACGGCGACACCCTGCACGCTCGCCGGTATACTTCCGCCCGATCAGCGGGCCCATAGCTCAATGGTCAGAGCAGAGGACTCATAATCCTTTGGTTCCAGGTTCGAATCCTGGTGGGCCCACCACTTTCGATGCCTTGCGCGGCAAGATGCCACTAAAAGGAGATGCGCCCATGGCCCGTAGTGAGCAGGTGGCGGTGGTAACCGGCGCCAGTCAGGGCATCGGCCGGGGCGTTGCCGAAGCGCTGTTGGCCGATGGCCATCGGGTGGCCCTCGTCGCCCGCCGCCGCGAGCCTCTCGAGGCCCTAGCGGCCACCCATCCGGATCAGGCGCTACCCATCGCCGCCGATGTCTCGGACCCGCAGGCAGTTGACCGGATCTACGAGCAGGTAGCCAGTCAGTGGGGGCGTGTGGACGTGCTCTTTAACAACGCCGGCGCTTTCATGGCCTCGACCGAAACCGCCGATGTCAGCTATGAAGACTG
>CAJXSH010000021.1 GCA_913061005.1 uncultured Ectothiorhodospiraceae bacterium | reverse complement strand
GTCGAGGACAACGCCGAGGTGGATGTGGGCGATGTCATCGCCCGGATTCCGCAGGAGTCGTCCAAGACCCGTGACATTACCGGTGGTCTGCCCCGGGTGGCGGATCTGTTCGAGGCCCGCAAGCCCAAGGAGCCGGCCATCCTGGCCGAGGTCTCCGGCACTGTGTCGTTTGGCAAGGACACCAAGGGCAAGCAGCGGCTGGTGATCACCACCACCGATGGCGAGCACTACGAGGAGCTCATCCCCAAGTGGCGTAACGTCACGGTGTTCGAGGGCGAGCATGTCGAGAAGGGCGAGGTCATCGCCGATGGCGAACCCAACCCCCATGACATCCTCCGGCTGCTTGGCATCACCGAGCTGGCGGCCTACATGGTCAAGGAAATCCAGGATGTCTATCGGCTGC
This sequence comes from uncultured Ectothiorhodospiraceae bacterium, assembly GCA_913061005.1. Lineage (GTDB taxonomy): Bacteria > Pseudomonadota > Gammaproteobacteria > Nitrococcales > Nitrococcaceae > Spiribacter > Spiribacter pallidus. The sequence continues at coordinate 22,170 of CAJXSH010000021.1, read as the reverse complement.
AGGGTGTGAAGATCAACGACAAGCACATCGAGGTGATCTCGCGGCAGATGCTGCGCAAGGTCGAAATCCGCGATCCGGGCGATACCCGCTATCTGCGCGGCGAACAGGCTGACTGGGCCCGGGTCGAGGAAGAGAACGAGCTGCTCGTCGAGCAGGGTAAAGAGCCCGCCCGGTGGGAGCCCCAGCTTCTGGGCATCACCAAGGCATCGCTGGCGACCGACTCGTTCATCTCGGCGGCGTCGTTCCAGGAGACCACCCGTGTGTTGACCGAGGCGGCCACCCGTGGCGCCAAGGACGATCTGCGTGGGCTCAAGGAAAACGTCATCGTGGGTCGTCTGATCCCGGCGGGGACCGGCTATGCCTACCATCAGGATCGCCAGCGCCAGCGGCGCGAAGCCCCGGCGCCGATGATCCCCATGGCACCGCAGTTCGGGCTCAACGCCACCGCGGCGCCGGACCCGGCGGATCTGCCGGAAACCTAACGGGGATGGGGCATTTGGTTGACACCCTTATGCCCCCATCCTAAACTGCTCGGCTCTCGTCAGGCCGGAGAACCCGGCCTGACGTATGTTTAAGGACTGGAGTCAAACTCTATGGCCACGATCAACCAGCTGGTGCGCAAGCCCCGCAAGCGCCCGCACGAGAAAAGCAATGTGCCGGCGCTCGAGGCCTGTCCGCAGCGCCGCGGCGTCTGCGCCCGCGTCTACACCACAACGCCCAAAAAGCCCAACTCGGCGCTGCGTAAGGTCGCCCGTGTGCGGCTGACCAACGGTTATGAGGTCTCGAGCTACATCGGTGGCGAGGGCCATAACCTGCAGGAGCATTCCGTGGTGCTGATCCGCGGAGGCCGTGTCAAGGACTTGCCCGGTGTCCGCTACCACGTGGTGCGTGGGTCGCTGGATACCGCCGGCGTCAGCAATCGCCGCCAGGGCCGTTCCAAGTACGGCGCCAAGCGGCCCAAGGGATAAGCGGGTAGACGACAATGCCAAGAAGAAGAGAAGTCCCCAAGCGCAAGGTGCTCGCGGATCCGAAGTACGACAGCGAGATGCTCACCCGCTTTGTGAACATGATCATGCGCGATGGCAAACGGGCCGTCGCCGAGAAGATCGTCTACGGTGCCCTGGACCGGATCGCCGAGAAAAACGCCGGCGACCCCATGGAAGTCCTGGAGACCGCGCTCGAGAACGTCCGGCCGGTGGTCGAGGTCAAGTCCCGCCGCGTAGGTGGTGCGACCTATCAGGTGCCGGTCGAGGTGCGCCCGCAGCGGCGTAATACGCTGGGCATGCGCTGGGTGATCGAAGCCGCCCGCAAGCGCAGCGAGGCCACCATGGGCCACCGACTGGGCAACGAACTGCTCGAGGCCGCCGAAGGCCGGGGCAGCGCCGTGAAAAAGCGCGAAGACACGCATCGTATGGCAGAGGCCAACAAGGCCTTTTCGCACTTCCGCTGGTAATAACCGCTTAGGGGTATACGTTTTGGCACGCAAGACACCGATCGAGCGCTACCGCAACATTGGCATCATGGCCCACATCGATGCCGGCAAGACGACGGTTACGGAGCGCATCCTGTTCTACACCGGTATCTCCCACAAGATGGGCGAGGTGCATGAGGGCGCCGCCGTCATGGACTGGATGGAGCAGGAGCAGGAGCGTGGCATTACGATCACCTCCGCTGCGACCACCACCTTCTGGCGCGGCATGGACCAGCAGTACCCGGAGACCCGGGTCAACATCATCGACACCCCGGGGCACGTTGACTTCACCATCGAGGTCGAGCGGTCGCTGCGGGTGCTCGACGGCGCCGTCTGCGTGCTCGATGCCAACGCGGGTGTCGAGCCCCAGACCGAGACGGTCTGGCGTCAGGCCAACCGCTATGGCGTGCCGCGCATGGTCTTCGTCAACAAAATGGACAAAATGGGCGCGGACTTCTTCCGCTGTGTGGACATGGTCAAAGAGCGGCTGGGTTGCAACGCCGTGCCGGTCCAGCTGCCCATTGGTGCCGAGGATCAGTTTGCCGGGGTGGTCGATCTGATCCGCCAGAAGGCCATCTACTGGAACGAAAAGGACATGGGGGCCACCTACGATGAGGTGGATATCCCCGATGAGCTCGCCGATCAGGCCGCCAGCTACCGCGAGGCGCTGATCGAGGCCGCCGCCGAGGCCAGCGAAGCGCTCATGGACAAGTACATCGGCGGTGAAGAGCTCACCGTTGAAGAGATCAACCACGGGCTTCGGGTGCAGACCATCGCCAACGATGTCGTGCCGGTGCTCTGTGGCTCGGCGTTCAAGAACAAGGGCGTGCAGGCCATGCTCGATGCCGTGGTCGAGTACATGCCCTCGCCGGTGGATGTGCCGGCCATCGAGGGCGAGCTCGAAGATGGCAGCACGGCCACGCGCGGGCCGGATGATGACGAGCCCTTCGCGGCGCTGGCCTTCAAGATCGCCACCGATCCCTATGTGGGGACGCTGACCTTCTTCCGGGTCTACTCCGGTGTGGTCAAGTCCGGGGATACGGTCTTCAACCCGGTCAAGGGCAAAAAAGAGCGGCTCGGGCGCATCGTGCAGATGCACTCCAAGGAGCGCAAAGAGATCGACGAAGTCCGCGCCGGCGATATCGCCGCGGCGATCGGGCTCAAGGATGTCACCACCGGTGACACCATTTGCGATAACAACAACAAGGTCACCCTCGAGCGCATGGAGTTCCCGGATCCGGTGATCTCGGTGGCCGTCGAGCCCAAGACCAAGAGCGACCAGGAGAAAATGGGCATTGCGCTGCAGAAGCTCGCGCAGGAAGACCCGTCGTTCCAGGTGCGCACCGATGAAGAGTCCGGCCAGACCATCATCTCGGGCATGGGCGAGCTCCATCTCGAGATCATCGTCGACCGGCTCAAGCGCGAGTTCAAGGTCGAGGCCAACGTGGGTCAGCCCCAGGTGGCCTACCGCGAGGCGATCCGCAAGCCGGTCGAGGTCGAAGGCAAGTTCGTCCGTCAGTCCGGGGGCCGTGGCCAGTACGGTCATGTCTGGATCCGCATGCGGCCGCGGGAGCGCGGCGAGGGTTACGAGTTCAACAACAAGATTGTTGGCGGTGTGGTGCCCAAGGAATACATCCCCTCGGTGGACAAGGGCATTCAGGAGCAGATGGAAAACGGCGTCCTGGCCGGCTTTCCGGTGGTCGACCTCGAAGTCGAGCTCTTCGACGGCTCCTACCACGATGTGGATTCCTCGGAGATGGCATTCAAGATTGCCGGCTCGATGGCGTTCAAGGATGGATTCATGCAGGGCGATCCGGTGCTGCTCGAGCCCATCATGAAGGTCGAGATCGTCACCCCCGAGGAGTTCATGGGTGATGTCATGGGTGACGTCAACCGGCGTCGCGGGACGGTCGCCGGCATGGAAGACGGCCCCGCCGGCAAGATCATCCGCGCCGAAGTCCCGCTGAAGGAAATGTTCGGGTATGCTACCGACCTGCGGTCGGCCACCCAGGGGCGCGCGGCTTACACCATGTTCTTTGATGGGTATGCCGAGGCACCGGCGAGCATCGCCGACGAGGTTATTAAGAAGGCCGGCTGATTCGTTTGCCGGGCATTGGTTTTTGGTATTTGACGGGTAAGAGGTGAATCGTGTCCAAGGAGAAGTTTGAGCGCACGAAGCCGCATGTGAACGTCGGCACGATTGGTCATGTTGACCATGGTAAGACGACGCTGACGGCGGCGATGACGAAGGTGCTGGCGTCTGAGTACGGTGGTGTGGCGCAGGATTTCAGTCAGATTGACAATGCGCCGGAGGAGCGTGAGCGGGGCATTACGATTGCCACCGCGCATGTGGAGTACGAGACGGACAAGCGCCATTACGCGCATGTGGACTGCCCGGGTCATGCCGACTATGTGAAGAACATGATCACCGGTGCCGCGCAGATGGACGGGGCGATTCTGGTGGTTTCGGCTGCCGATGGTCCGATGCCGCAGACGCGTGAGCACATTCTGCTGGCCCGTCAGGTGGGGGTGCCCTCGATTGTGGTGTTCCTGAACAAGGCGGACATGGTGGATGATGCCGAGCTGCTCGAGCTTGTCGAGATGGAGGTTCGCGAGCTGCTCTCGAGCTATGACTTCCCGGGGGATGACATTCCGATTCAGACCGGCTCGGCGCTGAAGGCGCTCGAGGGGGATACCTCGGAGATGGGCTCGCAGGCGATTGTGGGTCTGGTGCAGTCGATGGACGAGTACATTCCCGAGCCCGAGCGTGCGGTGGACGGGGCGTTTTTGATGCCCATCGAGGATGTGTTCTCGATTTCCGGCCGCGGCACGGTGGTGACCGGTCGTGTGGAGCGCGGCATTGTGAAGACCGGCGAAGAGGTGGAGATCGTTGGCATCAACGACACCACCAAGACGGTGGTCACGGGTGTGGAGATGTTCCGCAAGCTGCTCGATGAGGGGCGTGCGGGGGATAACATCGGTGCGCTTTTGCGTGGCACCAAGCGTGATGAGGTCGAGCGTGGTCAGGTGCTTTGCAAGCCTGGCTCGATCACCCCGCACACCAAGTTCGAGTGCGAGGTCTATGTCCTTGGCAAGGACGAGGGGGGTCGTCACACGCCGTTTTTTGATGGCTACCGGCCGCAGTTCTACTTCCGCACCACGGATGTCACCGGTGCCTGTGACCTGCCTTCGGGCACGGAGATGGTGATGCCGGGGGACAATGTGCAGATGACGGTCTCGCTGATTGCGCCGATCGCCATGGAAGAGGGGCTGCGCTTTGCGGTGCGCGAAGGCGGCCGCACCGTCGGCGCCGGCGTCGTCTCGAAGATCCTCGAGTAATCGGGAATGGCGGCAACTAACCAGAAAATCCGCATCCGGCTCAAGGCGTTCGACCACCGGCTGATCGATCAGTCGGCCCGGGAGATTGTCGAGACGGCGAAGCGTACCGGGGCCCAGGTCAAGGGCCCCGTCCCCTTGCCTACCAAAAAGGAAAGGTATACGCTTCTCATCTCGCCGCACGTCAACAAAGATGCGCGGGATCAGTACGAAATACGGACTCACAAGCGGTTGATGGACATCGTCGACCCCACGGACAAGACGGTCGACGCGCTCATGAAGCTCGACCTCGCCGCGGGTGTGGACGTGCAGATCAAGCTCTCCTGAGTTTCGGGGAACTACCTCGGTTCTGGTGGTTGACCAGTCCACCGGGGCGGGCCCTAAACAGCCGACGCCGCAGGCGTCGGCGTCATTGATGAAGAGACAATTCGGGTGAAAGTCCGCGTCGATCGGTCGGTCCGGTGGCAGCCGGCGCCGGTGGGCGAAGGGCTTTTGTTCGTTAAAAGAGGAAGGCGACGATGGCAATCGGAATCGTCGGCCGCAAACGCGGCATGACGCGAATTTTTATGGAAGATGGCGCCTCCGTGCCGGTCACGGTGGTCGAGGCCACGCCCAATCGCGTCACTCAAATCAAAACGGCCGACAACGACGGCTACAGCGCCGTGCAGGTGACTGCTGGGACGCGGCGCCCCAACCGGGTGTCGAAAGCGGCTGCCGGCCACGTGGCGAAGGCAGGCGTCGAGATGGGCCGGGGGCTGTGGGAGTTCCGCCTCGGTGATAACGATGCCGTCGAGCCCGGGGGCGAGCTGACAGTCGAGCAGTTCGAGGCCGGTGCGGTGGTGGATGTCACCGGCACCTCCAAAGGCAAGGGCTACGCGGGCACGGTCAAGCGCCACAACTTCCGCACCCAGGACAATAGCCACGGCAACAGCACCGCCCACCGGGCGCCGGGCTCGATCGGTCAGGCGCAGGACCCGGGGCGTGTCCTGCCGGGCAAGAAGATGTCCGGTCAGATGGGTAATGTGCGCACCACCACGCAGAACCTCGAAGTTGTCCGGGTGGATGCCGAACGCAACCTGCTGCTGATCCGTGGTGCGGTGCCCGGCAGTCGCAATGGCGATGTCATCATCCGGCCGGCGATCAAAGCCGCGGCCGTGGCGGGAGGTAACTGATGGAAGTCAAGATCACGGGCGGCCGCAGTAACGTCGAGGTCTCCGAGGCGATTTTCGCCACCGAGTACCGTGAGCCGCTGGTCCACCAGGTGGTGGTCTCGTATCTGGCCGGAGCCCGCGCGGGCACCAAGGCGCAGAAGACCCGCTCGGAAGTGCGCGGGGGCGGCAGCAAGCCGTGGCGTCAGAAGGGCACCGGGCGCGCCCGGGCCGGCACCATCCGCAGCCCGCTGTGGCGCAGCGGTGGCCGGGCATTCGCCGCCAAGCCGCGCAACCACGCGGTCAAAGTCAACCGCAAGATGTACCGCGGCGCGCTGCGCTCGATCCTCGCCGAGCTGCTGCGCCAGGAGCGGTTGCATGTGGTGCGCTCGTTTGATGTCGACGCGCCCCGGACGAAGGACGCCAAGGCGAAGGTCGAGAAGCTGGTCAAAAGTGATGATGCACTGGTCGTCACGAAGTCGGTCAGCGAAAACCTCTACCTGGCAGCACGCAATCTGCCCCGGGTGGATGTACGCGACACCGAGGGACTCGACCCGGTGACACTGCTCACCCATGAGCATGTGATCGTCACCGTGGACGCCCTGGGGCAGATCGAGGAGTGGCTGGGATGAATCAGGAACGCGTCTATCAAGTGCTGCGCGGGCCGCATGTCTCGGAGAAGAGCACGGTTATTGCCGATGAGGCCAATCAGGTCGTGTTCAAGGTCGCCGTGGATGCGACCAAGCGAGAGGTCAAGGCCGCCGTTGAGCAGCTCTTCGAGGTCAAGGTCCGGGACGTGCGCGTTGCCAATGTCAGCGGTAAACGCAAGCGCTTTGGCCGACTCGAAGGCCGCCGGCCCGATTGGAAAAAGGCCTACGTGGCGCTGGAGCCGGGCAACGAGCTCGACTTCATCGGCGGCGTGGAATAAGCGAACAGGACTGAACGAACATGGCACTGCGTAAAGCAAAACCCACTTCCCCCGGCCGGCGGTTTGTCGTCCAGCCGACCAAGGAAGGGCTGTACAAAGGCGAGCCCCATGCGCCGCTGGTCCGCAAGCTGAGCAAAAGTGGCGGGCGCAACAACCATGGCCGCATTACCACGCGCCACATCGGCGGCGGGCACAAGCGCCGTTATCGCACCATCGATTTTCGGCGCAACAAAGACAGTGTGGCCGCCCGCGTGGAGCGGATCGAGTACGATCCCAACCGCAGCGCCAACATCGCGCTGGTGCTCTACCGGGATGGTGAGCGGCGCTACATCATCGCGCCCAAGAACCTGAAGGTGGGCCAGGAAATCCGCTCGGGGGTGGGTTCGCCGATCAAGCCCGGTAACAGCCTGCCGTTGCGCAATATCCCGCTGGGCACACAGGTCCACTGTGTCGAGCTGCGGCCGGGCAAGGGCGCGCAGATGGCCCGGTCGGCCGGGGCAAGCGTCCAGCTGGTGGCCCGCGAGGGGGCCTACGCAACGCTGCGGCTGCGCTCCGGCGAGATGCGCAAAGTGCTGAGCGACTGCCGGGCGACCGTGGGCGAGGTCAGCAACGCCGAGCATTCCCTGCGCTCGCTGGGCAAGGCCGGCGCCGGTCGCTGGGCCGGGCGTCGTCCCACCGTCCGCGGTGTGGTGATGAACCCGGTGGACCATCCGCACGGTGGTGGCGAGGGCCGGACCTCCGGTGGTCGTCACCCGGTCACGCCCTGGGGCGTGCCCACCAAGGGACACAAAACACGCAGCAACAAGCGCACGGACAAGCTCATCGTGCGCCGTCGCAAACGCTAAGAACAGGGGTGGATGAACTGTGCCACGCTCGATTCGTAAAGGCCCGTTTATTGATACCCACCTGCTGAAGAAGGTTCAGCAGGCGGCAGAGGCCAACAGCAAGCGTCCGATCAAGACCTGGTCGCGTCGCTCCATGGTGGTGCCGGAGATGGTCGGGCTGACCATTGCCGTGCACAACGGGCGCCAGCACGTGCCGGTGCTCGTCAACGAGAACATGGTCGGACACAAGCTCGGCGAGTTTGCGCCGACGCGGACCTTCAAGGGTCATGACGCCGACAAGAAGGCGAAGAGGTAAGCAATGGAGACCGCGGCCAAACTTCGATACGCCATCATCTCGCCGCAGAAAGTGCGGCTGGTGGCTGATCAGATCCGCGGGCTGCCTGTCGGCCGGGCGCTCGAGATCCTCGAGTTCAGTCCGCGCAAGGCGGCCGGCATTGTGCGCAAGGTGGTGGATTCGGCGATCGCCAACGCCGAGCACAACAACGGCGCCGACATTGATGAGTTGCGTATCGCCCGTATCCAGGTGGATGAAGGGCCGATGTACAAGCGCATTCAGCCCCGGGCGAAGGGCCGGGCAAATCGTATTCTCAAGCGCACCAGCCACATTGTTGTGGCGGTAGCCGAGGACTAGGGGTCAAGGCATGGGTCATAAGGTTCATCCCACGGGTTTCCGGCTCGGTATCACCGAGGAGTGGCGATCCATGTGGTACGCCGACAGCAATCGGTTTGGCGATCAGCTGCATACCGATCACCGGATTCGCGAGTTCATCCGCGCCCGGCTGTCGCATGCATCGATCAGCCGGATCCGCATCGAGCGGCCGGCCAAGAACGCGCTGATCACCATTCATACGGCCCGGCCGGGCATTGTGATCGGCAAAAAGGGCGAAGACATCGACCGGCTGCGTCGCGAGCTGACCCAGCGAATGGGCATCCCGGTGCACGTCAACATCGAGGAAATCCGCAAGCCCGAGCTCGACGCCCAGCTGGTGGCCGAGAGCGTGGCCCAGCAGCTCGAGCGTCGGATTATGTTCCGGCGTGCCATGAAGCGAGCCGTGGGTAATGCCATGCGGCTCGGGTCCCAGGGCATCAAGATCCAGGTGGGTGGCCGGCTCAACGGCGCCGAGATCGCCCGGACCGAGCGCTACCACGAAGGCAGCGTGCCGTTGCATACCCTGCGTGCCGACATCGACTACGGGTTTGCCGAGGCAAAGACCACCTACGGCGTCATCGGGGTCAAGGTCTGGGTGTTCAAGGGCGAAATCCTCGATACAGACACCGCGCCCAATCAGCGGGCCGCGGCCGGCTGAGGCGGTAGCAAGGGAGTCAGACAGGCATGTTGCAGCCAAAACGCACCAAATTCCGCAAGCAGCAGAAAGGCCGGAACACCGGTCTCGCGAGCCGCGGCGACAAGGTCAATTTCGGCGAGTTCGGGCTCAAGTCGACGACGCGCGGGCCGGTGACGGCGCGCCAGATCGAGGCGGGCCGCCGGGCGATCAACCGTCACGTCAAGCGTGGCGGCAAGATCTGGATCCGGATCTTTCCGGACACGCCGGTGACCTCCAAGCCCCTGGAAGTCCGTCAGGGCAAGGGCAAGGGTAACGTCGATCACTGGGCCGCGAAGGTTCAGCCGGGTCGGGTGATTTACGAAATCGAAGGGGTTTCCGAAGAGGTCGCGCGCGAGGCGTTCCGCCGTGCCGCCGCCAAGCTTCCGGTGCAGACCCGCTTCGTTGAACGGACGGCGATGTGATGAAGGCAAGCGAGTTGCGCGACAAGGACATCAAGGCCCTGGAGGCCGAGCTGCTGGAGAAGCGCAAAGAGCAGTTCAACCTGCGCATGCAGCAGGCGACCGGGCAGCTGGCGCGGCCCGATCAGATGACACGGGCGCGGCGGGATATTGCCCGCATCAAGACCGTGATCAACGAGAAGATCAAGGCAGGCGAAACGGCATGAGCGAGACAAAAAGCGTCAAGCGCACGGTCAATGGTCGGGTGATCAGCACGGCCATGGACAAGACGATCACGGTGGCGGTTGAACGCCAGGTGCAGCACCCGCTGTATGGCAAGTACATCCGCCAGACCACCAAGGTCCAGGCCCACGACGAGGACAACAGTTGCCAGAAGGGCGACTGGGTGGCTGTCGAAGAGTGCCGGCCGCTATCCAAGCGCAAGAGCTGGCGTCTGGTGGAAGTGCTGGTCCGGCAAGCGCAATAAGCAACGAACATACAGAGAGCTAATCGCCATGATTCAGATGCAGACGCTGCTTGGCGCGGCGGATAACAGCGGGGCCCGGGAGGTTCAGTGCATTAAGGTGCTGGGCGGCTCGAAGCGTCGTTACGCCGGCATCGGCGACATCATCAAGGTAAGCGTCAAGGACGCGATCCCCCGGGGGCGTGTCAAAAAAGGTGAGGTCTACTCGGCGGTGGTGGTTCGCACCCGGCGCGGTGTCCGCCGCCAGGACGGGTCGCTGATCCGCTTTGACGGCAACGCAGCGGTGTTGTTGAACAACAACCTCCAGCCCATTGGCACCCGCGTGTTCGGGCCGGTGACACGGGAGCTGCGCACCGAGCGTTTCATGCGGATTATCTCGCTTGCTCCGGAGGTGCTGTAAGTCATGCGCAAGATCAGAACCGGTGACGAAGTGATGGTCATTGCCGGCAAGGACAAGGGCCGGCGCGGCCGCATCACCCGGGTCATCCCCGAGCGGGACCGCGTGGTGGTGGAGAACGCAAACATGGTGAAAAAGCATCGGCGGGCCAACCCCCAGGCGAACGACGCCGGCGGGATCATCGAAAAGGAAATGCCGCTGCACCGCTCCAACGTTGCCATCTACAACCCCAATACGGGCAAGGCCGACCGCGTCGGCGTCCGTGTCGAGGAAGACGGCAGCAAGGTGCGCTTTTTCAAATCCGACAACAATCCGATTGACTAGGGTGCCGTGATGGCCAGATTGCGGGAACAATACAACAGCGAAATCATCTCGGCGCTATCCCAGCGCTTCGAGTACGCCAATGCCATGCAGGTGCCGCGGCTCGAGAAGATCGTGATCAATATGGGTCTCGGTGAGGCGGTTCGCGACAAGAAGGTGATCGACAATGCGGCAGAGGACCTGGCGGCGCTCGCCGGCCAGAAGCCCATTGTCACCTACACGCGCAAGGCCGTGGCCGGATTCAAGATCCGCGAGAACTGGCCGATCGGTGTCAAGGTCACGCTGCGGCGGGAGCGGATGTACGAGTTCCTCGATCGGCTGATCAACATCGCCGCGCCGCGGATCCGGGACTTTCGGGGTTTTTCGCCGCGGTCGTTTGACGGGCGTGGCAACTACAACGTCGGGCTCAAGGAACAGTTGGTGTTCCCGGAGCTCGAATTCGACAAGATCGACGCCATTCGCGGCATGGATGTCTCGATTGGCACGACCGCAGAAACGGACGAGGAAGCCCAGGCCCTGCTCGAGGGTTTTGGCTTTCCTTTCCGGAAGTAAAGAGGGCAGGAAATGGCCAAGGTTTCCATGGTCCAGCGTGAGCTCAAGCGCGAGCGGCTTCGCAACAAATACGCGACCAAGCGCGCCGAGCTCAAGGAAATTATTCGCAGCCCCGGATCCTCGGACGAGGAGCGGGCGGCGGCCCAGGAGCAGTTGCAGAATCTGCCCCGGAACGCCAGCCCGGTGCGTGGGCGCAACCGGTGCAATGTCTCGGGACGGCCGCGGGGTTACTACCGCAAGTTCGGTCTCGCCCGGAACATGCTCCGCCAGGCCGCCATGCGCGGTGAGATCCCCGGCCTGAAGCTGTCCAGCTGGTGATTGGCATGGGCAAGGGTAATCAGGCAAGGAACCAGGTGACGCGAACATGAGCATGACCGATCCCATCGCGGATATGCTGACCCGCATTCGCAACGGTCAGTCCGCCGAGAAGACCGAGGTGACAATGCCGGCTTCCAAGTTGAAGACCGCTATCGCCCGGGTGCTGAAGGATGAAGGTTACATTCACGACTACCGCACCGAGGGCGACGAGAAGAAACCCTCGCTGGTGGTGTCGCTGAAGTACTACGAAGGGCGTCCCGTGATCGAGGAGATCCAACGGGTGAGCCGGCCGGGCCTGCGCCGCTTCGAGGGCAAGCGGTCACTGCCGCGGGTCCGCGGCGGACTCGGGACTGCCATTATTTCCACCTCGCAGGGGGTTATGACCGACAAGGCGGCACGTGATGCCGGCCATGGCGGCGAAGTCCTCTGCGTTGTGTTTTAACGACGGGGCGAGCACGTCATGTCGAGAGTAGCGAACAACCCAGTGACCATCCCGAGCGGTGTCGAGGTCAACCTTGGCGCCGATCGCGAGATCAAGGTCAAAGGCAGCAAGGGCGAGCTGGCCCATACCATCCACGATTGGGTGGATGTGGCGCAGCAAGAGCAGACGCTGACGTTTGCCGCCAACCAGAAGCGCCAGGATGCAGTGGCGCTGGCGGGGACCACCCGGGCACTGGTCAACAACATGGTCCGGGGTGTCAGCGAGGGGTTTGAAAAACGCCTCCAGCTGGTGGGTGTGGGCTATCGGGCCCAGGCCCAGGGCAACAAGCTCAATCTCACGCTCGGGTTTTCCCACCCGGTGGACTACCCGGTGCCCGAGGGCATCAGCGTCGAGACGCCCAGCAACACCGAGATCGTGATCAAGGGTATCGACAAGCAGCAGGTCGGCCAGGTGGCGGCAGAGATCCGCGCCTACCGTCCGCCGGAACCCTACAAGGGCAAGGGCGTTCGGTATGCCGATGAGCGAGTCATCATGAAAGAAGCCAAGAAGAAGTAATGGCGATGGAGAAGAAGGCAGCAAGACAGCGGCGGGCGCGCAAGGCGCGGGCCAAGATGCGGGAGCTGGGGACGGTTCGGTTGACCATCCACCGGACGCCCCGCCACACCTATGCTCAGGTGATTTCCAGCGATGCCAGTCGCACGCTGGTGGCCGCCTCGACGCTCGAGAAGGACGTGCGCGGCGAGCTGAGCAATGGCGGCAATATCGAGGCAGCCAAAGCGGTTGGCCGCATCATTGCCGAGCGGGCATCGGCGGCAGGGATCACCGAGGTGGCCTTCGACCGCTCGGGCTTCAAGTATCACGGGCGGGTGCAGGCGATTGCCGATGCGGCCCGCGAAGCCGGACTCAAATTCTGAACAGAGGCACGTAGGCGATGGCGACCAGTGATGTAAGCGGCGAGGGCCTTCGCGAGAAGCTCGTCACGATTAACCGCGTGGCCAAGGTGGTCAAGGGCGGACGGCAGTTCGGCTTTACCGCCCTGACCGTGGTCGGTGACGGAGAAGGCGCGGTTGGCTTTGGGTATGGCAAGGCGCGCGAAGTGCCGCTGGCCATCCAGAAAGCCATGGAAAAGGCACGGCAGAACATGCGCACCGTCAACCTCAGCGGGCCGACGCTGCAGTATCCGATCACGGCCAACCACGGCTCGAGCAAGGTGTTCATGCAGCCGGCCTCCGAGGGCACGGGCATCATCGCCGGAGGCGCCATGCGCGCGGTCTTCGAGGTGGTCGGTGTGCAGGACGTGCTGGCCAAGGCCATCGGCTCGCGCAACCCGGTCAACGTGGTCCGGGCGACGATCAACGGGCTGAGTGGCTACAGCTCGCCGGAGCTTGTCGCCGCCAAGCGCGGCAAGACCGTCGAAGAGGTGCAGGGCTGATCATGGCAAAGGCAAAGCAGTTACGCGTGACCCTGGTGCGCAGCCTGTCCGGGCGTCTGGCCGGGCACAAGGCCTGCGTCGCGGGGCTTGGGCTGCGTCGGATGCATCACAGCGTCGTCGTGGCGGATACACCGGAGAACCGGGGCATGATCAACAAGGTCAACTACATGCTCACGGTCGAGGAGGTCTGAGGCATGCGACTGAACAAACTCCGCCCCGCCGAGGGGTCCCGGCCTGACGCCGAGCGCGTCGGACGCGGGGCCGGCTCGGGCATGGGCAAGACTGCCCGGCGCGGTCACAAGGGCCAGAAAGCCCGCAGCGGCGGCTTCCACAAGGTGGGATTTGAGGGCGGTCAGATGCCGCTCCAGCGGCGGGTGCCCAAGGTCGGGTTTCGCTCGCGCAAGGGCCAGTATGTGGCCGAAATCCGGCTCTCGGAACTCGGTGCCGTTGAAGGGGACGTGGTCTCGATGGCGACTCTTCGGGCCGCCGGGCTGATCACTCGCAACGCACGCTCGGCCAAGATCATCGCCTCGGGCGAGGTGAGCCGCAGTTTGACCGTCGAGGGTGTGCGCACCACCGCCGGTGCGCGGGCCGCCATCGAGAAGGCCGGCGGCAAGGTCGAGGCCTAAGTGGCGGGACCCGGCGCAACGGCGGGAGCCATGGGCGGACTGGGTCGGCTGACCGAGGTCCGCCAGCGGCTGACGTTTGTCGTGCTGGCACTGGTGATCTATCGACTGGGCGCCCATATCACCATCCCGGGGATCGATCAGGCCGCACTCGCCGAGATGTTCGAACAGCAGGCCGGCACCATCCTGGATATGTTCAACATGTTCTCCGGTGGCGCGCTGGGTCGTTTGTCGATCTTCGCCCTCGGGGTGATGCCCTACATCTCGGCATCCATCATCATGCAGTTGATGACCGCGGTGATCCCCTCGCTGCAGCAGCTTCGCAAGGAGGGTGAGCAGGGGCGCCGGCAGATCACCAAGTACACGCGCTACGGCACCCTGGGCCTGGCACTGGTTCAGGGCATCGGGATTACGGTGGCGCTTCAGAATCAGGGCGTTGTCCTGAGCCCCGGGCCGAGCTTTGTGTTCATCGGCACGGTCACCCTTGTCACCGGCACCATGTTCTTGATGTGGCTCGGCGAGCAGATCACCGAGCGGGGCATCGGCAATGGCATCTCGTTGATCATTTTCGCCGGTATCGTTGCCGGGCTGCCGGCGGCGCTGGGGGGCACCCTCGAGCTCACGCGTACCGGCGAGCTGGGGATCCCGACGGTCTTGATCCTGCTGGCATTGGCCATGGGGGTGATCTGGTTCATCGTGTTCATGGAGCGCGGCCAGCGTCGTATCACGGTGAACTACGCCCGTCGTCAGCAGGGCCGCAAGATGTATGCCGGGCAGACCAGCCATCTGCCGCTCAAGATCAACATGGCCGGCGTCATCCCGGCCATTTTTGCCTCCAGCATCATCCTCTTCCCCGCCACCATCGGGCAGTGGTTCGGCGAGATGGAGGGGCTTAGCTGGATGCAGCGCCTGGGCCAGACCCTGAGCCCGGGGCAGCCGCTGTACATCGCCTTTTATGCCGCGGCGATTATTTTCTTTTGCTTTTTCTACACCGCGCTGGTGTTCAACTCGCGGGATACCGCCGATAACCTCAAGCGCTCCGGCGCGTTCATCCCGGGGGTTCGCCCGGGTGAACAGACCTCGCGCTACATCGACAAGGTGATGACACGGCTCACCCTGGTCGGAGCGGGTTACATCACCGCGGTGTGTCTGCTGCCGGAGTTCCTCATTCTGTACTGGAACGTGCCGTTCTATTTTGGCGGGACATCCCTTTTGATCATCGTGGTGGTGGTCATGGATTTCATGTCCCAGCTCCAGGCCCATCTGGTCTCGCATCAGTACGAGCCGTTGATGAAAAAGGCCAACCTCCAGGCGCATGGGGGTGCCGGCGGCGGCATGCTGCGCTAGAGACAATGACCGACCGTGCATGGCGGCACGGTCTTTGCTAATATTCGCGCCCTTTTGCGGGGCGACAGGACACTCGGAGACAGGACGATGAAGGTAAGGGCATCGGTTAAGAAAATCTGCCGGAACTGCAAGGTCATCAAGCGGGGCGGCACCGTCCGCGTGATCTGCTCGGATGCCCGGCACAAGCAGCGTCAGGGCTGATCGTCCATCGCTTTCGGCTTGAACCCAATCGGATAACCCGGCTACACTAGCGGGTTTCCGCGAGAAAAGAACAAATTCGGAGTAACGGCTCATGGCCCGTATTGCTGGCGTCAATATCCCCGCCAACAAGCACACGGTAATCGCGCTGACCTCGATCTACGGGGTGGGGCGGACGCGTGCGGCGCAAATCTGTCAAACGGCATCGGTGGCTCCGGACCGCAAGGTCAGCGAGCTCAACGATGACGAGCTCGAAAAGATCCGGGCGGCGGTCAACGAATACGCCGTCGAAGGCGACCTGCGTCGTCAGGTGGCGATGGATATCAAGCGTTTGATGGACATGGGCTGCTACCGAGGCATCCGGCATCGGCGCGGCATGACGGTCCGGGGTCAGAGCACCCAGACCAACGCCCGCACCCGCAAGGGGCCGCGGCGCGCCGTTACCCGCTAACAACCAACAGGACTGAGCAGACATGGCCAAGCCGACCACCCGCACCCGCAAGCGCGTCAAGCGCACGGTTGTCGACGGGATCGCGCACGTCAACGCGACCTTCAACAACACCGTGATCACCATCACCGACCGTCAGGGCAATGCCCTTGCCTGGGCCAGCGCTGGCGGCAGTGGTTTCCGCGGTTCGCGCAAGAGCACGCCCTTTGCCGCTCAGGTGGCATCGGAGCGCGCCGGCGAGGCGGCCAAGGATTACGGGCTCAAAAACCTGGAGGTGCGCGTCAAGGGACCGGGCCCGGGTCGGGAGTCGGCGGTCCGCGCACTGAACAACGTGGGTTATCGGGTCACGAACATCGAGGACGTGACACCCATTCCGCACAACGGATGCCGGCCGCCTAAAAAGCGGCGCGTCTAAGCAGGGGTTTAATCAATGGCACGGTACATCGGACCGACTTGCAAGCTGGCCCGCCGTGAGGGCACCGACCTTTATCTTAAAAGCGGCGTCCGCCCGCTCGACAGCAAGTGCAAGCTCGACACACCGCCGGGGCAGCACGGCCAGCGCCGGGGCAAGATCTCCGACTATGGCCTTCAGCTGCGTGAAAAGCAGAAAGTCCGCCGGATGTACGGCGTGCTCGAGCGTCAGTTCCGCAAGTACTACAAAGAGGCGGACCGCCGGAAAGGCAACACCGGCGAGAACCTGCTGCAGCTGCTCGAGTCGCGGCTGGACAACGTGGTCTACCGGATGGGCTTTGCGGCGACCCGCGCCGAGGCGCGTCAGTTGGTCGCCCATCGCGCGGTGGAGCACAACGGCCGCGTGACCAACGTGGCCTCCGCCGAGGTCAAGCCCGGCCAGACGGTAAGCATCCGCGAGCGGGCGCAGAAACAGCTGCGCATCCAGGCGGCCATCGAGATGGCCCAGCAGAGCGGCATCCCCGAGTGGCTCGAGGTGGATACCAAGGCATTCAAAGGGACGTTCAAGCAGTTGCCGGATCGCGCGGATCTTGCCGCCGAGATCAACGAGCATCTGATCGTCGAGCTTTATTCCAAGTAAAGGCGCGATTGGCGTCTTTGCCGAGCAGGAGTGTTTTACATGCAGGGTCAGTTTAAGGATTTCCTTAAACCTCGGGTGGTCGATGTGGACGCGGTCAGCGACAAGCGCGCGCGGATCACGTTGGAGCCCCTGGAGCGCGGTTTCGGTCACACGCTGGGCAACGCGCTGCGGCGGGTGTTGCTCTCCTCGATGCCGGGTTATGCGGTCACCGAGGTCGAAATCGATGGTGTGCTCCATGAGTACACCGCCATCGAAGGGGTTCAGGAGGATGTCGTCGACATTCTGCTCAACCTCAAGAACCTGGCGGTGCGGCTGACCGGCCGCGATGAGGCCACCCTGCGGCTGCAGAAAAAGGGCCCCGGTGTGGTGACAGCCGCCGACATCGCCGCCGAGCAGAACGTCGAGGTCAAAAACCCCGAGCTGGTGATCTGCAATCTCACCCAGGAGGGCGAGATCAGCATGTCCATTACCATCGGCAGTGGCCGGGGCTACGAGCCGTCGACCGCCCGGGATCCGGAGGAAGAGCGCACCATTGGCCGTCTGGCGCTGGATGCGACCTACAGTCCGGTGCGTCGGGTGGCCTACAACGTTGAAAGTGCCCGTGTCGAGCAGCGGACCGATCTGGACAAACTGGTCATGGATATCGAGACCAGTGGGGTGATCGAGCCGGAAGAGGCGATTCGCCTGGCCGCGGGCGTGCTGCGGGATCAGCTTTCGGTATTCGTCGACCTCGAAGGTGGCGAGAGCGAGGTGGCGCCCCAGCGGCAGGAGCCCGAGGTGGATCCGGTGCTGCTTCGGCCCATCGATGATCTGGAGCTCACGGTACGTTCTGCCAACTGCCTCAAGGCCGAGGCCATCCACTATGTGGGTGATCTGGTGCAGAAGACCGAGGTCGAGCTGCTCAAGACACCGAACCTTGGCAAGAAATCACTCAACGAAATCAAGGAAGTCCTGGCACAGAACGGGCTTCAGCTGGGTATGCGTCTCGAGAACTGGCCGCCGGCCAGCCTCGCGGGTCGCGACCGGGCAACAGGTTAAGGGGTAGCGGCATGCGACATCGCAAGTCCGGAAGGAAACTCAACCGCAACAGCGCCCACCGTCAGGCGATGTTCCGTAACATGTCGGCATCGCTGATCGAGCACGAGGCGATCCGTACCACCCTGCCCAAGGCCAAGGAGCTTCGCCGGGTGGCAGAGCCGCTGATCACCCTCGGTCGCAAGGATACGGTGGCGAACCGGCGGCTGGCGTTTGCCCGGCTGCGCGACAAAGAAGCGGTCAGTAAGCTGTTTGATGAGCTGGGGCCGCGCTACCAGGAGCGCCCCGGGGGCTATCTGCGTATCCTAAAGGCCGGGTTCCGGGCCGGGGATAACGCGCCCATGGCCTTCGTGGAGCTGGTGGATCGTCCCGCTGCCGAGGCAGTCACCGACGAGCCGGACGACGAAGCGGTGGCCGAAGCCTCTTGATCAGGCTCTAGGGAGGGGATTCCATGAAAGCACCTGTTCGTGTCGCGGTCACCGGCGCAGCCGGCCAGATCGGTTACAGCCTTCTGTTTCGCATTGCCTCGGGCGATATGCTCGGCCCGGATCAGCCGGTTGTTCTTCAGCTACTCGAGGTGCCGCCGGCGATGGATGCCGTGCAGGGCGTGATGATGGAACTCGAGGATTGCGCGTTTCCGCTGGTCGCGGGGATGAGTGCCAGTGATCAGGCCGAAGAGGCGTTCAAGGACGCCGACTACATTCTGCTTGTGGGCGCCAAGCCCCGGGGGCCGGGCATGGAGCGCAAGGACCTGCTCGAGGCCAACGCCGCCATCTTCTCGGCCCAGGGTAAGGCCATTAACGATGTGGCAAGCCGCAACGTGCGCGTGCTGGCCGTGGGGAATCCGGCCAACACCAACGCCATGATCGCCCAGCGCAATGCGCCCGATCTGGATCCACGATGCTTCACGGCCATGACCCGGCTCGACCACAACCGGGCGCTGGCGCAGCTTGGCAACAAGACCTCCAGCCATGTCACCGACATCAAGCGCATGACCATCTGGGGCAACCACTCGGCCACCCAGTATCCGGATATCAGCCACGCCACCGTGGCGGGTACACCGGCGGCTGATCGGGTCGACCAGAGCTGGCTCGAAGAGAGCTTCATCCCCACGGTGCAGCAGCGGGGTGCGGCCATCATCAAGGCCCGGGGGCAGTCCAGTGCGGCCTCGGCAGCCAGTGCCGCCATCGATCACATGCGCGACTGGACCCTGGGTACCCCTGAGGATGACTGGGTCAGCATGGCCATCCCGTCCGATGGCAGCTATGGCATCAGCGAGGGCATCATCTACTCATTCCCGGTTCGCTGCGCGGATGGGCGTTACGAGATCGTCCAGGGGCTGGATGTGGATGATTTCTCGCGCGAGCGGATGAACGCCACCGAGCAGGAGCTCGTCGAGGAGCGCGACGCGGTCAAGCACCTCCTGCCCTGAATCCGCGGCGGTCAACCGCCCGCGCACACAGGCCGGCGCCGCTAACCCGGGGCCGGCCTTTTTGTATCCAGCACCTCGGCAAGGAACCGTCCGGTATGCGAATCCGGGCATCGGGCCACGGCCTCCGGGGTGCCGGTGGCCATGACACGGCCGCCGCCGCTGCCCCCCTCGGGGCCCAGATCGACGAGGTAATCGCAGCTTTTGATGACATCGAGGTTGTGCTCGATGACCACCAGGGTATTGCCCTCATCCCGAAGCCGTTGCAACACGCCCAACAGCTGGGCGATGTCCTGGAAATGCAGACCGGTGGTGGGCTCATCCAGTATGTAGAGGGTCTGGCCGGTGCCGCGTCGGGAAAGCTCCCGGGCCAGCTTCACGCGCTGGGCCTCGCCGCCGGATAGCGTTGTGGCGCTCTGGCCGAGTTGTACATAACCCAGCCCCACCTCCATGAGGGTCTCGAGCTTGCGGGCCAGCACCGGGATGCTGGCGAAGACCTCGGCCGCCTCACTGACACGCAGCGCCAGGACTTCGGCCATGTTGTAGCCCCGGTAACGGATCTCCAGGGTCTCGCGGTTATAGCGTCGGCCTTCGCAGATATCGCAAGGGACAAAGATATCCGGCAGAAAATGCATGGCCACCCGGGTGACCCCCTCACCCTGACAGGCCTCGCAGCGGCCGCCCTTGACGTTGAAGCTGAATCGCCCGGGGCCGTATCCGCGCGAGCGGGCCTCGGCGGTGGCGGCAAAAAGCTCGCGGATGGGGGTGAACAATCCGGTATAGGTGGCCGGATTGGATCGTGGGGTCCGGCCGATGGGGCTCTGGTCGATATCCACCACCTTGTCCAGGTGCTCGAGCCCCTCGACCGCATCGCAGTCCACCGATGCCGCTGCGGCGCCGTTGAGTTGGTGGGCGGCCACCGGATAGAGGGTGTCGTTGATGAGCGTCGATTTGCCGGAGCCGGAAACGCCGGTGATCCCGATCATCAGCCCCAGTGGCAGGGTGACATCCAGCGACCGGAGGTTATGGCCATGGGCGCCACGCAGCGTAATGGCCTTCTCGCCGGGCGGACAGCGCCGCGGGACGGGGATGGTGCGTCGGCCCGAGAGGAAATCGCCGGTCAGTGACCCTGGATGCGCCATGACCTCGTCCGGTGTGCCGGCGGCGACAATGGCACCCCCTTCGCGGCCGGCCCCGGGGCCCATGTCGAGGACGTAATCCGCGGCGCGGATCGCCTCCTCGTCATGCTCGACCACAATCACCGTATTATCCAGATCGCGCAGGTGGCGCAGGGTGTCGAGCAGCCGCTCATTATCCCGCTGGTGCAGCCCGATGGAGGGCTCATCGAGGACATACATCACCCCCACCAGCCCCGCGCCGATCTGACTGGCCAGCCGGATGCGCTGCGCCTCGCCGCCCGAGAGGGTCTCGGCGCTGCGATCGAGACTCAGATAGTCCAGCCCCACATTGTTGAGAAACCGCAGCCGCTGGCCGATTTCACCAATAATCCCCTCGGCAATGGTGGCCCGGGCGCCGGTGAGCCCCAGCTCATCGAACACCTCGGCCGCCGCACCCACCGAAAGCCGGTTGATGGCGGGCAGATCCCACTCACCAACCCGGACATGACGCGCCGCCCGGGTCAGCCGCGAGCCGCTGCAGGCCGGGCAGACGCGGCGGGTCAGAAAACGCCCGAGCTCCTCGCGGACCGCCGCCGAGTCGGTCTCGCGGTAGCGCCGGGCCATGTTGTTCACCACCCCTTCGAAGGGATGCTGGCTTACCGCCCGGCCGCCGCGGCTGCCGGCATAGTGAAAGTCGATGGCCTCTTCGCCGCTGCCATAGAGGATGATCTGGCGGATCGACTCGGGCAGTGACTGCCAGGGGGTGTCGACGTCAAAGCCGTAGTGGTTGGCGAGGTCATTGATGATCTGGCCGTAGTAGGCATTGCGTCGATCCCAGCCCCGGACCGCGCCGCCGGCCAGCGACAGCGAGGGCTGGCGGACGATGCGATCGGGGTCGAAGAACTGCTCCACCCCCAGGCCTTCGCAGTCGGGACAGGCCCCATGGGGGCTGTTGAACGAAAAAAGCCGGGGTTCGAGAGCATCCAGCGCATAGCCGCATTCCGGACAGGCATACCGGGCCGAGAAGACCCGTTCGGGCCAGGTCGGATCATCGATATCCGCCAGACAGGCCATGTCATCGCCCAGCGCCAGGCAGGTCTCGAGCGAATCGGCCAGGCGGGTGGCAATATCGCCGCGCACCCGAAAGCGATCGACCACCGCTTCGATGCGATGGCTGCGCTGACCGTCGAGCCGCTCCAGCTCGTCGAGTTCGACCACCTGGCCGTCCACCCGGACCCGGATGAACC
This sequence comes from uncultured Ectothiorhodospiraceae bacterium, assembly GCA_913061005.1. Taxonomy (GTDB): domain Bacteria; phylum Pseudomonadota; class Gammaproteobacteria; order Nitrococcales; family Nitrococcaceae; genus Spiribacter; species Spiribacter pallidus. Next base: position 274 of record CAJXSH010000021.1, on the reverse strand, counting down.
CCTGACGACGCAGCTCGGCGAGGGTCTCGCGGTGTTCGCCGCGGCGATCGCGGACCACCGGCGCCAGCAGCATGAGCCGCCGTTCGCCTTCCAGGCCCATGATCTGGTCGACCATTTCGCTGACACTCTGGGCTTCGAGGGCATGGCCATGATCCGGGCAGTAGGGTGTGCCGGCCCGGGCAAAGAGCAGACGCAGATAGTCGTGGATCTCGGTGACCGTGCCCACGGTCGAGCGCGGATTGTGCGAGGTGGATTTCTGCTCGATGGCGATGGC
>CAJXSH010000020.1 GCA_913061005.1 uncultured Ectothiorhodospiraceae bacterium | reverse complement strand
TGCCCGGTGGCCGGTCAGATGCCGATCCTGGTCAAGGCGGCCGTGGAGCAGGTCCCGGGCGTTCAGGCGGCCGAGGTGGAGCTAACCTGGGAGCCGCCCTGGACTCAGGAGCGGATGTCGGAGAGCGCGCGGCTGCAGTTGGGGTTTATGTAGTCAAGCCCCCGCTGGCCGGATCGCGGATGGTCGCGAACGAAGCATGCTGTCCGGTCCATTGAAACCCCGTCACGCCATCGGCGGTATCGCCCTCTCGCGCCTGATAGCGGAACAGCTCGGTTGTGAGGATCGTGGCCTGCTCGGTGCCGGCGAGTTCGGTGATATGCGTTATCCGGCGGCTGCCGTCGCTGAAGCGACTGAGCTGGACAATCAGATCGACCGCCGAGGCAATCTGATCGCGGATGGCCTGGGCCGGCAGATCCATACCCGCCATCAGACACATCACCTCCAGACGAGAAAGGGCATCGCGAGGTGAATTGGCGTGGGCGGTGGTCAGCGACCCGTCGTGTCCTGTATTCATTGCCTGGAGCATGTCCAGTGCCTCGCCGCCGCGACACTCACCGACAATGATCCGATCCGGCCGCATCCGCAGGGCGTTGCGCACCAGGTCCCGGATGCTGATCGCGCCGCTTCCCTCGATATTGGCCGGACGCGATTCAAGGGATACCACATGGGATTGCTGGAGGTTGAGCTCGGCAGAATCTTCGATGGTGATGATGCGCTCGTCACCGTCAATGTAGCCGCTCAGGGCATTAAGCAATGTCGTCTTGCCCGAGCCCGTGCCGCCGGAGATGACGATATTGCGGCGCCGTTTGATGGCCTCGATGAGCAAACCCGCCATCGCCGGGGTCATCGCCCCCGCCTGGGTGAGTTCGTCGAGCGTCATATGGCTGTTGTGCGCCTTGCGGATGGTAATCGTCGGGCCATTGAGTGCCAGCGGGGGGATGACCGCGTTGACCCGCGAGCCGTCAGGTAGACGGGCATCAACCAACGGTGAGCCTTCGTCAAGACGCCGCCCAATAGGCGAGACGATACGATCGAGGGTGTTCTGCAGGGCTGCCTCCGAGCTAAAGCGAATCTCGGCCGGGCAAAGCCGGCCTTGCCGTTCGACGTAAATGCTCGAGGCGCCGTTGACCATCACCTCGGTAACGGCGGGATCGGCCAGCAGGCGCTCAATCGGCCCGAGGCCCACGGTCTCTGCCACCACCAGCGCCACCGCCTCGGCCCGATCGATATCCTCGCCAAGGGCCAGGGCGTCGTTTTCGATGAGTTGCCAGGCGATGCGCTCGGCCTCCTGCCGGATCCGCTCCGCCGACAGGGTCTCGACGAGGTCACGCTGAAAAAGATCAAGGCTCTCCGCTACTTCATGGCGCAGACGTTCGACGAGCGCCGGTGAGGGCGCACCGATGCGGTGATGCTGGTCATCGGCTTGGTTGGCATCGGGGTATCCAAGCGCCCCGCGTTCCGGATCCGGGTCTGGTTGGCTGCCATTAGCGCTTTCAGGATCCGACACATCGGCCGTCTGATGGGTAGCGTTCGCCTCCGGCGTATCGATCTGTAGGGCATACTCACCAACAAGGATCTGGTCTGTCGGCGTGATCGGCCCGCAGTGTCGGGTGGGGCGTCCGTTGATGACAACCCGGTTGGCGTGGCCGAGCGCCCGCAAGGTGCATTGACGTTCACGGATCTGCAAAACGGCGTGACGCCTTGCAATGCCGCCATCGGTCAGTCGCAGTTGGCATCGTCGGCTGGTCCCGATCACGAGATCGGCATCATCGGGGAGCTCTCGGGTATCACTGCTGCCCGCCGGCGAGGTGATCTGCAGAGTCATGGCTTTCATCTCACGCCCTCCTCGAGCGGCAGAAGGTCATGGTCCGGGGCGCTTTCCGCCAGCCCAGGGCGGGGGTCGGGCTTCTTCGGCCAGGGTGTCAGGCTTGGTGTGAGCATGACGATCAACTCGGTGTTCTCGGATCGGTTGCGTCGCGAGCGGAAAAACTCGCCGATGACCGGCAGTTCGGCGAGGCCGGGAAAGCGGTCGATGGCCCGGGATTGCTGACTGTCAACCAGACCAGCGATGACCAGGGTCTCGCCGCTGCGCGCTTTCATCCGCGTTGTGGCATTGCGAACCGAAAACCCGGGCACCCCCATGACGGTCACCGCTTCGTCGACACTGCTGACTTCGACGGCGACATCCGCCTGAATCGTTTGATCGTCAGCGACCTCGGGGGTGATATCGAGCGAGACACCGTAGTCTTTGAACTGCACCGTGGTGGAGTCTCCGTCGCCCGGGACGGGGATGGGGATCTCACCACCGGCCAGAAACGACGCCGAGCTGCCGCTGAGCGCTGATAACATGGGTTCGGCGATGACCTCGACGCGTCCCGATTCATCCAGCAGATTGATCATGGCGGTGATATCGAGGCCCAGGCCGAGATAGCTGTTGCTCTGGCCGATATCGAGGGGGAGCTTTCCGGCCGGAAGTGACTGGCCAAGGTCGGCCCGGAATACATCGTTGGTGTGTAGATCCGACGCGTAGGCGAAGGTGATTCCCGGACTCTGATCCGACCACTCGAGCCCGAGGTCCTGGAGCGTTGAGCGCTTGATCTCGACAAAGCGGGCCTTGAAATGCACCGTCGCGCGATCCGGATCGGCGGCAGGCCGTGTCAGGTCCGTGATGTCGGCGTGCATCGTTTTGAGCTTTTCGAGTCGTTGCTGGGCATTAATATCCTGGGGCTGGCCGGTCAGAACCGGTTGACCCTCAAGCCACGACAATGACACCCCGGGAATGAGCTCGACCAGCTGTGTGAGTGCCGGGTTCCGGTCGGCTGTCGGGGCCGCGACGACTTCAACGCGTGTGCGGTGTTGACCATCGGACCGCCAGACTCTCAGGTCGGTGGATCCGGTGCTCAGACCGATGACAAGGAGTTGTTCTGTCGGCTCGATGACCCGTACCTCGGCCACCTTCGGGTCGGCGATCGCCACCCGCTCGATACCCGCGGTCTCCAGCAAGCGGGAATGCCCGATGGTCAGTTCTACGGAACCGGGCAGCTCTGCCACGGCGGGCAAGGGCAGAAGACAAACGACCAGCAGTACCTGCGAGATTTTTTCTTCAATCTGATTCACAGAGCGCCTCCGCGAATGACTTCGACAGGTCGGTGTTCGCTCTTGCGTGCGGATCGGTTGTCGAGCAGTTGGTCCTCGCCGATGGCCATGCGCGGCATGGGGCGGTCATCCTTATCACTCCGTAGGACGACCGATATCTCGCCAACCGCGAGGGCCTGCGTGATTCGAACTGCCTCGGCGTGGGAGACCGCGACGGTCAGCTCCGAGTACCGCCATTGATGCTGCTCGTTGCCGGTGCGACTTCCTTGCAGATGGGGGCCTGCCGCCAGGATGACGACATCGGACAAAAGGGTGGTCGTGGTCTGTTGCCCATCCCGGCGGTAGGTCATGAGCAGATCAACCCGATCGCCGGGTCGCAGCAGACCCGCGATTGCCTGCTCCCCCGGCACGGGGATGGTCAGGGCCCGGTCGCCGGTTCGTACCAGCTCCGATAGCCTCGTGCGGTCGTCCTCGCGCAGCATGGCGGGCAGGATCGGATCACCACGCTCGAGAGGATGTTGCAGAATGCGACCGGCGATCCGAGACCAGCCCTGGCGTCCGAGTGCATGGGCATGCACGTAGGCCTTGGGCATCGACCGCACCGCAACATCCTCGGCGGATAACGTCTCGCCGGCGGCCAGTGCCGTTTTGGCGACCAGCACAGGCCGCTTCTCATAAGGCTCGGATAGATCGGCTTCGACCGCCTCGGCCAGATGGTCGATATGGCGCGCGGCGAGCCACGCGGCAGCCAGGCCGCACAGCAGAGCGATCGAAAGCACGATGAGATGCCTCTGGAGCGCCGTCATGGACGTCTCTTCATCCTTGCTTGTTAAAAGGGGACACTCAGTCCCCACTGGAATTGATCCGCATGCCGGAGCAGCAATGACTCGATCTCATCGAGCATCCCCCAGACAACGGCCAACCCCGCAGCCACCGCGATGTACTCCGAGCTACTCATGATCACCGGCGGGATGCTCGATCCGGTGGATGACGGCTACCGTCCGGGCGCTGTCGCGCTTGAACTCGACTTCGATGGCACCCAGCCGGGGGTGGCTCATGGAAAGGCCGTGGCCCGCATCGGTCGGTGCCGCTGTCTCGACCCATCCCCGACGCGCCAGATAGCGTCCGAGTCGCTCACGTGCCCGGGGAATCGGGTAGTGGCCTTCGATGACGGTCGTATCGCCGTGACGGTTGCTTTGATGGTAGAGCCGTTCCATGGCCGGCGGGATCAGCCCCGCGCTGGCTTGACTCTGACGACGGTCAGCGTCGAGGGCATCACCCAGCCGCATGACACTCAACATCACCGTCGTGCCTTCGGGCGTGGATCGGGCGCTGACATGGCGAGTCGCCTGACGACTGTAGAACAGTGTCTCGATCGCTGATTCCCCGTCGTTGGCTGCATCATCCAGTGCTTGAGGGAAAACTTCACGATAGGCGCTCCCGGCCCACTCGTGGCGATAGTGCGCGATGATCTGTTCAGGGCTTTGGTCGGTGAGATAACTCGCAACACAGAGGGGCAGCCCATTAATGCTGACCCGGGGGTCACGCATGACCGCCTCGGCCCCCGAGGGCAAATGCTTTTGAGCAATCACCGGAGCGCAGACATCCGGCATGGCCTGGCTGGCCGATGCAAAAGCAATCAACAGCACGGCAAGTCGAGGCAAAAGCCGGCTAATGGGGGCTTTTGGGCTGAACACCGTGCGGTGGGATGAAGTCGGTGGCATCTGCATCGCGTCCCTCCCTGAACAACACAAAACGGGCAAGCCCGCGGCCCGGACGGGTGGCCGCGTCCAGAGGCTCGCTTGCCACCACGCCTTCGGTGCGGGATTGATATTGCCGGTCACGCCGGGCTCGCCAATCGACCGAGACAACCGATGCTGATGCCTCCAGGCTCAGGGTGGATGCATGCTGATCCAGCTTGGTTGTGGGCTTGATGGCCCGCTCGGCGTGGTGGGATTGCAAAGCGGGTTCAGGCAGCCGCAGCATCCGAGGGTGCAAACCCCCGATTCGTGCAATCCCCGGCACATAGTCACCATGCGCAAGCGCACGTACCGCGGCGCTTGCCTCCAGATCGCTCTGTTGGTCGCTTTTCATCGGCCGGCGCTCTACCGGGATGGCCGGGTCGTTTGCTCGATAGTGCTCGAGTTCGACACCTGCAAGGGCCTGACCCCAGCTGCTGATGCGCACAGCATGCTGGATGCCACGCTGTGCGTCGTGCAGATCAGCAAGCCAGTCAACCGCCCATAGCGCTGGCAGCAGCGCCATCAGGCAGAGCATTGCCTCGGTCAGCGCGGCGCCGCCCTGGCGATTCATGGCCAAACGCCTCCAGGTTGCGTGCTCAGCCGTGGCTTCCAGAAAGGCCCGAACAAGGTCGGGTCATTGCCGGCATCGCCTGGACATGGCTGACCGCAGCCCTGCGGTGGCCGGTAGACCACCCGCGCAATCGTCAAGTGATTAATGCCGCGGGATCGCCGCCCTTCGGCCAGCGTGGCGATGGCTGGTACTGCGAATCCTCCGGGATGATCGCCCCTGGTCTTGAGCCGGGTGTAGCGTCGAACACCGCGGTAGTTACCGGCGATGCGATCGGCATCAGCGCGTCCCCGCGCCAAGGTATCCCAGCCGCTCCACTCGCCCTTGCCCAGCTTGTATTCCGCCTTTTGAAACCGATCGAGCGAGCGCCAACCGTCGGCATCGGCGCGGTCGGCCCGCGACGTGGCGCCTTGCTTGCGAATCTTGATAATCAGCGGGATTTTGACATCCCATTCCCGGCGGCCACTGCCATAACCGGGCCAGCCACGACCCTCGCGACCGGCAAGCCAGCGTCGCAGCCGTCGGTCATGATTGATTGTCGCCGCGACCCATTCGCCGAAGCGGCGGCGATCATCGCCGGGCCGGGCGCTTTGGATACGGCTTAGCGTCTGCGCATACCGGCTCGCCAGATACCCCTGGACCACCGCCCGATAGGGCTGCGGTAGCGCGTTTGTCGCATCGGTCTGGTTGATGACGATCGATGGGTCATGGCCCTGTGCGACTGCCGCCATGATCCGGTCGATCTCTGGCGGCTGAATCGCCAGCCGGGCTCTGGCCTGCGTGCTCATCATCAGGCCGTGGAGTCCGTCGATGCCATTGATATAGCCGCGACCGAAAAGTTCGGTGCCCTTCAATGCGGCATCAGCAATACGCGCGGCGGCGCTGGTTGCCTGATTGACGTAGGGGATGTAGCGCGTGACGCTGGCCAGCCCGTCACTGGCGTCCTCGACGTATCGCAGCCAGCTGAGGTAGGCAGTGAAATGGCCGACGGCGATGTGGTTGGCCACCAGTGCCCGATTGGTATAAGCAATCAGGTTGAGGTGACGTGCCATCCAGCTGGCGCCGCTGTAGGCGGCCGCATCGGCGGCGTTGACCACGACGCTGCGGTCATTGGCCCCGTCAGCGGTGCGATGCGAAATGGTGATCGCCAGTCCGATTGCCGCGATGATGAAAAGCATCAACGGGAGTATCTGACCCGCGGTCCGATTAATTCTGCGAGTCAAAGTTCTGCAGGGTATCCGCCTGCTCCGAGCGCTGTGCGGCGCGCTCCGAGTCCTCGGCCGCCTGCTCGATTTGTTCGCTGCCATCTTCACCCGCCATCTCCCGGGCCAGTGCGGCAGCCTGGCTGGCGATCGTATCGCCAAAAGCCGAGAAAATCCCGATGCCAGCCACTGCGATAAGTGCGGTCACAATAATGTACTCGGACATCCCCTGTCCGGCCTGGCGGTGTCCCGTGCCGGCGCGCTCCATGATTGCTTTATCCATCCTGCTCCTCCCTGAGCGTGGTTAGCCTGATCAACGCTTCCAGCCTAGCGCCATGACCCCTTGCCGATAAGGGCCGTTGATCTTTTGCAGATCACCACTCGGCAGACCGCCTGCAGGCACGCTGGGGTGGCATCTCGCGCAGCCAGAGCGTGTCGGGTGGGGGGCGTTCGAGGGTCTGGAATACACCGGCCACCGGGTCGAACGCGATCGGTCGGCCACCCCGGCTCCAGCGAATCACCAGCGGCCGCTCGTTTGCGGTCACAATGCCAAGCGCCGGCGGTCTGATTGACGGCATCGGTGATGGATCCAGCCCCATATGGATCTGCTGACATAGCCAGCGCCATGCGTGATCGCGACCGGTGGGGATATCGGCGACGGTGGTGGGGATCGCAAAGCTCCGGGCCAAGGCGGCAACGACCGCCGAATCGGGTTGCTCGGGCGCTGTTATCGCCTCATAGGACGGCGAGGCGATGCCGCCGTCCGGCGTCTTTGACGGCGTTGAGCTTGGTTGATGTTCGATCACGAGCCGAAAGGCGATCACAGCGAGCACCCCGATGGTGACGGTCGGTCGGCAACCGGGGCGCCAGCGCGGGGCGGGGAGTCGATGACTTAGGGTGCCTGCAGTCGCCGCCGGCAGAGACACAAAAGCGACCCAGATACCAACACCGAGCAATGGGTGGGGGGCATGGGTCTGGCGAGGGACCGGGAGGGTCGCGATATGGGTCTGCGCGCCGGTGCCCGCGCCCAACCGGTTAAGGGCACCGGTCGCACTCACCCAAAAGGCGGCGCTGCCGTTGGTGGGTACGACCACCGGGCGGCCAAGCGCCGCGGCCTGGATCTGAACCGCCCTTTGATGCAGCAACGGCAGCCACCGTCCGCCAAGATAGCCAATGCTGGTGGGGTTGATGACCACCGCGGTGTCCGAACGCGCGACGGCAAACAGACTGGGTGTGTGGAAAATATCCGAGCAGATCAGCACCGTCACCGGTGTCGCACCGAGCATTGTGGCTGCGGAGGATTGGCGTGGATCGGCGATCGACGACTCGGCGATGGGCAATGGACGTCTTTTATCGATTTGCGCAATGGGCTTTCCCCGGACTGTACGAAGCACCGCCGTGCTTGAGAGTTGGCCGGGCCGTTGATACCGATAGACATGCCGGATCTCCGCGGGTGGAGCGGATACTGGCCTGGCGGGATCCGGACGCGGCGGCGGGCTGCCCAGTCCGGGTGTGCTGCCTTCAGGCCAGACAATCCAGTCGGGGTCGGCCTGGAGGGCCTGTTGCCGAAGCCTGCGGTGGCGGGCAACCACCGTCTCAAGCTCATTGTCGGCGATCAGACGCGCCTTTTGATGAGGGGGCAGGGCGGTTTGAATCACCGCCACCCGCTTGGCCGTTGGCTCTGCCGATTCGCCATCGGCTGTCGTGGTCAAGACGACGATCGCCAGCAGCAACCCGGATGCACTACCCCAACGTGCGATGCGTTGCAGACGGTCCGAGTGCGCCCCCAAACGGCACAGCGCAGCGGCCATCGCTGCCTGAGCGCCGATCAGCGCGACATCCAGTGTGACCACACCACCGCCAGCCAGTACCTCGGCGAGGGGTTGCCTTATCCCGCTCGGGCCGGGCAAGCCCGTGACAGCAGCCACGGAAACCGGCAGGCCGAGGTATCGCAGGCCGCCCATGGCAAGGACGACAGTGACGATGATCAGCCCGCATCGCACCCCCCAAAAGCGATGCGATGCGAGCCCGATCAACGCGCCGGCCATCATCGGCCCGAGCGCCAGTGCCAGAGCGACAAAAGCCATGGCCGGGTAGGCCTCGACGATGCCGAGGATGACGTGCAAAGCAGGCAGCCCTGCGGCCAGCGCGGTGTGGAGGCAGCGTTGCTTGATGGGAAACCGCAGCGCAATAAACCAGGGCACAAGCCATACAAGCCCCAGGCCACCGAGCCCGATCGGTGGCAGGCTGGCCAACCCGAGCAATCCGGCCAAAAGCCCCATTAACGGGTCTCGGGCGTTTGCTTTTCGCCTTTCAGTCGCTCAAGCGCCTTTCTGACGTCAACGAGGGCAGGCCGTGAGGCGCTGACGGGCGCAAGCTGCTCGTGCCGATCAAGTAATGTCCGCGCTCTTTGCAGATGCGTCACCGCCAGGTTGTAAGTGGCAACGACATGATCGGGATTGCGTTGAAGCACCGCTTCGAAATGCCCGGCGGCGCCCTTGGGCCGCCCTTGGCGGTAGTCGATGATACCCAGGCGTAGATGCGGCGAGATCAGCCGCGGTTGTGCTTCGGCAACGGCGCCATAGAGTTCGTTGGCGGTTTCCCAGTCGCCGTCGCGGAAAGCCTTGTCGGCTTTCTCGAGTTTTTCATAACCGGCGGCGAGCGGTTGTAGCGACACGGTGCTGCAGCCGCTCGCCAGTGCTGTGATGACCAGCACGAGCGATAGCCTTGTGAGATGCTGCCACACAACTAACCTCCGGGTTCGAGTTCGGGTTGGATACGGCCGCGGGGGAGACGCCCGGCGACCACTTCGATGACCGCCCGGGTGCCTGCCGGTGCAAAGACAAAACGGTTTGGCATGACCCAGTCCTGGCGGCGAATGAGCCGTTGATGGCGATCAACAAAGAGCACATCCAGTGAAAAGCCCATGCCGAGGGTGTGAACGCTGCCGCCGGGCTCGAGGATGAGCCCATCGAATTCCGCCGGCGGCTGGCGGCAGGGCAGGAACCCGAGCAGACGGCCCAGTGGATGGGTGATTACCCCGAGCCGGAGCGGGCGGGACGAGGCATCCGGCCCGAGGATCATCCAACCCGATCGCCATCGCTCGATTAAAGCCATCCCGCCTCCAGGATGTTGAAGACAATGGGTGCGGCGATCACGGCGAATGTCAGCGGAAAGAGCAGCGTCATCAACGGCAGAAGCAAACGCACGGGCGCCTCATTGGCCGCTTTTTCGGCCTGGGCAAATCGCCGGTCACGCTGTTGTTCGGCCTGGTGCTGCAACAGATCGGCAAGCCCCGCCCCCGAGATCTGCGATTGGGCGATGGCCGCGGCGAATTGCTCGACTGCCTGTACCCCAGAGCGTCGCGCCATGGCCTGTACGGCCGCACTCATACGGGCACCCGCGCGGATCTCGGCATTGACCTGGCTGAGTTCGTGCTGCAAAGCGCCCGACGGTATGCGAGCGCTGCATTGCGCAAGTGCAGCGCTAAAGCCCAGACCCGCCCGAATCGAGAGCTGGAGCAGATCAAGCAGCAGGGGCAGCTGACGGGCGAGCTGATTCTGGCGTTTTTGAATGGTGTCCCGAAGCCAGACCCAGGGATAGACAAGCCCGCAGGTGGCCGCGACTGCCACCAGGAGCACCGGGTGCGACGACGACTGGCTGTACGGCGTGGTCGCAAGCATCGTGGAGACAACCAGCAGGCAGGCCGTACAGGCACCAAGGACATAGAGCTCGACCGGGGTGAGGATTTGTTGCAAACCGGCGCGTTCGAGCTGCAGCGAGATCCGGCGGTCAAACGTCGAGCGACCGATTGGCAGTTGCGCGGCGATGACACGGGCGAGGGGTAATGTCAGCCGAAGCAAAGCCGGCAGTCGCTGACCATGCCGGCGGCGCACCGCGCCTTTCGGGACGCGGGCGGCAAGCCCGGCCACCGCGACTACGGCGAGTGCGACGGAGATCCCGACAAGCCCGGAAGCGAAAAACGCCATGGCTAGATCTCAATATCGACAATCCGTCGGATCCACAGGGTGGCGATGACCATCAGCACCGCGGCGACGGCGATACCGATCCAGCCAACCGGATGAGTGAACAGACGGCTCATGGTGGCCGGCTGCTGGAGGTAGATCACGCCGGCGATGCCGATGGGGAGCAGGGTCATGAGACGTCCCTGCATGCGCCCCATCGCCGTGAGCGATCGAATGCGCCGTTGCATGTCGTTGCGGGTTCGCAAGGTCCTGCCCAGGTTCTCGAGGGTATAGGCCAGATCGCCGCCAACCTGGTCGGCCATGGCCACGGCGCTTTGGAAAAGCGCAATATCGTCGCTTTTGTTGCGCTCGCAGAACTCGCTGAGCACCTCGTTGAGGTCACCGCCCAATGTCCGGCGGGTGACCATGAGCGCGAACTCATCGCGAATCGGCCGTGGTTGATGGGTGGCCAGCAGTTCAAGGCCACGGTTGAGGTTGGCCCCACCGCGCAGGCTGCCGGCAAGGGCCTCGATCGCCTCGGGCATCTGCTGCGCAATCGCGCTTTGGCGGTGCGATCGGACCACTTGGACCGCAAACCTGGGAATGAAAAGGGCGGTGGCCCCCAGGGCGGCAGCGATGGGTGGCGGTACAAATGCGAGGCCAAGCAGACCCACCAGGGTGGCCAATAGCCCGGCAATCAACATCATCTGCCGTGCGGAGAGCTCGATGAATTGTTGATGAAGGCCGACGGTGGTCGTTCGGTGTACGTGGCTTGTGTATGCGCGCGAAGCCGCCTGTACGAGTCCGAGTATCGACAAAGCGGCAGCGCCGCCCGCAATCCCGGTCAATGTCACGGCCGCCATTTCGCCCGTCACGCCATAACACTCCCTGTCTGGTGACGGTCTTATTGAAAAGCGATGGCTTTGCCTTGCTCAATAGCCGTTGGTCGGAGCCTGGGCAAAGTAGCTTTTCAGAAACTCTTCGAACGGCGGCTCGGGTGCGGCCTCCAGACGTGACTGTTCGACCAGTGAGGTCGCTGCGGCGTTCTGCAGCCTGGAAAGCGCAGCGGGCGAGATGGGGGCCTGGCGCAGTGTCTCGGCGTGGGTTTGCGAGACCCGCAGGGCAAATTCGACGAATTCCTCACCGTTGTCGCGCATCTCACGCAGCACCCGGGCGGATGGGGTGTGATCCGCATTCTCCACCCGCGCCCGGTAATGGGCGAGGATCTCGCGATAGCGGCCATCGTCATGCACCTCGTCGAGGAGCTCCGCCGGCCCGGCCATGGCATCAAAAAGCTCCCGCGCCCACTGGCGCAGGCCCACCCGCTCGCCGTTGCCCCGATGCAGGGTCAGGGCGGGGTCGCGGCCCGCCCTCGCCACCAGGCCCTGGTTAGCGTTGATCTGGTTTTGTTCGGCGGCATCGATGGGTGGGCTGTCCTCGAGCAGGCAGAAAAGCAGCAGGATTTCGAGAAAGGCGATCTGCTCGTCCTCGATGCCGATGGGGCTGAACGGATCGAGATCGAGGGCGCGGATCTCGACGTACTCGACGCCGGCACGGTGCAGCGCGCAGGTGGGCTGCTCGCCGGACCGGGCCCGGGCCTTGGGCCGGACGAAGCTGTAGTACTCGTTTTCGATCTGCAGCACGTTGGTGTTCAACTGGCGCCACTCGCCATCCACGCGGGTGCCGATGCGGCTGTACTCCGGGTCGGGCGTGTTGATCGCCGCACGCAGGCTCGCCACATAGCTTTCAAGATCGTTGTAGCTGATCTCCAGTGCGGCCTGGGCGTTGTTCTTGTAGCCGATGTCACTCATGCGCAACGAGGTCGCATAGGGTGTGTAGAAGGTATGGGTGGAGAACTCGTCGAAATCGATGTTCCGCCCGCCGGTGAATGACTTGCAGATGGCAGGCGAGGCGCCCATGAGATAGGGCAGCAACCAGCCATAGCGCTGGAAATTGCGGATCAGCCGAAAGTAGATATCCGAGCGAAAGCTGGCGAAGTCGCGTTGATCCTCTGACTGGGCCTGTACCGCGCGCAGGAACTCTTCGCTGAACGAGTAGTTGAAGTGGATCCCGGCGATCGCCTGCATGCTGCGGCCGTAGCGCCAGTCCAGGCCGCGGCGGTAGACATGTTTCATCCAGCCGATGTTGGAGTGGCCATAATCGGCGATGGGAATGCTGGCATCACCCCCGACAATACAGGGCATGCTTGTTGCCCAGAGCAACTCGTCGCCGATCTGGCGATAGGTGTAGCGATGCAGTTCCGAGAGCCGCTGCAATGCGGCGGCCGGGTCATCGAACGCCGGGGTGACGAACTCGAGCAATGCCTCGGAATAATCCGTGGTGATCTCATCATGGGTCAGCGCCGAGCCAAGGCCCTCGGGGTGCGGTGTCTGGGCGATCCGTCCATCGCGGCTGACGCGCAGGCTTTCTTTTTCCAGACCCACACGGCGTCCGGCGATCAAGCCACGCTCGCCGGCAGCCTGCAGCGCCCGGGTTCGCCGATCGGCACTTTCTTTCATGCTTCTCTCATTGCCGGATCATGCAAAGGCGCGATTGTGCCCGCGCCGACGGCGATTTGGAATGCCTATGTTGCGCTGCCGCTGGTATTCGCACCCGGATCATCGTTAGGGTCGAGCTGGGAGCTGGAAAACCACACACGGCCCAACAGGAGGAGTGGGACGATGACAAAAACAGCATTGGTAACCGGCGGGACCCGTGGCATCGGCGCCGCCATCGCCCGGGGCCTGGGCGAGGCGGGCTATCAGGTCGTTGTCACCTATAACGGCAATGACGAGGCCGCGGCGGACTTCACCCGCGAGACGGGCATCCCGGCGCGCAAGTGGGATGTGGGCGATTATGGGGCGTGTGAGGCCGGTGTCGAGTCGGTGAGCAGCGAATACGGGGCCGTTGATGTGCTGGTCAACAACGCCGGGATCACCCGGGATGGCATGCTCCATAAAATGGGCATCGAGGACTGGGATGCGGTCATTCGCACCAATCTGACCTCGGCATTCAACATGACCCGGGCGGTGATCAACGGCATGCGCGAACGGGGTTTTGGCCGGATCATCCAGATCTCTTCGATCAATGGCCAGAAAGGCCAGATGGGCCAGGCGAACTACGCGGCGGCCAAGGCCGGACTGGTCGGGTTTACCAAGTCGGTGGCCCAGGAGAACGCCCGCAAGGGCATTACCGCCAACGTTGTCGCGCCCGGGTATATCGGCACGGACATGGTGGCCGGCGTCCCGGACAAGGTCCTCGAGCAGATCATCGGCCAGATCCCGGTCGGCCGGCTCGGTGAGGTCGACGAGATTGCCCAGGCGGTGGTTTATCTGGCAAGCGATGCCGCGGGATTTGTCACCGGCTCGACGCTATCGATCAACGGCGGCCAGTACATGAGCTGACCGCAGGCGCTCAGCGCCGGGGCGAGAAAAGCGCTGTACCCTGCTCATCGACGAGGCGCTCGCCTTTGAGCAGGGTCATTTCTACGGCCACCTCATGGCTGCCGTAGACATCCGCCCGGACGAATTCAACAGGGGCTGGCTCGGCGTCGGCGTCCGGCGATGCGGCATGCGTGATCGTGCCGGCCACCCGATAGCCGCCCGACTCCTTTCGTGGATGGGCGGCAATCCGGTATTCGCCATAGTCACGGGTCACCGCCGCCGGTGAAGCGTGCTTGGCGGTCTGTCCGAAAAGTCGTTTCAACCATTGCATGCCCACCGAGATTGCCCGAGGGGGGCTGGGGCTGCAAGACACCCGGTCGGTTCAATCGGTTTGGGCAGCAGCGGTTGCCGGGTCGGGGAGTCGGCGGGCCAGAGGGGCTGCGATAAGGCCATAGACAAAAATGGGGATCAGCGCATAGACGACATTGTCGCGGTAGTCGGCCACCACGCCGCCCAGTAAGGGGACAAGGAAATTGTTGACCGCACCGATGGCGAACATACCGGCCGCCAGCGCCGCGGTGCGGTTGCCGCGGGTGTAGAGCGGCGGCAAGGCAACGATGAGGATCAGCGTAATGCCGGCGGCAAGGCCGGCCGGGAACAGGGCGATGATCCCCGGGATGCCGGGCAAAAGCACAAACCCGCCCAGGCCGGACAGGCCAATGAGCAGCATGGCAAACAACGGCATGGGCCGGCCGATCCAGCGACGCCCGAGCCAGAACATCAATGCCGATGCGAGTAGTTGGGTGCCATTGAAAAGCCCCAGTGCCAGATCCAGAAGGCCATCCTCACCCCGGCCCTCGAGCACCGGCCCGAGATAGGCATTGACGCCAAAGAAAAGCGAACCGCTGGCCCCGAGCAGGATGCCCAGACGCCAGACCAGGCCCTCGCGCCAGGCCGGCATCCACCCGCCGGTATCCGGGGCGCGCGAGTCCCGGTCGCGGGTCAGCCCGAAGACCAGCATTGCCGGGATCAGTGCCGGCATCGACCACATGACAAGTGCCAGCCGCCAGTCGCCGTCGGCCAGGGGCAGGACCAACGGCAGCGTGAGTGTTGAGCCAAGGACTTCACCCATGAGCATGCCGTTCATGTACACCGCCGTCCCCAGCGCGATGCGTTGGGGTGACCAGATGGTCAGCAGGGTCGGCAACGAGGGTTGGATCCCGGCAATCGCCACCCCCATGAGCGCGGTTGCCCCGAAAAGCGCTGCCACACCGCCGACGCCCCGGGCAGCAGAACTGAACGCCACCAGGATGAGCGCAATCACCAGCGTCCGGCGCGCGCCAATCCGGCTGATCAGCCACGACGCCGCCAGACCGGCGATGGCGAGCATGAGGATCGGAAAGGTGGTCAGCGCCCCGGTGGCGGCCTGGCCAAGGCCCAGGTCGGCGGCGATGGTGGGCGCCAGCGGCGGCGCCACCATCACGGTCAAGCGCAGATACACGCCCGCACTCCAGAGAAGGAGCATCACCACCCGGGTTGATGGACCTTCACTCAAAGCAGTGCGCATGCAGGCCTCCGGCGATGGGCGCTACACTGTAACACCAGTGACGCGGCAGTAACGGCGTGAGCGATGCAACGCAGCCAGAGCCCCGGGCCCATTGTCGGCAGTGGCAACACCATCGATCTGCGTCTCCACCAGCCACGAGAGCGGCTGGACTGGGTGGTCTACGCCATCGGCGCGCTGGCCCCCGGAGACGATCTGGCCTTTCTCACCAGTGACTCACCGGATCGGCTGCGGAATTATCTGCATGATCAATACAACGGCGCGCTCGAGCTAGCGATCCTCGAGCGCGGCACCGATCTCTGGGCGCTGCATGTGCGTCGCAAACCATCGGCCAACAGCACGAGAGATACCAAAACCCCATGAGCGAGCTTGAACACAGCCATCACCCCGAGGCCATCGCCGAGCGCCTCGAAGCGGGCCATCAACCGAGTTATCTGCGAGATGCCATTCTCGGTGGCATCGACGGATGCGTGACCACCTTCGCCGTGGTCGCAAGCGTCGTCGGTGCCGGACTGCCGGGCCTTGTGGCCTTCGGCCTCGGCCTGGCCAGCCTCATCGCCGATGGCTTTAGCATGGGCGTGAGCAACTACCAGGGGGTGAAAAGCGAGCACGACACCCTGGCTCGGGCCCGCGCCACCGAGAACCGACATATCCACCACGCCCCCGATGGCGAGCGCGAGGAAATCCGTCAGATCTTCGCCCGCAAGGGGTTCAAGGGCGATACGCTCGAGTCCATCGTCAAGACCATCTCGGCCGATGAATCGTTGTGGGTGGATACCATGTTGCGCGAGGAACACGGGCTGGAACTTTCAGCGTCAAGCCCGCTCAAGGCGGGGCTCTGGACGTTCGGTGCCTTTGTGGTGGTCGGTGCCATCCCGCTGCTGCCGTTCATGCTGCCAGCGCTCGGCGTTGATATTGCCTTTGTCGTGAGCAGTCTCATGACGGCGGTGACATTTTTCGGCATCGGGTTTGTCAAAGGCGTACTGGTCGGCGAGCGGCGTATCCGCTCGGGTGTCGAGACGCTGCTCATGGGCGGTGGCGCTGCGCTGATCGCCTATTTTGTGGGCGGGGTGTTTGAACCCATGATGACCGAAATGGGTCTTGCCCTGCAGAACTGATTCCGATGCCAACTCAATCGAGGAGATGCTCATGAGTCAAAGCCCTGCCATTCTGCTTGTCCCGGTCGATGGATCGGAGGGCGCAAGCAAAGCGGTCCGCTACGCCGGTGGTCTGGCGCAGCGGCTGGATCTGCCGTTGCGGTTTTTGTTCGTGTTTCCGGACGACCCGGTGGATATGTTCGGCATTCCTACCGAGGATCCGCGGGCCGAGGAGCTCGAGTATTTTTCGCCGGATGCGTTCAACAAGCTGCGCAATCGCACCGCCGAGAAAAACTTCGCCGCCGCCCGCGAGGCCCTGGGGGGCATGGATGTGACCATCGAGGAGGTCACCCTGTCGGGCGCCCCGGCCGAGGCCATTGTCGAGCACGCCCGCGAGACCGAGGACCCGATGATCATCATCGGCAGCCGCGGCATGGGGGGGCTTAAAAGCCTTCTCATCGGCAGTGTCAGCCAGCGTGTGCTCCACCACGCGCCCTGTCCGGTGACGGTGGTTTGACACCCGCCGATACGGGGCGTGACCCGGCCGATCGTATCGCCGCCGCGCTCGAGTCGGTGATCGACGGGCTGGTGCGCCGGGACTGGGCGCTCATTTGCGCCGAGTCGTGCACCGGCGGCTGGGTGGCCAAGGTATGTACCGATCGCCCCGGCAGCTCGCGCTGGTTCGACCGCGGCCTTGTGACCTATTCCAACGAGGCCAAGCAAGAGCTGCTCGGGGTGGCGCCGACGATTCTGGCGGCGGCCGGCGCGGTCAGCCAGCCCTGTGCCGAGGCGATGGCCGAGGGCGCCCGCGGCGGTCGGGATGATCGGGTCAGCGTTGCGGTGACCGGAATCGCCGGGCCCGAGGGAGGCAGCGCCGAGAAACCGGTGGGCCTTGTCTGGTTTGCCTGGGCCCTGCCGCAACAAACGCTGACCAGCGAGGCGGTGCACCTGACCGGCGATCGTGAGGCCATACGGCTTGGCAGCGTGGCCCATGCGCTGGATGGCCTGGCCCGCCGGCTCGCCGCCTGACGGCGGTCGTCAACCGACAATCGGGCTGGGCGCTGTCCCACCGCTGTGGGATACTCCACGGGTCATCCATTTCACCGAAAGGTTGTAGGTAAGGCATGGACGAAGATCGTAAAAAGGCACTGGGCGCGGCACTCGGGCAGATCGAGAAGCAGTTCGGTAAAGGGGCGGTCATGCGCATGGGCGATGCCCGTGCCGTGGGCAATGTGCCGGTGATCTCCACCGGGTCGCTGACGCTCGATGTGGCGCTCGGTGTCGGTGGCATCCCCCGCGGGCGGGTCATCGAGATCTATGGCCCCGAGTCCTCGGGCAAGACCACGCTCACCCTGCAGGCGATCGCCGAGGCGCAGCGCGCCGGCGGCACAGCGGCCTTCGTGGACGCCGAGCACGCCCTCGATCCGGAGTATGCCGGCAAGCTTGGTGTCGATGTCGACGAGCTGCTCGTCTCGCAGCCGGATACCGGCGAGCAGGCGCTGGAGATCGCCGATATGCTGGTGCGCTCCAGTGCCGTCGATATTGTCGTGGTGGACTCGGTCGCGGCACTCACGCCCAAAGCCGAAATCGAAGGCGAGATGGGCGATTCGCACGTCGGGCTGCAGGCCCGGCTGATGTCCCAGGCGTTGCGCAAACTCACCGCCAATATCAAACGCTCCAACACCACGGTGATTTTCATCAACCAGATCCGCATGAAAATCGGGGTCATGTTCGGCAGTCCGGAGACCACCACCGGTGGCAATGCACTGAAGTTCTACTCTTCGGTCCGCATGGACATCCGACGGATTGGCGCGATCAAAAAAGGCGATGAGGTGGTCGGTAACGAAACCCGGGTCAAGGTGGTCAAAAACAAAATGGCGCCGCCGTTCCGGCAGGCCGAGTTCGAGATCCTCTACGGCGAGGGCATCTCCCACGAGGGCGAGCTCATTGATCTTGGCGTCAAGCACGGGCTCATCGATAAATCCGGGGCCTGGTATAGCTACAACGGCGATCGCATTGGTCAGGGCAAGGAAAACGTCCGCCAGTACTTGAAGGACAACCCGGATACCGCGCAGGCCATCGACCAGGCGCTGCGCGGCCAACTGCTGACCACCGCGGCGCCCCAGGAAGATGAGCCGGCCGCCGAGAACAGTGAACCCTAGCCCCCATGGATGAACCGGACAGCGATCCGGAAGAGGCGGCGCGGGAGAAGGCCATCCGCCACCTGGCCCGCCGCGAGCACAGCCGTCGGGAGCTTTACCGAAAGCTCTCGGCGCGCTTTGATGACCCGGTGCTGATCAACGGCGTGCTCGATGCGCTGGCGTCGGAGGGGCTGCTCAGTGACGAGCGTTTCACCGAGGTCTTCATCCGTCAGCGGGTGGCCGCCGGCTATGGACCGCTGCGGATCCGCGCCGATCTCGCCGAGCGTGGGGTCGATGGCGGCATTGTTGACGCCCATCTCCAACTTTATGACGATGAGTGGACTGAACACTGTCACGAGGCCTGGCACAAGCGCTTCGGCGAAGCGCCGCAGAACCGGCGCGAGTGGGCAAGGCAGATGCGGTTTCTGACCAACCGAGGCTTTCCGAGCGGGTTGGCGCAGTCCATCATCGGTGACAGGCAATAACCGACAATACCAACGAAGGGCGCATGAGCACGATCACCACCAGCGCGGAAATCCGTGAGGCATTCCATCGTTTCTTTGCCGAGCGTGGCCACGAGATCGTGCCAAGCGCCTCGCTCGTGCCCGCCAACGATCCAACACTTCTTTTTACCAACGCCGGCATGGTGCCGTTCAAGGACGTATTCCTCGGCCGCGAGCGCCGTGGCTACGATCGGGCGGTGTCCTCGCAGCGCTGTGTCCGGGCCGGCGGCAAGCATAACGATCTCGAGAACGTCGGTTACACCGCCCGCCATCACACGTTCTTCGAGATGCTTGGCAACTTCAGTTTCGGTGATTACTTCAAGCGCGATGCCATTCAGTACGCCTGGGCCTTTCTCACCGAGGTGCTGGAACTGCCGCCCGAGAAGCTGTGGGTGACCGTCTACGAGGAAGACGATGAGGCGGCTGCCATCTGGCTGGATGAGGTGGGTGTCGATCCGCAACGATTCGGCCGCATCGGCGCGGCGGATAACTTCTGGTCGATGGGCGATACCGGGCCCTGCGGGCCGTGTTCCGAGATTTTCTATGACCACGGCCCGGAGGTGCCGGGCGGGCCGCCGGGCTCGCCGGATGAGGACGGTGATCGGTTTGTCGAGA
The DNA here is from genome assembly GCA_913061005.1 of uncultured Ectothiorhodospiraceae bacterium. Taxonomy (GTDB): domain Bacteria; phylum Pseudomonadota; class Gammaproteobacteria; order Nitrococcales; family Nitrococcaceae; genus Spiribacter; species Spiribacter pallidus. The sequence goes on along the minus strand of CAJXSH010000020.1, from coordinate 3,826 downwards.
TCTGGAATCTGGTGTTCATGCAGTACGACCGGGGCGGTGACGGGGCGCTGACGCCGCTGCCCAAGCCCTCCATCGACACCGGCATGGGCCTTGAGCGGGTCGCCGCGGTGGTCCAGGGGGTGACCAACAACTTTGATATCGACCTTTTCCGGCGACTGATCGCCGCAGCGGCAGCGCTTGCCAATACCTCGGATCACGAAAACAGCTCGCTGCGTGTGATCGCCGATCATATCCGTGCCTGCGCGTTTCTGGTGGTGGACGGCGTCCTGCCCAGCAACGAAGGCCGGGGCTATGTGCTGCGGCGGATCATCCGTCGTGCGGTCCGCCACGGCTACAAGCTGGGGATCGACGAGCCCTTTTTCTATCGCTTGGTTGAGCCGCTGATCGCCGAGATGGGCGAAGCCTTCCCGGAATTGCCGGCCAACCGGGCGCTGGTCGAGCGGGTCCTCAAACAGGAGGAGGAGCGCTTTCGAGAGACATTGGCCCAGGGGCTGCGGCTTCTTGCCGACGATCTCCAGTCGCTCGAGGGCGAAACGGTGCCCGGTGAGACGGTCTTCAAGCTCTACGACACGTTTGGCTTCCCGGTCGATCTGACCGCCGATGTGGCCCGCGAACAGGGGCTTTATCTGGACATGGAGGGGTTCGAGTCGGCGATGGAGGCCCAGCGTGAACGCGCCAGGGCCGCCAGCACCTTCCGCGCCGAGTACGGCGGTCTGGCCGACTTTGGCGGGCGCACCGAATTCAGCGGCTACGACGTCAGTGAGGATGCCGCCCAGGTCATCGGCCTGTACCGCGACGGGGCCGCGGTTGATCGGCTCCAGGCCGGCGAAGCCGGCATGGTGGTGCTTGATCGCACGCCTTTCTACGCCGAGGCCGGTGGTCAGGTCGGCGACAGCGGTTGGCTGCTGGCCTCGAACATGCAGTTCGATGTCGATGACACCCAGCGCTATGGTGAGGCGCGTGGGCATCTCGGGACCGTCGCGGTGGGCGAGTTGGCCCTGGGGGATGCGGTGGATGCCCGTATCGATGTCGCCCGCCGCGATCGTACGCGGCTCAACCACACCGCGACCCATCTTCTGCATGCCGCACTGCGCCAGGTCCTCGGCGAGCATATCCACCAGAAGGGCTCATTGGTCAGCCCGGAGCGGTTGCGATTCGACTTTGCCCACTTCGAGCCCATCAGTGACGACGCACTCCGTCGCATTGAGGGGCTTGTCAATGCATGGGTGCGGCAGAACGAGCCGGCGGATATCTTCGAGACCGGCTATGACGAGGCCGTCGCAATGGGGGCAATGGCCCTTTTTGGCGAGAAGTACGGCGATCGGGTGCGGGTGGTTCGGTTTGGTGATTTCTCCACCGAGCTCTGCGGCGGTTGCCATGTCGATCGCACCGGCCGGATCGGGGTGGTGGTGATGACCGCCGAAGGCGGTGTGTCCGCCGGTGTGCGACGCATCGAGGCGGTCACCGGTGACGCGGCCATCGAGCTGATCCAGCAGCAGAATCAACGCCTGGCCGCGGCAGCGGATCAATTGCGGGTCTCGCCCGACAATCTGCTGCCGCGGCTCGAGTCCGAACTGGGCCGGATCCGCGAACTCGAGCGCGAGGTGGGGCGTCTGCAGCAACGGCTGGCCAGTCAGGCCGGCGATGAGCTCGCGGGCAAGGCGGTCGACATCGATGGGGTGAAGGTGCTCGCCGTGCGGATGGACGAGGCGGCCGATTCGCTGCGCGAGACGGTGGATCAACTCAAGAACAAGCTCGGGACCGCGGTGGTTGTGGTCGGCGCGGTCAGCGGCGAGAAGGTTAAACTGGTCGCCGGCGTGACCAAAGACGCGACCGATCGGGTCGCAGCCGGCGATCTGGTCAATGCAGCGGCTGCCCCGGTGGGTGGCCGTGGGGGCGGCCGGCCGGATTTTGCCCAGGCCGGTGGCTCGGATGTAGCGGCAATCGGCGAGGCGCTCGCGGTTGTCGAGCCCTTCGTCAGGGAACGAATCGAACAACAATAGGATCGAGCATGGCGCTGATTGTCCAGAAATTCGGGGGCTCTTCGGTCGGCAGTATCGAGCGCATCGAGAACGTCGCCCGCAAGGTCATTGCCACCCAACAGGCTGGCCACGAAGTGGTGGTGGTGGTCTCGGCGATGAAAGGCGAGACCGATCGCCTCACCGATCTGGCCCATGCCGCGGCGCAGAGCAACAGTCCGCGCCCCCGCGAGCTGGATCTGTTGCTCTCTACCGGCGAGACGGTGACGATTGCGCTGCTCACCATGGTGCTCGAGCGACTCGGTGCCGGGGCGCGGTGCTACACCGGCGCACAGGTCAACATCCTCACCGACAGCGCCTTTAGCAAAGCGCGCATTCAGGATATCGACGCCGAAGTCATTCGGGATGATCTGAGCTCGGGGCGGATCGTGGTTGTCGCCGGGTTCCAGGGCGTGGACGAGAATGGCTCGATCACCACACTGGGCCGGGGCGGGTCGGACACCACCGCGGTGGCACTGGCGGCGGCCCTTGGCGCCGATGAATGCCAGATCTACACCGACGTCGACGGCGTCTACACAACCGACCCGCGGGTCGTGCCCACCGCCCGGCGGCTTGATCGGATCACTTTCGAGGAGATGCTCGAGCTCGCCAGTCTCGGCTCGAAGGTCCTGCAGATCCGGGCGGTGGAGTTTGCCGGCAAATACCAGGTTCCCCTGCGTGTGCTCTCCTCATTCGAGGATGGGCCGGGCACACTGATTACGATGGAAGGAGATGCAATGCAGCAGGGTAGTATGGAAGAGCCGCTGATCGCCGGAATCGCGTTCAGTCGGGATGAGTCCAAGGTCACCATCCTGGGGGTCCCCGACACCCCGGGGATTGCCGCACAGATTCTCGGGCCGGTCGCCTCGGCGAACATCGAGGTGGACATGATCGTCCAGAACATCAGCAACGACGGGCTCACCGACTTTACCTTTACCGTGCACAAGCGCGACTACGACCGGACACTCGAAATCCTCAAAGACAGGGCGCAGACGCTTGGCGCGCGTGAGGTGTTTGGCGACAGCGATATCGTCAAGCTCTCGCTGGTCGGTGTGGGCATGCGCTCGCATGCCGGTGTGGCCAGTCGTATGTTCGACACCCTGGCGGCCGAGGGCATCAACATCCAGATGATCTCGACCTCCGAGATCAAGATCTCGGTGGTGATTGCCGAGAAATATCTGGAACTCGGGACCCGGGCGCTGCATAAGGCCTTCGATCTGGATGAGGCGAGTGGCAAAACCGTCGCGGTGGAAGGAGAAAATACCTGACCCCCCTCATATGGAGGGGTCGTTTTCGTGTAAACTGTATACAGTTTTGGTCGGGGTGTCGGATGAACCCCGCAGCCAGTCGCCCATGGGGGGAGATGACCAAGGGCAGGGCGGCATTTGAACAGACCGCAGGATCATTTACCGGTCAATGTGGTCTGACCGGGCAGGCAGATAACGATTAGGAGAAGTCGGAATGCTCATTCTGACGCGCAGGGTCGGCGAAACCCTGATGATAGGCGATGAAATCGAAGTCACGGTTCTGGGTGTCAAAGGCAATCAGGTGCGAGTCGGTGTCAAGGCGCCGAAGGATGTTTCGGTGCATCGCGAAGAAATCTATGACCGCATCCGTGAGGAGGGCGATCCACCGAAAGGTTCAACCGACGGGGGCGCGGCCTGACCGGATCCAAATGCCGGCCCCCGGTTTACGTGAAACCGTCCTTGCCGTATTCTTGCCCGCTCATTGGGAGAGGTGGCCGAGCGGCTGAAGGCGCTCCCCTGCTAAGGGAGTAAGGGCTTAATCGCCCTTCGTGGGTTCGAATC
>CAJXSH010000019.1 GCA_913061005.1 uncultured Ectothiorhodospiraceae bacterium | reverse complement strand
CCCGGCTCGGTTGCGCCTTTCGTACGCGTTCGCGCCTTGATGGATGCCGCCGGACTGCATGTCCCGGCGATCCACGCCGCCGATCCCGAACGGGGCTTTTGCCTGCTCGAGGACCTGGGCGAGGAGAGCTTTTTGCAGGTCTTTCGGCAAAAAGGCGCGGATACGGCCATGGAAGCGGCCATCCAGGCACTGGTTCGCTGGCAGTCATTCGAGTTGGCCGATGCGCTGCCGCTGTACAGCGGCGAGCGGCTGTATGCCGAGCTCGATCTCTTTGCCGTCTGGTATGTGCAGCGGCACCTGGGGGTGCAACCGACGCCGGGTTGGTGGCAGTGCTGGCGCGAGGGCTGCGAGCAGCTGGTCCACTCGGCACTGGCGCAGCCCCGGGTCGGTGTCCACCGCGATTTCATGGCCCGCAATCTGATCAAAAGCCGGCCCTCGCCGGGGGTGATCGATTTCCAGGACGCGCTCATCGGGCCGGTGACCTACGACCTGGCCAGTCTGTTACGCGATGCCTTTTTCTCGTGGCCCGAGCGCCAGGAGCAATACTGGATCCAGCGGTATCAGACGCTGGCAGCGGCCGCGGGCATCCCCCTGCCCGATGGTTTTACCCAGGCCCTGGACTGGATGGCCGCGCAGCGGCATCTCAAAGTACTGGGCATCTTTGCCCGGTTGGCCCACCGTGATGGCAAGCCGGCGTACATTGCCGATGCACCGCGTTTTCTGGATTACCTCGCCACCGAGCTGGCCGGCTATGACGCGCTCAAGCCCCTGGCCGGGCTGATTGCGGCGCTGCCCTCGCCAGCGGGGGCGCGATGAATGCCATGATCCTGGCCGCCGGGCGCGGTGAGCGTATGCGGCCGCTGACGGATCATTGCCCCAAGCCACTGCTGACCGTCGGCGGCCAGAGCCTGCTGGATTGGCATCTCCACCGGTTGGCCGGGGCGGGGTTTGAGCGGGTGGTGATCAATACCGCCTGGCTGGGGGCGCGGATACGCGATCATGTCGGCGTCCATGCACCGGCCGGAGTGGATATCGCGATCAGTGACGAGGGCACAACACCGCTTGAGACCGCCGGTGGCATCAAAAAAGCGCTGCCGTTGCTAGGAAATGACCCGTTTGTGGTGATCAACGGCGATATCTGGAGCGATTTCGATCTTGCCCGGCTGCCGATGGCGCCGGAAGGGCTGGGCCATCTCGTGCTGGTGGACAATCCGGATCACCATCCCCGGGGCGATTTTGCCCTGCATCGGGATCGATTGACGGTGGAGGGGCCAGGCAAGCGCCTGACCTTCGCCGGTATCGGTGTCTACCGACCCGAGCTTTTTGTCGGCCAGTCGTCGGGGCCGGCGCCGTTGGGGCCGCTGCTGCACCGGGCCTGCGCGCGTCGCCAGCTCACCGGTGAGCATCACACCGGCGTCTGGGTGGATGTCGGCACGCCAGGCCGGCTTGCCGCACTGGATGCCCGGCTCAGTGCGCGCTGAGCTGGTGGCGTAGATGATCCTCCAGTGTCTGCCAGGCCTCGGCCATGGATAACCGCACGCCCAGCCTCGCCAGATCGGTCACCGGCATGCCGGCATGGCCACAGGGGTTGATGCGCTGGTAGGGGGTCAGGTCCATATCGATGTTCACCGCGACGCCGTGATAGCTGCAGCCCCGTCGCACCCGCAGCCCCAGCGCCGCGATCTTGGCATCGCCCACGTACACCCCGGGGGCATCGGTGCGGGCCGTGGCATGGATGCGGTGGGTGGCAAGCCAGGCGATGACCGTTTGCTCCAGGCGGGTGACCAGTCCGCGGATGCCCAGCCGCCGGCGGCGCAGATCGAGCAACGGATAGAGGATCGCCTGGCCGGGCCCGTGATAGGTCACCTGACCGCCACGGTCGGTCTCGATCAGAGGGATGTCGCCCGCATCGAGCACATGCTCGGGTCTGCCGGCCTGACCCAGGGTGAACACCGGTGGGTGTTCGACCCGCCAGATTTCATCGGCCGTGCGGGTTTCGCGCTGGTCGGTGAACCGCCGCATGGCCTGCCAGACGGTCGAATAATCGGCCCGCCCCCAGTCGCGGCTGACCAGTTCGATGTCCATTACAGCGTGGCGAGGACTTCGTCGTGGCCCTGCAGGTCGGCATAGATGGCGTTGAGCTGCTCCAGGCTTTTGGCGGTCACGGTGACGGTGACCGACAGATAGCTGCCATTGCGGCTTGGCTGGGTGTTGACCCGCTCATGGCTGGCATCCGGTGCATGGGTCTGGACGACGGCCAGCACCGCGGTGACCAGCGTCTCGCTGTGGCGGCCCATGGCCTTGATGGGGAATTCGCAGGGAAAAGTCAGTCCCTCGGCTTGTGCTTTCATTCCAGCCACAGCAGCAGTTCGTCGATCACCCGGCTGATGATGCCCCCTTCGGCGATCGTCTCAAGGGCAACGATGTCCTGTTCGGTGACGGTCTCATCACCGATGGTGACCGCCAGACGGCCGACGGGTTCGCCAGCCTCCACCGGTGCCTCGATCTGGCCATCCAGTGCCAGCCGGGCATCGAGGCGGTCGTAGGCGCGTGCGGGGATGGTCACGAAAAGGTCCTGCGTGACCCCGACGGGCAGGTTGTCGGCCTGACCTTTCCAGATGCGGGGTGTCTCGATGGCCTCGCCGGCGGCGTAGAGGCGGTGGGTTTCAAAGAAGCGGTAACCGTAGTTAAGCAAGGCCTTGGACTGCTCGACCCGTGCCCCGGGGCTGTCGGCGCCCATCACCACCGAGATCAGCCGCATGCCATCGCGATCGGCCGAGGTGGCCAGACAGTAACCGGCGGTCTCGGTATAGCCGGTTTTGACACCATCCACGGTCTCGTCCTGCCAGAGCATCCGGTTGCGGTTGAACTGCTCGATGTCGTTCCAGGTGAATGCCCGCTGCGAGTAATAACCGTAGTAATCGGGGAAGCGCTCGATCAGCGCCCGGACAAGCCGTGCGGTATCGGCGGCGGTGGAGTAATGCTCGGGGTCGGGCAGACCCGCCGCGTTGGTGTAATGGGTATCTGCCATGCCCAGTTCCCGCGCGTACTGGTTCATGAGCTCGGCGAAGGTCGCCTCGGTGCCGGCGATGTGCTCGGCCAGTGCCACGCTGGCGTCATTGCCCGATTGGATGATCATCCCGCGGAGCAGGTTCTCGACGCTCACCCGGTCGCCGACTTCGATGAACATCCGCGACCCCGGCGCCCGCCATGCCCGTTCACTCACCTGGACCTGTTCGTCCAGCGTCATGTTGCCGGCCTTCAGCTCACTGAAGGTGACAAAAGCGGTCATGACCTTGGTCAGACTGGCGGGATCCCGTCGCAGGTCGCTTTGTTCATCAACCAGGACACGACCGCTGTGGAAGTCCATCAGGATGTAGCTCTCGGCGCCCAGTGCCGGCGGCGCGGGTGTCGGGATCGGCTGCGTCTGGGCGGCGGCCGGATGGGCCAACGCAAGGCTTAGCAGTAACAACAGGGCAAACAATCTGGGCATGGTCGGTTATCTCAGTCAAAGGTCGGTGCGTCAGAGGGAATAATGACATGCCCCGGTTCAAAATTGGCACGCTGGAGCTCATCACTCAAACGATCGACGGCGGCAATGTCCGGCAAGGGGCCGAGTCGCACCCGGTGCAGCCCATCATCCCCCTGGTGGATTGCCGGCGCCGCCGAAATGGCCGAGGCCACCAGTCGGTCGGCCAGCCGCCGGGCGTTGTCCACGGCATCGAACGCCGCCATCTGGATCCAGTAGCCCGGCGCGGCCGACGAGGGCGTGCTGGCGACCCGCGGCGAGCGGCTCGGTGCCGGTGCCTCGGGTGTGACCACCTGGATCTCGACCGGTGCGGTGCCGGTGTCGAGCATGCCCAGCTTGGCCGCGGCGGCGTAGGACAGGTCAATGATACGGTTGGCCGCAAAGGGGCCACGGTCGTTGACCTTGACCACGATCTCGCGGTTGTTGCCGAGATGGCGCACCGCCACCCAGGTGGGCAGCGGCAGGTGCTTGTGGGCCGCGGTCATGGCGTACATGTCGTAGGGCTCGCCGCTGGAGGTCCGCCGGCCGTGGAACTTGCTGCCGTACCATGAGGCGATGCCGCGCTCGCGAAAGCCATCGGCGCTTTCCATGACCCGATAGCGCTGACCGAAGACCTCGTACTCGTCCGGGTTGCCGTAACGGCTGTGGGGGACGTCCCGGGGCACGGCGTCCGGAATGGCCGCGGGGTTGTCGATGACCCGCCCGGGGCCGTCACCGGGCTCGGGCAGCAGCGTGCCACAACCCCCCAGCAGCAACGCCAGTCCCAGGACAACGGCAAGCCTCACTGCCGCGCCTCCCGGATTGCCTCGGCGAGCTGCCAGGCCGCCATCGCATACAGCGGGCTGTGGTTGTAGCGGGTGATGACATAAAAGTTCTCGAGGGTCACCCAGTGCTCGACACCGTCTTCGAGCTCGAGCTCGAGCAGCCGGGCCGGCTGTCCGCCGGCCAGATCCGCCGTCGTCTCAATCCCGGCGGCCCGTAGTTCGGCAACGCGATCCCGGGGTTTGAGATCATCGCGACGGTATGCCCGCCACGCCTCGCCACGCGTTTGTGCCCGCACGGCGACCGGTGCGCCCGGTTGCCAGCCATGGTCGGCGAAATACCGCCCGACACTGCCGATGGCATCGGCGGGCTGGTTGAAAAGATCGCGCCGGCCATCGCCGTTGAAATCCACTGCGTAGGCCCGGTAGCTGCTGCTGATGAATTGCGGCACACCCATGGCCCCGGCGTACGAACCCAGGGGGGCGGTCGGGTCGATCGACTCCTCGCGGGTGAGCTGGAGGAACGCCTCGAGCTCGCTGCGGAAGAAATCCGCCCGCGGGGGGTAGGCGAACGCCAGGGTGCGCAGCGCATCCAGCACCCGGTGACGGCCTCGATAGCGTCCGTAATAGGTCTCGATACCGATAATGGCAACGACCATATGCGGCGGCACACCGTAGCGATCCTCGACCTTTGCAAGCCACTGGCGGTGTTCGTCCCAGTACGCGACCCCGCCGTCGATGCGCTCGCGGGTCAGGAAGATGCCCCGGTAGCGGTGCCAGGGCAGGGCTTCGGCGGGGTTGCTGATGGCATCGATGATATCGGGCTGGTGGCTGGCCTCTTCGATCAGCAGGGTCCGGAGTTGTTGGGCGTTCATGCCATGACGCTCGGCCATTTCATCGGCAAACGCGCGGATGGCCGCCGGATCCGCCGGATCCTGGGTTGTGGTCGAGGCCGCACAGCCGCTGGTCACGACGGCGGCCAGGGCGAGTACGACAAGCGCAGCGGAGCGAATGGCTGGTTTCACGATGACCACATGCGGCGATGGGTATGGATGGCCATGAGAATACCGAAGCCGGCGAGAAGCGTCACCATGGACGAGCCGCCATAGCTGATCAGCGGCAGCGGCAGGCCCACCACCGGCAACAGCCCCGAGACCATGCCAATGTTGACAAAGCAGTAGACGAAAAAGGTCAGCGTGATCCCGCCGGCGAGCAGACGCGAGAAGTTGTCCTGGGCCTCGTGGGCGATCCACAGCCCCCGGGCGATGATGGCCAGATAGACCCCGAACACCAGCAGTACGCCAAGGAAGCCGAACTCCTCGGCCATGACGGCAAAGACAAAGTCCGTGTGGCGCTCGGGGATGAACTCCAGATGGGCCTGGGTGCCATCCATCCACCCCTTGCCGTACAGACCGCCCGAGCCGATGGCGATCTGCGACTGGATGATGTTGTAGCCCGCGCCCAGTGGATCGCGTTCCGGATCCAGAAAGGTCAGCACCCGGTCTTTCTGATAATCCTGCATGCCAAACATCCACAAAACCGGGGCGGCGGCGGCGATCAGGCATGCCCCGAGGGCCAGAAAGCGCCATCCCAGGCCGGCCAGAAAGAGGACCGCCACGCCGGCGGCGGCCACCAGGATGGCGGTCCCCAGATCCGGCTGTATGCCAATCATGGCCACCGGAACGGCGATCACCGCCAGGGCCCGCAGTGATCCACCCAGGGACACCGGCAGGGTGTCCCGGGCCACCAGCCAGGCGACCATCATTGGCAGGGCGAGTTTCATGAACTCCGAGGGCTGCAGGTTGAAAAACCCAAGATCCAGCCACCGCCGGGCGCCGCCACCCATCTGACCGATGACCAGCACGGCGATCAAAAGCAGCGTGACCCCGGCAAAGATCCACGGCGCCATGCGATAGAGCCGGGATGGGGGGATTTGCGCGAGCACCGCCATGGCGCCCAGACCGATCGCCAGGCGCAGCCAGTGCCCCTGGACGGGTTCGATGCGGCCGCCAAAGGCGCTGTAGAGGACAACCAGGCCGATCCCCGACAACAAAAGGATCAGCGCCAGCAGCACGCCATCCAGGTGCAGGATGCGCTGCAGCAGACTGCCGGTTGCCCGGCGCGCGGTCTGATCAAGGCCTTCCGGTGACCAGCTCACCTTCATCCTCCAGTTGTCGGATCCATGCATCGATCACGGTCCGGGCCATGGGGGCGGCGGTCTGACTGCCACTGCCGCCGTTCTCGACCACCACCGCCACGCTGATCCGGGGATCCGCCACCGGGGCAAAGGCGGTAAAAAGGGCGTGGTCGTGGAAGCGCTCATCGAGTGCGTCTTCGTCATACTCCTCGTCCTGACCGATGCCAATGACCTGGGCGGTGCCGGTTTTGCCGGCGATTTGATAGGGCAGTTCCCGGCCGATGGCCCGGGCCGTGCCTTGCCGGCCATGGACGGTTTCCACCATCGAGTCGATGGTGACCTGCCAGAGCGACTCATCATCGAGTCGTAGCGGTTCGATGGGGTTTTCCTGGCCGTCGGCGCGCCGCAGCAGGCGGGGCCGGACCGGCTCGCCACGGTTGGCGAGCATCGCGGTCGAGGCGGCCATCTGGATGGGCGTGGCGAGGGTGAACCCCTGGCCGATGCCCGTGTTCACCGTCTCGCCGTGATACCACGGCTCATCCAGGTTGCGTCGTTTCCAGGCCCTGGACGGCATGACCCCCTGCCGCTCGCCGGGCAGGTCGATGCCGGTCAGACGGCCGAAGCCGAAACGCGTCATCCACTCATGCATGGCATCGATGCCCATGCGATAGGCGAGGTCGTAGAAATAGATATCGCAGGACTGGGCCACCGCCTGGATCAGATCCACCCGGCCGTGCCCCTCGGGTTTCCAGTCCCGCCAGGTCCGCTCCACGTCCGGCAAATGGTAGCGGCCGTTGCAGAACATCGTCTCGTCCGGGTCGATGACGCCGGCAGCCGCTGCGGCCAGGGCCAGGAAAGGCTTGACCACCGAGCCGGGCGGGTAGCGTCCGCGCAAGGCGCGGTTGAAAAGCGGCTGGTCGGGGTCGGCGCGCAGGGCCTCGAAGCTTGACGGCTCGAGCCCGTCCGCCAGGGCATTGGGGTCGAAACCCGGTCGGCTGGTGAGCGCGAGGATTTCTCCGCTGCGGGGGTCCATGGCCACAATCGCGCCGCGGTGGTCGCCCAGCGCATCGGCCGCAACCGACTGGAGTTCGATATCCAGGGACAGCTGCAGGTCTTCGCCCGGTTGGGGCGCCTGGCGTTCGAGGGTCTCCAGCGAGCGGCCCAACGCGTTGGTCTCGATGCGCGCGAGCCCCATCTCGCCCCGCAGGCGGTCCTCGTACCAGCGCTCCACGCCGGATTTGCCGATCACGCTGGTGCCTCGGTACCGGCGTGGGTCGCGCTCGCGCAGCTCGGCCTCGCTGATCCGCCCGACATAGCCGACCACATGGCTGCCGATCGGACCATAGGGGTAGTGCCGAGCCAGGTGGGGGCGGACTTCTACCCCGGGAAAGCGGTGTCGGTTGACCGACAGGGCGGCGACCTCGGCCTGGCTCAGCCGGGCCTTCAGGGGCACTTCCTGGAAGCTGCGGGCACGTTGCAGGGTGTCGCGGAAGGTCGCCACGGTCTCTGGGTCGAGCTCGACGACCTCACCCAACGCCGAGAGCAATCCTGGCATGTCATCGACCTGCTCGGGGATGACGGTCAGGCGAAAGGCGGGACGATTCTCGGCCAGGATGCGGCCGTCGCGGTCGCGGATCAGCCCGCGGGTCGGGGCCAACGGGGCAAGGCGGACACGATTGTCCTGTGAGCGTGCCGCGAAGTGATCGTACTCGATGACCTGCAGATAGCTGATGCGGGCGGCCAGGGCGAAGAATGCCGCGGCGACGATCACCGCCACCACCCCGATCCGGCCGCGGACAATGCGCTTTTCGCCGGTCTTGTCCCGCAGCAGTTCGAGACTCATGTCAGCTGACCCGGTAGTAGCGACGCAGAAACCGCAACACGGCAAACACCAACGGCCAGATCAGCGTACCGGTCACCGCCGGCAACCAGAACCGCCAGTCGTTGACCGGTTCGGCCAGCAAGCCACGGCTGACAAGCAGTATCAGCCGGATCAGCAGCATCAGCATCAACACCGTCAGTGCCTGCTGCCAGATGGGCACGTTGCGGATCCGCTGATAGAGCTGGATGGTGAGGTACGCCGCGACGGCGTAGGCCAGGGCGTGGGCGCCGAGGGGGGTGGCCTGGAGGACATCCTGTAAGAGCCCCACTGTCCAGGCGACGCCAACGCCGACCCGCTGGGGCAAGGCAAGCGCCCAGTAGATCAGCACCAGGGCGCTCCACTCGGGGCGCCACACCTGCCAACCCGCCGGCAGGGGGAGGATGCTCAGCACCAGGGCGAGGCCAATGGTGACGAGAATGATCCACAGACCCTGACGGCGCGTGCTATTCATCGTCCGCTCCGGGGGTCGCCTCGGCCGGGTTGTCTGGCCCGCGGCGAGGCCGCTCGAGGATTAGCAGCACTTCCTGGACCCGCCCCAGCGCCCCCAGGGGGTCGACTTCGATGCGCGAGAAAGGCTCGCCCGGATCGGTGACCACCTGACGGACCTCGCCGACCGGGTAGCCGGCGGGAAAGCGGCCGCCCAGACCCGAGGTGACTAACAGATCACCGGCACGGATATCGGCATTGTTGGGCAGGCTAGTGATGCTCAGCGTGTTGATACGGCCGGTGCCCACAGCGACAGTCCGCAGCCCGTTGCGATTGACCTGGACCGGCAGCCCGTGACTCGGGTCGCTGATCAATCGCACCGTGGCGGTGAGCCGTGAGACCCGTTCGACCTGGCCGACGACACCGGTGCTGTCGATCACCGGCTGGCCCACATGGACACCGGCGGCGCTGCCCTTGTCGATCTGCAGCAGGTGGCTGAACGGATCCAGGTCCACCTGCAGCAGCTCGGCGATCAGCACCGGTCGTTCGAGTTCGTAGGACGAGTCGAGCAGGCGGCGCAGGCGGATGTTCTCGACTTCCAGGGCATCCAGCCGCTGCAGTCTTGCCTCGTAGATTTTCTGGCGATCGCGCAGGCGCTGGTTTTCGGCAATCAGTTCGCGCCGGCTGCGAAGTGACTCGCCGGTCAGATCGATCAGGTTGCCGGGCAGCTCGGCGGCCATCTTGATCGGGTGGGTCAGGGTCGAGAGGTGGCGGCGCAGTGGGTCGGTCAGGCCCTGGCGATGATCCAGGGTCAGCAAAAGGACCGACAGCATGACCAGCAGAATCAGGCGTGCCGTTGTTGATGGTCCCTGCGAGAAAAGCGGTTTAATGGCGGCCTACCCTCCGTCCAGTTCAGCCGGAAAGACTAGCGGCGGGTCGGTGGCGGCTCAACACGCCCGGCTTGCCGAGGCGCTATTCACTGGTGAACAGATCGGCGCCTTTTTCGTCCATCAGCTCCAGGGCGCGGCCGCCGCCGCGGGCGACGCAGGTGAGCGGGTCTTCGGCGATCACCACCGGCAGGCCGGTCTCTTCCATGAGCAGCCGGTCGATGTTGCGCAAAAGCGCCCCACCGCCGGTCAGCACGATGCCGCGCTCGGCCACGTCGGCACCAAGCTCTGGCGGGGTCTGCTCCAGGGCGGTTTTCACGGCCCCGACGATCCCCGACAAGGGCTCTTGCAGGGCCTCGAGCATTTCGTTGCTGTTCAGGGTAAAGCTGCGGGGGATGCCCTGCGCCAGGTTGCGGCCCTTGATTTCGAGTTCGCGCACCTCGTTGCCCGGGAAGGCCTGGCCGATTTCGTGCTTGATCCGCTCGGCGGTCGCCTCGCCGATGAGGATGCCGTAGTTGCGACGCACATAGTTGACGATGGCCTCGTCGAACCGATCGCCGCCGATGCGCACCGAGGCCGAGTAGACGATGCCATTGAGTGACAGCACGGCCACTTCCGAGGTGCCCCCGCCAATGTCCAGGACCATCGACCCGCGGGCCTCACCCACGGGCATGCTCGCACCGATTGCCGCCGCCATCGGCTCTTCGATCAGATAGACCTCACGGGCACCGGCGCCGGCAGCGGACTCGCGGATTGCGCGGCGCTCGACCTGTGTCGAGCCGCAGGGTACGCATACCAGCACCCGCGGGCTGGGGCGGAAGAACCGCGCCTCGTGGACCTTTTTGATGAAGTACTGCAGCATCTTTTCGGTGACGGTGAAATCGGCGATGACCCCGTCTTTCAGTGGCCGGATGGCGCGGATGGTGCCGGGGGTGCGGCCGAGCATGAGCTTGGCTTCGTGGCCGACCGCCGCAATGGTCTTGGGACCACCGTCGCGATCCTGACGGATGGCCACCACCGACGGCTCGTCCAGCAGAATGGACTGCCCGCGCGAGTAGATCAGCGTATTGGCGGTGCCCAGATCGATGGAGAGATCGTTGGAGAAGATGCCCCGAATGCCCTTGAACATGCGTTTTCCAGCCGGTGAAAAGAATCCGGTAATCTATCAACGGGTAGGGGTTTGGGCAAGTTGTCGGCTGTGGTAACTTGAACGGCTGATCCCAGCGACGATCGGGGAAGCGCTACCATGTCCATTGATGCGGCAGAAGTCGGGCAGATTGCCCATCTGGCGCGGCTCGACATCGGCCCGGAAGATGCCGAATCCCATGCCCACAATCTCTCCGGGATTCTCGCGTTTGTCGAGCAGCTCAGCGCGGTGGATACCGAGGGTGTCCAGCCGCTCGCCCATCCGCTGGAGATGACCCAGCGGCTGCGGCCTGACGAGGTCAACGAAACCAATCAGCGCGAGGCGTTCCAGTCCCTGGCGCCCGCGACCCGTGACGGCCACTACCTGGTGCCCCGCGTTATCGAGTGATCGCCGCCGAGCGGCAGGACTGAAACCCTATGCATAACCGAACGATCGCCGAACTCGCCGACGCCATGGCGCGGGGCGAATGCTCCAGTGTCGAGCTGACCGAGTCCGCACTGGCCGCCATCGACTCGGCAAGCGACTTGAATGCCTTTGTCACGGTGACCCCCGAAAGCGCCCTGGCGCAGGCCCGGGCGGCGGATGATGCCCGCCGCCGTGGCGAGGCGGGGGCGCTGACCGGTGTCCCCATCGCGCACAAGGACATCTTCTGCACCGCCGGGGTCCGCACCAGTTGCGGCAGTCGCATGCTGGATAACTTTGTCCCGCCCTATGATGCCTTTGTGGTGGAGAAACTCCGGCGGGCGGGGGCCGTGATGGTGGGCAAAACCAATATGGATGAGTTCGCCATGGGCTCGTCCAACGAGACCAGCTGGTACGGCCCGGTCCGCAACCCCTGGTCCAAAGACACCGTCCCTGGCGGGTCATCCGGTGGCTCGGCGGCGGCGGTGGCGGCCGGTCTGGTGCCGGCCACCACCGGCACCGATACCGGCGGGTCGATTCGTCAGCCGGCGGCGCTCACCGGCATCAGCGGGCTCAAGCCCACCTACGGCCGGGTATCGCGCTACGGGATGATCGCCTTTGCCTCGAGTCTGGATCAGGCCGGCCCCATGGCCGCCACGGCCGAGGATCTTTCGATCATGTTAACGGCGATGGCCGGGTTCGACCGCCGTGATTCGACCTGTGCCGACGAGCCGGTCACCGATTATCGGGCCGCCCTTGGCAACCACTCCCTCAAGGGCCTGCGGGTGGGCCTGCCCCGGGAGTACTTCAATGCCGAAGGCATGGATGCCGGGGTGGCCACGGCCGTTCAGCAGGCCATCGAAGCCCTGCGCGAGGCCGGGGCCGAGCCGCGCGAGATCTCGCTGCCCAATAGCGGTCTGGCGGTGCCGGTCTACTATGTCATCGCCCCGGCCGAGGCATCCTCGAACCTGTCCCGCTTCGACGGGGTGCGCTATGGCCATCGCTGCGCCGAGCCCCGGGATCTGGAAGATCTGTACAAACGCAGCCGGGGCGAAGGATTTGGCGAAGAGGTCAAGCGACGCATCATGGTCGGGACCTATGCGCTGTCGGCGGGTTATTACGACGCCTACTACCTCAAGGCGCAGCAGGTCAGACGCATGATCCGCGACGATTTTGCCCGGGCCTTCGAACAGGTGGATGTGATCGCCGGGCCCACGGCGCCGTCGGTGGCCTTCGCGATCGGCGAGAAGGCCGATGATCCGGTGCAGATGTATCTATCGGATATCTTTACCATTGCGGTGAACCTCGCCGGGCTGCCGGCTTTGTCGATTCCGGCCGGCCAGAGCGATGGTCTGCCGGTCGGGATGCAGCTCATCGGCAATCATTTTGATGAGGCCCGTCTGCTGGGCGCCGCCCATGGCTTTCAACAGCTCACCGACTGGCACAAGCAACGGCCGTCGCCGGAGGCATAGCAACGATGGAGTGGGAAGCAGTCATCGGGCTCGAGTTGCACGCGCAGCTGGCCACCAACACCAAGATTTTCTCCGGCGCCTCCACGGCCTACGGCGCCGAGGCCAACACCCAGGCCTGCGCCGTGGATCTTGGCATGCCGGGGGTATTGCCGGTGCTCAACGAAAAAGCCGTGCGCTACGCCGTGCGGCTGGGGCTGGCACTGGATGCCCAGGTGGCGGGCCGGTCGGTGTTTGCGCGCAAGAATTACTTCTATCCCGATCTGCCCAAGGGCTATCAGATCTCGCAGTACGAAATCCCCGTGGTCGGCCCGGGGCATCTGGATATCGATCTGGATGACGGCAGCCGCAAGCGCATCGGGGTCACCCGCGCCCATCTCGAGGAGGATGCCGGCAAGAGCCTGCATGACGGATTCGGGACAATGAGCGGCATCGACCTCAACCGGGCCGGGACGCCGCTGCTCGAGATCGTCTCGGAACCGGATCTGCGCTCGGCCCGCGAGGCGGTCGCCTACATGAAAAAGATGCACTCGCTGGTGCGCTATCTCGGTATCTGTGATGGCAACATGCAGGAGGGCAGCTTTCGGTGTGATGCCAATGTCTCGGTCCGGCCGGTCGGGCAGAGCGAGTTCGGCACCCGATCCGAGCTCAAGAATCTCAACTCGTTCCGCTTTGTCGAGCGGGCCATCAACTTCGAGATCGAGCGCCAGATCGAGCTCATCGAGGAGGGGGGCGCGGTCATCCAGGAGACCCGGCTGTTCGACCCCGACCGTGGCGAGACACGGTCGATGCGCGGCAAGGAGGCGGCCAACGATTATCGCTACTTCCCCGACCCGGATCTGCTGCCGCTGGAGATCACCCCGGCACTGATCGACCAGGTGCGCGAAGAACTACCGGAGCTGCCCGATGCCCGCCGCAGCCGGTTTGTGACCGACTATGGCCTGCCCGACTATGACGCCGGTGTGGTGACCGCCAGTCGAGAGATGGCGGATTATTTCGAGGCGGTGGTCAGTGGCTGCGGCGACGCCAAGCTGGCGGCCAACTGGGTGATGGGCGAGCTGGCCGGCGCCCTCAACCGGGCCGGTCTGGATATTGCCGACAGCCCGGTCAGCGCCGAGACCCTGGCCGGGCTGCTGCGGCGTATCAGTGACGAGACCATCTCGGGGAAGATCGCCAAGGAGGTCTTCGAGGCCATCTGGGCGGGTGAGGGTGATGCCGACGCCATCATCGAGGCCCGCGGGCTCAAGCAGGTCACAGACAGCAGCGCCATCGAGGCCATGGTGGATGAGGTGATCGCCGCCAACCCCGAGCAGCTCGAGCAGTACCGTGCCGGCAAGACCAAGCTCATGGGCTTTTTTGTTGGCCAGGTGATGAAGGCATCGGCCGGCAAGGCCAATCCACAGCAGGTCAACCAGATCCTCAAACAGCGTCTGGATGGCTGACCCCCGCATGGCGGATCAGATTCAGCGGTTCATCTTTGACCGGGCCGATGTCCGTGGCGAAATCGCCCAGCTGGATGCGGCCTATCGGCAGATCATCGGCCGCAGCGAGCAGAGCCCGGCGGTTCAGCAGTTAATGGGCGAAGGGCTGGTGGCGGCCGCGCTGCTGGCGGCCACGCTCAAATACCCCAGTGCCTTGACACTGCAGCTGCAATCCACAGGCCCGCTGTCGCTGCTGCTCATCCAGGTCGGCAGCGACGGCACCATGCGGGCGATGGCCCGAACCCGTGGCGAAGTCCCTGCCAATGCGCGGCTGGATGAGCAAGCGAGTCAGGGCACACTGGCGATCACCATCGAGCCCGAAGACGGCGGCGAGCGTTACCAGGGGATTGTCGATCTATCGGGCGGGAGCCTGGCGGCGGCGCTGGAGCATTACTTTGCCGAATCCGAGCAGCTGCCGACCCACGTCTGGCTGTCCGCTGACCCCGAGCGGGCCGCCGGTCTGCTGCTGCAGCGCCTGCCCGGGCCCGACGGCGGCCCGGCGCGGGATGAGGACGCCTGGGAGCGGGCCGGTCAGCTGGCCGCCACGGTCACCGGCGCCGAGCTTCGCGAACTCAGCGCCGATGCGGTGCTCCACCGCCTTTTCCACGAAGAGGACATCCGTCTTTTCGAGCCATCGCCACTGCGCTTTGGCTGTCGCTGCTCGCGACAGCGGGTGGCCGATATGCTTCGCAGTCTGGGCGCCGACGAGCTGCGCGAAACCCTGGCGGAACAGGGCCAGATCCAGGTTCACTGCGACTTCTGCAACGAACCCTATCGCTTTGACGCGGTGGATGTGGAAGCCCTCTGCGTCGACCCGACGACCCGGGCCGCGCCAAGCGATACCTCTCACTGACCCGCCGGGTCAGCTTCGGCCGCAGACCGGGCAGTCCGGGTCACGGGCAAGGGTCAGCCGCCGCCAGTTCTGACCCAGGGCATCCACCACCAGGAGTTGGCCTGCCAACGGCTGCCCCAGGCCGGAGAGGACCTTCACCGCCTCGACCGCCTGCAGACTGCCGATCACGCCGGTCAGCGGCCCGAGGACGCCGGTTTCGCTGCAGCTTTGCGCCTCTTCGCCGGTATCCGGATAGACGCAGTGGTAACAGGGGCCGCCCTGATCCGGCCGAAACACGGCAATCTGGCCGTCCATGCCGATGACCGCCCCCGAGACCAGCGGCCGACCGGCGGCAACGCAGGCGGCGTTGGCCGCGAAGCGGGTGGCAAAGTTGTCGCTGCCGTCCACCACCAGGTCAACCGTGGCGACCAGCTCGGCAAGGCTTGCCGCATCCAGTCGAGCCTCGACGGTGGTGATATCCACATCCGGGTTGATGGCCGCCAGGCGCTCTCGGGCCGAATCGGTCTTTGCCCGGCCGATGTCCGGTGTGCCATGGATGATCTGACGCTGCAGGTTGGTGAGCTCGACGTGGTCAAAATCCGCCAGGGTCAGATGGCCAATGCCGGCGGCGGCCAGATAGAGCGCGGCGGGCGAGCCCAGCCCCCCCAGGCCGATGATGAGGACCCGACTGTTGAGCAGGGCCTCCTGGCCGGGCAGATCGAACCCCGGCACCATGATCTGCCGGCTGTAGCGCATCAGTTGTTCGTCGTTCACCGATCCTCTCCTTGCAGGCGGCCGCCGGTGACCCGCTCCCGGCCGGCCAGATCACGCCGGGTCTCGATGGCGTCGAAGCCATGGATCTGCAACAGGCCCCTGACCGCCTCGCCCTGGCGGTGGCCATGCTCGAGCCACAGCCAGCCGCCGGGGGTCAAATGGGCCGGTGCACCGCTGATCAGCGCTTGCAGTGCCGCCAGGCCGTCGGC
This sequence comes from uncultured Ectothiorhodospiraceae bacterium, assembly GCA_913061005.1. GTDB lineage: Bacteria > Pseudomonadota > Gammaproteobacteria > Nitrococcales > Nitrococcaceae > Spiribacter > Spiribacter pallidus. The sequence continues at coordinate 11,991 of CAJXSH010000019.1, read as the reverse complement.
GTCGGCGATCAACGCCTCGCGGGGCTCGTAACGCAGGTCGCCCTGGTGGATTTCTGGCTCGTCGGCGCCGATGTAGGGCGGATTGGCGACAATGACATCATAGCGGCGGGCGCCGAGTGGGGTGTACCAGTCGCCGATCAAAAACCGAATCCATGGGGTGCCGAGCCGCTCGGCATTGGCCCGGGCCAGGCTGATGGCATCGGCGGACCGGTCGACGGCGTCGATGGCCGCATCGGGCCGTGCCCGCGCAAGGGCAATGGCGATACAGCCCGAGCCGGTGCCGGCGTCCAGGATCCGCTGGCCACACACGGCTCGGGCGGCTTCGACCAGATGCTCGGTCTCGGGTCGGGGGATGAGTGCGCGGCGATCGATGGCGAGGTCCAGATCCATAAAGCCCCACTCACCGAGGATGTAGGCAACGGGTTCTCCCTGTCGACGCCGGCCAATCCATGCCTGGAACTGCTGCTGTGCCGCGGCTGCGGGGATTCGCTCGGGAAAGGCCCGAAGCGCGGCTGCATCCGCGCCGGTCGCGGTGGTCAGCAGACGGTCCGCATCGGCGACCGGGCTCGGGCTGGCGTCGGTCAGTGTTGCGATGGCCCACTGGCGCAGGTCGCCCAGGGTGGCTGTCGACTTCACTTCAGCCCGGCGGCGCGCAGATTAATGGCCCTTTCCTCGAGCATGACCGGGACGCCGTCGTCAACGCGATAGACCCGCTCTTCGTTCAGGGTGATCAGGCCCTCATCGAGGGGGGTGTCGACCGGGGTGTCGTCCTGATAGGCCACGTCGCCGTCGCGGATTTTGCCGTTGAGCGCGTCACGCTCTTCACCGCTTAACTGGCGTACCGGTTGCTTGGTCACCGGGCAGCAGATGACATCGAGCAGTTTGCGGTCAATGGCCATGATGCGATCCTCCGGACTATCCGCAACACAGGATATCAGACGGGCGGGGCGCGGAAGCAGCCGCCGGCATGGCGATTTGCCCTGTCGAAGGCTACTATTGGGGTTTGTGCGGCGATAACGAAAAGTTGGACCGGATCATGAGTGATGCACCCATCGACAACCTGAATGTGCTGGCCCAGGAGCCCCTGCCGACCCCGGCGGAGATCAAGGCCCGGCAGCCGCTGTCGCCGGCCGGTCGCGAGACGGTCGAGCGGGGTCGTGCGGCGGTCGAGGCCATCCTGGATGGCCGTGACCCGCGGCTGCTCACCGTGGTGGGGCCGTGTTCGATTCACGATGTCGAGGCCGCCAAGGACTACGCTCGTCGCCTGAAAGCGCTGCATGATGAACTCTCGGATTCGCTTTTCATCGTCATGCGGGTGTATTTCGAAAAGCCCCGGACCACGGTGGGCTGGAAAGGGCTGATCAACGATCCGCGCATGGATGACAGCTTCGACATCGAGGCGGGCCTGGGCCGGGCCCGGGAGCTGTTGCTGTTCCTCGCCGAGCTGGGCCTGCCCGCCGGCACCGAGGCGCTGGATCCCATCACCCCGCAGTATCTGGGCGATTTGATCAGCTGGACGGCGATCGGGGCACGGACCACCGAGTCCCAGACCCATCGCGAGATGGCCAGTGGCCTGTCCACGGCGGTGGGCTTTAAAAACGGGACCGACGGCAGTCTGGATGTGGCCATTAACGCCATGCGCTCGGCGGCCAACCCGCACAGCTTTCTGGGAATCACCCAGCAGGAGGGGCGCTCGGCCATCATCCGCACCGCCGGCAATCGCTATGGCCACGTGGTGCTGCGTGGCGGCGACCAGCCCAATTACGATTCGGTGAGCATCGCCCTCTGCGAGAAAGCCCTGGCCGACGCCGGGCTGTCGACGCGGCTCATGGTTGACTGCAGCCACGCCAACTCCAGCAAGGACCCGGGGCTGCAGCCGCTGGTCATGGAAAACCTGGTCAACCAGGTGCTCGAGGGCAACCAGTCAATCGTTGCGGTGATGATCGAGAGCAATATCGGTTGGGGGAATCAGAAGCTGGGCGACGATCCGAACCAGCTGGCGTATGGCGTGTCCATTACCGACGGTTGCATTGACTGGCCAACCACCGAATCCATGCTCAAGGACGCGGCGGAGAAGTTGCAGCACGCCCTTCGGGCGCGTGTCGCCTGACCGCCGGAGCGCTTACAAGGGGTTGACCAAGCCGGCCGCGGCGGGTTGAATCAGCCCTCGATCAAATGGAGGTAGACCATGACCGACAAGGCTTCGCTGCCCGTTCGGGGGATAGAGCCCTACCAGCCCGCCGAGGGTGAAGAGTACATGAACGAGGCGCAGCTGGCGCATTTCCAGGCCATTCTCGAGGCCTGGAAAAAGCAGCTGCAGGAAGAGGTGGAGCGCACGGTCAGCCACATGCGCGACGACGCCAACCACTATGCCGACCCGGCCGACCGGGCCACCCAGGAAGAGGAATTCGCCCTCGAGTTGCGCACCCGCGACCGCGAACGCAAGCTCATCCGCAAGATCGACAAGACCATGGAGCGCATCCGCAAGGATGACTACGGATTCTGCGATCAGTGCGGGGTAGAGATTGGTCTGCGGCGTCTGGAAGCCCGCCCCACGGCGACGTTGTGCGTCGACTGCAAAACCCTTGAGGAGATCCGCGAAAAGCAGCGGGTCGCCTGACGGGGACGACGGGCTACGCCTCGGCGAGGGCCGCGAGCTGGTCGGCCTGGTATTCGCTGACCAGTGGATCGACGATCGGGTCGAGATGGCCCATCAGTGTCTCTTCGAGCTTGTAGAGCGTCAGGTTGATGCGGTGGTCGGTGACCCGGCCCTGCGGAAAGTTATAGGTCCGGATCCGCTCCGACCGGTCGCCACTGCCCACCAGTAAACGGCGTGTCTCGCTGCGCTCGGTCGCCGCGGCATCGCGCTGCTGATCCATCAAACGGGCTTGCAGCAGCGAGAGCGCCTTGGCCCGGTTCTTGTGCTGGGAGCGCTCCTCCTGGCATTCCACCACCGCACCGGTGGGCAGATGGGTCACCCGAACCGCCGAGTCGGTCTTGTTGACATGCTGGCCACCCGCGCCGGATGCGCGGAATGTATCCACCTTGATATCGGCCGGATTGATGGTGATCTCATCCACTGCATCGGCTTCGGGCAGGACCGCGACGGTGCAGGCCGACGTGTGGATCCGCCCCTGGGATTCGGTGGCCGGAACGCGCTGGACGCGGTGGGCGCCGGATTCGAACTTAAGACGTGAGTAGACATCCTGCCCGGCGACCCGGGCGACGACTTCGCGGTAGCCGCCCTGCTCGCCGGGGCTCTCGCTGATGATCTCGGTCTGCCAGCCGCGTTGCTCGGCGTAGCGCAGATACATGCGCAGCAGATCACCGGCAAACAACGCCGCTTCATCCCCGCCGGTCCCGGCGCGAATCTCCAAAAAGATGTTGCGCTCATCGTTGGGGTCACGTGGCAGCATCAGCTGCTTGAGGGTCAGCTCGAGTGCTTCGAGCTGTTGCCGCGCCTGATCGGCCTCTTCGGTGGCGAGCGTGCGCATCTCCTCGTCCGCTTCGGCGAGCATCTCCTCAGCGGCCCGAAGGTCTTCTTCGGTCTGTTCAAACTCGGCCACATGCCGCGCCACCGGTTCGAGGCGTGCGTACTCCTGCGAGAGCTTCATGAAACGGCCGGCGTCGGCAATCACATCGGGGTCGGCGAGCAGACCCTCGATTTCCTCATGCCGCTCGAGCAGTTGTTGCAGCTTGCGTCGCAGGGTGGCGTTCATGAGCCGCTCCGGTCATCGTCGTTGTCCAGCCCCAGCGTCTGCCGGGCCTTCTCCAGTGTGTCGGGTTCGCCATCGCGGGCCGCGTCCCGCAGACCGATGGTCGGGGCATGCAGCAGCTTGCGGGTGAGGCGCCGGGCGAGTGCATCGAGCACCGCCTCGGGCGGTTGGCCGCTGGCCAGTTCGCGGTTGGCCCGGGCCAGCTCCATATCGCGCAGGCGCTCGCCGCGATGGCGAAAGTGCCGAATGCTCTCGACCGCTGCCAGCGTGTGGATCCAGTCCATGAAGCGGGCCGACTGCTCGGCTACCAGCGCTTCGCCCTCGGCGGCCGCCGCGGCCCGCGAGCGGATGTTGCGATCGATGACATCGCGCAGGTCATCCACAGTGTACAGATAGACATCCCGCAGTTGCTCGGTGCGTGGCTCGATATCCCGGGGGACCGCCAGATCGACCATGAACATCGGCTGATAGCGGCGATCCCGCAGCGCACGGGCGACGATATCGTGACTGACAATCGGCGTGTCGCTGCCGGTGCAGGCGACAACGATATCCGCCTGCGGCAGGTGATCGGCGATGGCCTCAAGGGGGATGGCCTGGCCGTGGCATTCCGCGGCGATGGTCCGGGCCGGCGCGGCGCTTCGATTGGCTATGGTGATCTGGCGCATGCCCTGTTCGTGGAAATGACGCGCGACCAGCTCGATCATCTCGCCGGCGCCGATCAAAAGCGTCCGCAGCGTCGAAAGATCGCCGAAGATCTGACGCGCCAGGGTGACCGCGGCGTAGGGGACCGAGACGGGATGGGCGCCGATGGCGGTCTCGTGGCGAACCCGTTTGGACACGGCAAAGGCATGCTGGAAGAGTCGATCGAGGATCTGGCCCAGAAGCCCTGCCTGGGCCGCCGAGCGATAGGCCAGTTTGGCCTGGCCGAGGATCTGTGGCTCGCCCAGTACCAGCGAGTCCAGACCCGCCGCCACCCGCAGGAGATGCTGAACGGCATCCGGCCCCGAGAGTCGATACAGATGCGGGGTCATCCATCCCGATGGCAGATCGCGCTCTTGCTCCAGCCATTGCTGGATGGCATCGCCCTGATGGGCGTCGTCGACGACGGCATACACCTCGAGGCGGTTGCAGGTCGACAGCACCGCGGCCTCGTGCAGCGATGGCAGCGCGGCCAGACGGGCCATGGCCGCCTCGAGGTCATCGGCGGGTATGACCGCCCGTTCCCGGATATCCAGGGGGGCAGATTGGTGGTTGAGGCCCAGGGCGATGACAGGCATGGAGATCCGGTTGACTGGAACGGGGCAGATTGTAGGGCAGCACTGTTGTAAGGCAAGTATAGTAGGCGTTGATGGGCATATCGGCTAATTCGCACCGCAGTCATCGCGACCCCGGGCCCGGCGCGCTGCCGGCGGTGTTGCTGGTTCTGCTGTTTCTCGCCGGCTGTGCCACCCCCGGCGAGGCGCCGGTGCCGGTGGACCGCCGCGCCGATACCCGGCTTGTGCCCGCACCGGCCACGGCCGCGGATGACCAGGATCCAACCCTGGTCACCGTCCTGGCCGCCGAGATGGCGGCCGCGGGCGGTCGTCAACAACTCGCCGCGCAGCGCTACGCCCGCGCGGCGGCGGCCATCAAGGCCCCGGCCGTGCTGGCCCGGGGGGCAGAGCTCGCCATGGCCGCCAGCGATACGGCCGCCAGTCAGACGCTGGTGCAGCGTTGGGTGGCCGTTGCCCCCGAAAGCGGGCCCGCCAATCGCCTGGCCGGCTTGCTGGCGGTTCGGGCCGGCAAGGCAGAGCGGGCTTTTGAAGCGTTTCGGCGCAGTCTGCCCAGCCGCTCGGCCGATCGCGAAGCCGCCATGGGCCGGATCGGCGGCCTGTTGCTCGATCAGCAATTGCCGCCCGCGGCCCTTGACGTCGCCCAGCGGCTTGCCGATGCCTACCCGCAAAGCGATGCCGCCCGACTGGGGCTGGCCCGTGTCGCCCTGGCCCAGGGGCAGCCCCGGCGGGCTTTGACCACCGTCGAGCAAACCCTGGCAGCCCGCGGCGATTGGCTGCCGGCGAGGCTTTTGCGGCTGGATGCGTTGCTGGCCCTGGGGCGGGATGAGGCGGCGCTTGCTGCCTACCGAAGCCTTTTTGATGCCGGGATCGAGGACCCGGGGTTTTTGCTGCGGGCGACGGCCTTTGCCATGGAAGCCGGCGATCGCGACCTGGTGCTCTCATCACTCAACCGGCTGCAGAAGCAGTCCCCCGCCCTGCGGCGGCGCGGCCTGCTGCTCGAGGGTGAGTATTGGCGTCGCCAGGGCCAGATGCAGCGGAGTATCGCGGTCCTCGACCGCGCGGTCGCCGATTATCCCCGGGATACCGATCTGCGGTATGGCCGCGCCATCACCCGGATCAGCATGGACCGGCTCGCCGATGCCGAGGCCGATCTGCGGTTCATTATTCGCCAGAATCCGGAAGACGCCCGGGCGCTGAATGCACTGGGGTATACCCTGGTGGATGAGACCGATCGGATCGAGGAGGGACGGGCGCTGATTGAAAAGGCCTACGCCCTGGCGCCGGATGACCCGGCCATTATCGACAGCATGGGGTGGGCGGCGTTTCGCGCCGGGCAGCCGGAACAGGCGCTGCCGTACCTGCGCCGGGCCCACGAGCGGACGGGGGGTGATGCCGAGATCGCCGCCCATCTGGGCGAAGTGCTGTGGGTGCTGGGACAGCGTGACAAGGCCCGTGCCGTTTGGCAGGACGCCATCGAGCGCCAACCGGACCACCCGGTGCTCACCGAGACCATCCAGCGGCTGGATGACTGACGATCATGAAGGCTGCGTTGCTGGTGCTGATGGTCGTGGCCCTGAGCGGATGTGCCATTGCGCCACCGGCCCCGCCGGATGCCGGTCGAGCGCAGTCGCTGAGTGACTTTCCAACGCCCGACGCGCCCGACGAATGGGCCTTGTCGGCGCGGGCGGCGCTGGCGGTGGATGGCGAGGGGGCGAGCGCTGCGGTCAGCTGGCGGCATAGTCCACAGCGCTGGCGCTTGCTGCTGCGCGGGGCGCTGGGCGCCGGCGCCACCCGCCTGGAGGGGGCGGCCGGTGGCGTGCGCCTGACCCTTGCCGATGGCCGCACCTACCGCGGTGAAGACCCCCGCGTTCTGCTGGCGCGCCTGACCGGCTTCGATCTGCCCTTGCGCCATCTGCGATGGTGGATCGTCGGCCGGCCCGTGCCCGGGATCGGCGGGCGGGTCACGGTTGCACCCGAGGGGGATGCCCTGGCTTACCGACAAGCCGGTTGGGCGGTCACCCTGGGCGACTACCGGAACGTGGACGCCTATCGGCTGCCCCATCGGCTGTCGGTGATCGGCGATGGGCTGCGGCTGCGGGTCCGCATCCGCGAATGGCAGGTCCCGCCATGACGGCGTGGTCAAAACACTGGCCCGCCCCGGCGAAGATCAACCGGTTTTTGCATATCACCGGGCAGCGACCCGATGGCTATCACCAGCTGCAGACGCTTTTTCAGTTCATCGAGCCCGTTGATCAACTCGACTTCCGGGTCACGGCCGACGGCAACATTGCGCGCACCGGCGGCCTGGCGGGGCTGCCGGCGGCGGATGATCTGGTGGTCAAGGCCGCCCGCGCCCTCCAGCGCGAGGCCCGGGTGACCGCCGGGGCGCGTATTCATCTGCAAAAACGCATCCCCACCGGAGGCGGCCTGGGCGGGGGATCGTCGGATGCAGCGACCACGCTGGTGGCGCTGGATCATCTCTGGGGGACCCATCTGGGTGAGGCGCGGTTGCAGGCACTGGCCATCGGCCTGGGTGCCGATGTGCCGGTGTTCATCCGCGGGCATGCGGCCTGGGCCGAGGGCGTGGGTGATGTCCTGACACCCGTTGCCGTCGACCGCCCGTGGCTGGTGGTCGTTGACCCGGGGGTGCCGGTGTCGACCCGGGCGGTTTTCACCGACCCCAAATTGACACGCCACGGTGCCCATATAACAATACGCGGCTTCGAATCCGGCCTTGGTCGAAATGACTGCGAGTCGGTGGTCAGGCGGCGCTTCCCACAGATCGGGGCGGCGCTCGACAGCCTGGGGGCGTATGCGCCAGGCATGCTGACCGGCACCGGCGGCTGTCTTTTTGCCGGATTCGAGACGCAGGAGGCCGCGCAGCGGGCGGCGGCGGGTGTCGAGGCATTGGGAGATGTCTGGGTGTGCCGGCCATGGAATCAATCGCCCCTGCTCGATCGACTGCAGGCCGAAGAAGGGCACTGACGACTGGGGCGTAGCCAAGCGGTAAGGCACGGGGTTTTGATCCCCGGATTCGCAGGTTCGAATCCTGCCGCCCCAGCCATTTCCACAGCCACCACAGAGTGTCGGCGTCATGGAAAACGGAAGCATGATGGTGTTCTCCGGGAACGCCAACCCCGCATTGGCCCGGGCAGTGGCCTCGCATCTGAAAATCCGTCTGGGGGACGCGCTGGTCAGCAGCTTCAGCGACGGCGAGGTCCAGGTCGAGATCAACGAACATGTCCGCGGCCACGACGTTTTCATCATCCAGCCCACCTGTGCCCCGACCAACGACAACTTGATGGAGCTGCTGGTGATCGCCGATGCGCTGCGGCGTTCGTCGGCGGCACGGATCACGGCGGTGGTGCCGTACTACGGCTATGCCCGGCAGGACCGCCGGCAGCGCTCTCAGCGGGTGCCGATCACCGCCAAGCTGGCGGCGGACATGATCACCACGGCGGGGATCAATCGGGTGATCACCGTCGATTTGCATGCCGACCAGATCCAGGGCTTTTTCAATATTCCCGTGGACAATGTCTACGCCTCGCCGGTGCTGCTTGGCGATATCTGGCGGCAAACCCATCCGGACAAGATCGTCGTCTCGCCGGATGTGGGCGGCGTGCTGCGCGCCCGGGCGGTCGCCCGGCGGCTGGACAACGCTGATCTGGCCATCATCGACAAGCGCCGGCCCCGGGCCAACGAGCTTGAGGTGATGAACATCATCGGGGATGTCGAGGACAAGACCTGCATCATTGTCGATGACATCATCGATACCGCTGGCACACTGTGCCAGGCCGCCATGGCACTCAAGGAGCGGGGAGCCGGCAAAGTGGCAGCCTACATCACCCACCCGGTGCTCTCCGGGCCCGCCATCGAGCGGGTGTCGAACAGTCATCTGGACGAGCTGGTGGTCACCGACAGTATCCCGCTGTCGGAGCCGGCCCGTGCCTGCGCCAAGATTCGTCAGCTTTCGCTGGCGGAAATGCTCGCCGAGACCATGCGGCGGGTGAACAACGATGAATCGGTCAGCGAGCTGTTCGTCGACTGATCCAGCCACAGCCCCTGGTCGCGGGGGCCTGAAAACAGGAACGATTGCAAATGAGTGTGGAACTGAAACTGGATGCACTGCCTCGCGAGGACCAGGGCAAGGGTGCGAGCCGCCGCCTGCGTCGTGCGAAGCAGATTCCCGGCATCCTCTATGGCGCCGGCAAAAAGCCGGTCAGTCTGGCCTTTGACGAAGAGCAGGTGCTGCGCCTGATGCGCGAAGAGGCCTTCTTCTCGCAGATCCTCGATGTCAAGGTCAAGGGCAAGCGCGCCGAAAAGGCGATCCTCAAGGACCTGCAGCGTCACCCCTTCAAACCGCTGGTCAGCCACATGGATCTGCTGCGGATCAAGGCGGGCGAGAAGATGCGCCAGAGCGTGCCGCTGCATTTCCTCAACCAGGAGGATGCGGTCGGGGTCAAGCTCGGCGGCGGTGTCGTTCATCACGACCTCATCGAGGTCGAGGTCGAATGCATGCCCGAAGACCTGCCCACGGCCATTGATGTGGATATTGCCGAGCTGGAACTGGGTGCATCGCTGCACCTCTCGGACATCACGCCACCCGAGGGCGTTGTCTTTCCGGGGCTCGACCCCGAGACCGATCACGACCCGGTACTGGTCAGCATCAATGCCCCCCGCAAGGCGGTGGAAGAGTCGGATGAAGCCGATGAAGGGGGCGAGGCGGCCGAAGGGGGCGAAGCCGGTGGCGAGGAGGCGGCCGGCGACGAGGGCTAGGCCCCGGGCGGCGGTGCACGCGAGATGGCAACGCCGTTCCGCCTGATCGTGGGCCTGGGCAATCCCGGGCCCAACTACGCCGCCACCCGTCACAATGCCGGTTTCTGGCTGGTTGAGGCCCTGGCTGAGCGCGAGGGTCTTGGTTTGTCGGCCGATCGCAAATGTCATGGCAAAACGGCCCGCTGGCGCCGTGAGGGCGTCGATGCCCACCTGCTCTGCCCGACCACCTATATGAATCACAGCGGCCGGGCGGTCTCGGCCTGTGCCCGGTTTCACCGGATCGACCCGGGCGCCATTCTGGTGGTGCATGATGAGATCGATCTGCCGGCGGGGTCGGTCCGGCTCAAGCGGGGCGGCGGCCACGGCGGGCATAATGGGCTTCGCGACATCATCGCGGCGCTGGGCAGTCGGGATTTTGCCCGGATCCGGATTGGCGTGGGGCACCCGGGGGCGAGTCGCGAGGTGATCCGCTATGTGCTCAACGGGCCATCGAAGGCCGAGCGGGCCGCCATCGATGCGGGCATCGATGAACTGCTGGGCCTTTTACCGGCGCTTGCCAGTGGGGACTGGGACCGCGCCCAGCAACTTCTGCATACACAACCGCGAGGCGAGTGATGGGATTTAAATGCGGTATCGTCGGGCTGCCCAACGTGGGCAAGTCGACGCTCTTCAACGCCCTGACCCGTAACGAGATTCCCGCCGAGAACTACCCGTTCTGCACGATCGACCCCAATGTGGGGATTGTTCCCGTGCCGGACACCCGCCTGGCAAAGCTCGCCTCACTGGTCAAGCCCGAGAATACGGTGCCCACCACCATGGAGTTCGTCGACATTGCCGGTCTGGTGGCCGGCGCCTCGCGCGGGGAAGGGCTGGGTAACCAGTTTCTGGCCAATATCCGCGAGACCGATGCCATCGCCCATGTGGTGCGTTGCTTTGAAAGCGACGACGTCCATCATGTCGAAGGCCGGGTCGACCCGCTGGGCGATATCGAGACCATCAATACCGAGCTGCTTCTGGCCGATCTGGATGCGGTCGAGCGGGCGGCGGAGCGCTACGAAAAGCGCAGCAAATCCGGCGACAAGGCGGCGATCGCGGCCCGTGACGCCCTGCGAGCCATGGCCGGGGCGCTGGACGAGGGCATTCCGGTGCGGGCCCAGACGCTGTCAGAGGCGGCGGCCGAGGTGGTGCGCGAGCTGCACCTGCTGACCGCCAAACCGGTGCTCTATGTTGCCAATGTCGATGAGGACGGGTTTGAGGATAATCCGCATCTTGCCGCGGTCGAGTCGCTGGCGGCCAGAGAGAACGCGCTGGTGGTGGCGCTATGCGCCGGCATCGAGGCGGAACTCTCGCAGCTCGATGAGGCCGAGCTCGACGAGATGCTCAGCGCCTACGAGCTGGAGGAGCCGGGGTTGAACCGTCTCATCCGCCGCGGCTATCAGCTGCTTGATCTGCTGACCTTTTTTACCGCCGGCCCCAAAGAGGTGCGGGCCTGGACGGTCCGTCGCGGGGCCACGGCGCCCCAGGCGGCGGGGCGTATCCATACCGATTTCGAGCGCGGCTTCATTCGCGCCGAGGTGATCGGCTATGACGACTACCTCGACGCCGGCAGTGAGCAAGCGGCCAAGGAGCGGGGGCTGATGCGCCTCGAAGGAAAGGATTACGTCATGCAGGAAGCGGACGTCTGTCACTTCCGGTTCAACGTCTAGTCGCGGGGCAGGGGTATTTGACAGCCACCCCGCGGCTCTGGATACTTCTGCCTCCCCTGCGCATGGCTACGTAGCTCAGCTGGTTAGAGCACATCACTCATAATGATGGGGTCGGTGGTTCGAATCCACCCGTAGCCACCATATCTTTGCCACTTACCTCCGATGCGTCTCGGCAATTCGATGGAATCGGCGACGTAAAACGGCACTCCCTCGGGGCAGTCCGGTCCTAACCGTGGATAACCACCAACCACGGAAGGAAGTCATGCTGGAAAACGGAAAGCTGCAGGCGCTCGTGCTTGCCACCGCGCTGGGTGTGTCGGCCGTTTCGGAGGCGCAGTTAATCGAAGATGCCTATATCGGCGGCGGGTTGATGCCCTGGCAGTACGAGGGTGCCGGTGAGTCGGAGGGGGCGCTCGGCGGCCGGTTGATGGCCGGCGTCATGCTCAACGACCACCTTGGCTTTGAGGCGCATTTTGGCTGGATGGGTGAGGAAGACTCGGGCAACGACCGGACGGTGGA
>CAJXSH010000018.1 GCA_913061005.1 uncultured Ectothiorhodospiraceae bacterium | reverse complement strand
AAATCCTCGGCATCGATGACCATGCGACTTAACTCGTCGCCATGGACATGCGGATTGCGCGCGACTAACCGCTTGCCACCGGTGAGTGCTTCGCGCCGTATCAGCACATCGGCGTTACGCAGATCCACCAGATCGACAGGCCGGCCCGTCATACCCGCCAGAGCGGTGATCAATTCGAGTTTGCGTTTCGCGCTCAAGGCGCCGGCATCAGAATAGACGGCGAGGTCGATATCGCTGTCGGTATCGGCATCACCGCTGGCCATCGAACCGAATGCCACGGCCAGGGTGATATCGCGCTGCCCCTCGAGGTATTCGCGGATACGGTCCAGTTCATTGGCGGCTGTTGTCTTGTCCATGACTTGAGTATAGGCGATCACCGGGCGGTGGGTGCAGCCTGCGGCGACCCGCCCCGCCCCTGCCCGTGCATGGCGATGAGCCCCGCCACTGGCCCCGGCAGCAGCCAGAGCACCACCCACGGGCCCTGGCCGGGCCACAGGTGGCTGGTCAGCCAGATGGCGGGAAGGGTCAGGCCAAAGCCTACGGCGTTCATCAACGCCAGCGACGCCCCCACCCGGTCGGCCGGTGCGTTGGCCGAGGCGAGCGCCGAGAACTGCGGCGAGTCGGCAATCACCGTCAGGCCCCAGACAAAGAGCAGGGCGATGAGCATGGCAGGTGGCGCCTGGACGGCGGCAAGCAGCGGATAGGCCAGGCAGAGGGCGCCCGAGATGGCAAGCGCCCGGGCCGCGACCCAGGCACTGCCGCGCTGCCGGCTGAGGCGCCCGCCAATGACGCAGCCGACAAGGCCGATGCCGATGATCAGCCAGGAGAGCATGGGCACCAGCGCGGGTCCTGCATCCAACCGGGCCAGCTCGCGGGCCACCAGCAGCGGCACCAGCATCCAGACCGCGTAGAGCTCCCACATGTGCCCGAAATAACCGCCGGCGGCCGCCCGGAACCCCGGCAAGCGCAGCGCCTCCAGCCCGCCGCGCAGGGCAACCGGCCCGGCGGTGGGCGGCAGGTGCGGGCCATCGCCCAGCCGCAGGACAAGCGCCCCGCCCAGCAAGGTAAGCGCCGAGGCGCCCAGTAGCGCCCACTCCCAGGGCAGCCCCAGGGTCAGGCCGCGCAGCAGATGCGGCGTGGCCGTGCCCAGGGTGAGCATGCCCACCAGCCAGGCAAGGGCCGCACCCGCATGGGATGGGGTCCAGGCGATGACCATTTTCATCCCCAGCGGATAGATGCCCGCCAGACACAGCCCGGTGAGAAAGCGCAGCGCCGCATCCAGGCCCGGGTGGGGCGCGGCCAGCACAAAGCCGGCGTTCATCAGCGCGCCGATCAGGCTTGCCAGCGCAAAGATGCGACTGGCGCGAAAACGATCCGCCAGTCCGGTGACGGCAAGCGTCAGCGTGCCCAGGATAAAACCCGCCTGCACGCTCAGCGTCAGCCGGCCCAGGTCGCCTTCGGTCAGGCCCAGCTCGGCGGCAAGCGAAAACCACACCCCGTTGATGCTAAACCACAGCGAGGTGCCAAAAAGCTGCGCGATGACGATCACGGCAAGCGGATGGTGTCTGAGTAAAGCCATCCCGCCCGGTCCTACCCCAGATCCCCGATCACCGTCTGAATGACGGCAAGGGCCGCAACCGGGGCGGTGTCGCTGCGCAGGATGCGCGGGCCCAGACGGATGCGCTGCCAGCCCCGTTCGGTCACCCGCTGAATCTCGTCGGGGGCAAGGCCGCCCTCGGGGCCGATCAGGGTGGCCAGCTCGGTGACGGGTGCCAGGTCATGGGCGGCACAGTCGCCCTCGGTGTCAAAGATCACCCCCGGCAGGCCATCGACCTGGGCGAGCGCTGCATCCAGCGCGCAGGGCGTTTCGACCGGCGGGATGCGGTTGCGCCCGCATTGCTCGCAGGCAGCCACGGCCACGGCCTGCCAGTGCCGTTGCTTTTTCGCCCAGCGCTCGGCGTCGAGCCGGACCACACAGCGTGCGCTGATGACCGGGATGATGCGCGCCACCCCCAGTTCGGTGGCCTTTTGCACCGCATAGTCCATGCGCTCGCCCTTGCTGATGGCCTGCAGGATGGTCACGGCCACCGGGGGTTCGGCCTCATGGGGGGAGAAGGCCTCGATCCGGACCCGGGCGTGGCGTTTTTCGAGGGTCTCGAGCCGGGCGGTGTACGCCCCGCCGGTGCCATCAAAAAGCACAAGCCCGTCGCTGCAACGCAGTCGACGGGCCTGGATATGCCGGACCACCGAGTCGGGCAGGTCCATGACCGACCCGACCGGTGGGATGCCGGTGACGTGCAACCGGGTCGCCGGCTCAGTAGCGATAGTGCTCGGGCTTGAACGGGCCATCCACCGAGACGCCGATGTACTTCGCCTGCTCTTCGCGCAGGGTGGTCAGATGGGCGCCGATCTTCTCGAGATGCAGGCGGGCGACTTCTTCGTCCAGATGCTTGGGCAGGACGTAGACCTGGTTGCCGTAGCTGCCATCGTTGTTGAAAAGCGCCATCTGCGCGAGCACCTGGTTGGTGAAGCTCGCCGACATGACAAAGCTGGGATGGCCCGTGGCGCAGCCGAGGTTCATCAGCCGGCCCTGGGCGAGCAGGATGATCTTCTTGCCGTCCGGGAAGCTGATGTGATCGACCTGCGGTTTGATGTTCTCCCACTCGTACTGGCGCAGGCTGGCGACATCGATTTCGTTGTCGAAGTGGCCGATGTTGCAGACGATCGCCTCGTGCTTCATCGCCGCCATGTGGTCGTGGTTGATGACGTTGTAGTTGCCGGTGGCGCTGCAGAAGATATCCGCCTTGTCCGCGGCCTCTTCCATGGTGACCACCCGATAGCCTTCCATGGCCGCCTGCAGCGCACAGATCGGGTCGATTTCGGTGACCCAGACGCTGGCACCCAGGGCCTTGAGGCTCTGTGCACAACCCTTGCCCACATCGCCGTAGCCGACCACCACGGCGATCTTGCCGGCGACCATCACGTCGGTGGCCCGCTTCAGCCCGTCGACCAGTGATTCGCGGCAACCATAGAGGTTGTCGAACTTGGTCTTGGTGACCGAATCGTTGACGTTCATCGCCGGGAAGGGCAGCTCGCCGGTCTGCTGCATTTCGTAAAGCCGCTTGGCCCCGGTGGTGGTCTCTTCGGTCACGCCCTTGATGGCCGCCTGGGTGCGGGCATAAAAGCCCGGGTTGTCCTTGAGCCGCCGCTGGATGGCCGCGAACAGGGCGCGTTCTTCATCGCTGCCCGGGTTGTCGAGGATCGACGGATCCTGCTCGGCCTTCGCGCCCAGGGTCACCGCCAGGGTGGCGTCACCGCCATCGTCGAGGATCATGTTGGGCTCGCCGTTGGGCCACTCGAGGATGCGGTGGGTGAACTCCCAGTACTCTTCGAGCGACTCGCCCTTGAAGGCGAACACCGGGGTGCCGGCATCGGCGATGGCCGCGGCGGCGTGATCCTGGGTCGAGTAGATGTTGCAGCTCGCCCACCGGCACTCGGCGCCCAGCGCCTCGAGGGTCTGGATGAGTACCGCGGTCTGGATGGTCATGTGGATGGACCCGGCGATCCGCGCGCCCTTGAGCGGCTGCTCGCCGGCGTACTTCTCGCGCAGGGCCATCAGACCCGGCATCTCGGTCTCGGCGATTTCGATCTCGCGCCGGCCCCAGGGGGCGAGGCTGGCATCGGCGATGACCGAACCGGTCAGTTTGGTGTCAACGACAGCGTTCATGGTTCAACTCCATGTGTTCCGTCGAGCGCCGTTGTCGATAAAGTCCGGGTGCCGAGCCTCCCCTGCCGGCGGGCCGGCAAGGTGCAGCGCTCCTCGACACCCGAACGGGTGTAATCCGTGTTGTTACAGGCCGGCGGCGCTGCGCAGCGCCTCGGCCCGGTCGGTCCGCTCCCAGCTGAACCCTTCCTCTTCGCGCCCGAAGTGCCCGAAGCTGGCGGTGGGCCGGTAGATGGGCCGGACCAGATCCAGCATCTGCAGGATCCCGTAGGGGCGTAGATCAAAGTGCTCGCGGACCAGTTCCACCAGCCGCGCCTCGGAGATGCGTCCGGTGCCAAAGGTGTCGACGAAAATCGACATGGGCTCGGCAACGCCGATGGCATAGGCCACCTGGATTTCGCATTTCTCGGCAAGGCCCGCGGCGACGATGTTCTTGGCGACATAGCGACAGGCATAGGCCGCCGAGCGATCCACCTTGGACGGGTCCTTGCCCGAGAAGGCGCCGCCGCCGTGCCGCGACATCCCACCGTAGGTATCGACGATGATCTTGCGGCCGGTCAGCCCGCAGTCGCCCACCGGTCCGCCAATGACGAACTTGCCGGTGGGGTTGATGAAAAACCGGGTGCGATCGCTGATCCAGTGCTCGGGGATTACTGGGCGGATCACCTCTTCCATCACCGCCTCTTTGATATCCGCCTGCGAGACCGTCTCGTCGTGCTGGCTCGAGAGCACGATGGTGTCGACGGCCACCGGTTCGCCATCCTCGTAGACAAAGCTCACCTGGGATTTGGCATCCGGCCGCAGCCAGGGCAGGACCCCGCGGTTGCGGATCTCGCTGTGGCGCTTGACCAACCGGTGGGCATAGGTGATGGGGGCGGGCATCAGGACATCGGTCTCGCGGCAGGCATAGCCAAACATCATGCCCTGATCGCCGGCGCCCTGTTCTTCCGGCGCCTGCCGGTCGACCCCCTGGTTGATGTCGGGGCTCTGCTTGCCGATGGCATTGAGCACGGCACAGGTAGCGCCGTCGAAGCCCACCTCGGCACTGTCATAGCCGATATCGAGAATGGTCTGGCGGGCCAGGTCTTCCAGATCGATCCACGCCGAGGTGGTGATCTCGCCGGCGACGATCACCATGCCGGTCTTGACCATGGCCTCGCAGGCCACGCGGGCGGCCGGATCCTTGGCGATGATCGCGTCGAGGACCGCGTCCGAGATCTGGTCGGCGACCTTGTCCGGATGGCCCTCCGAGACCGACTCCGATGTAAACAGATGCTGACTACCCATGGATGAGACGACCGCTCCCTGCGGTGGTTGGTCGGAAAATGGTGGGGATCATACCGTCGGTTGCCTGCACACGGGAAGTTCTGGACAATCACGGGTTTTTGCACAACACCCCAAGGCCCCGCCGGAGAACCCCGCCAATGACCACTCGCCGCCAGCTCGCCAATGCCATCCGGGCCCTATCCATGGACGCCGTCCAGCAGGCCAACTCGGGCCACCCGGGGGCACCGATGGGGATGGCCGACATTGCCGAGGTGTTGTGGAACGATTACCTCAGCCACAACCCCGCCAATCCCCACTGGCCCAACCGCGACCGCTTTGTGCTGTCCAATGGCCACGGGTCGATGCTCATCTACTCGCTGCTCCATCTCACCGGCTACGACCTGCCGATGCAGTCGCTCAAGGACTTCCGCCAGCTCCATGCCGGTACCCCGGGCCACCCCGAAGTCGGGGATACCCCCGGTGTCGAGACCACCACCGGCCCGTTGGGCCAGGGGCTTGCCAACGCCGTGGGGATGGCGCTCGCCGAGCGCATCCTGGCCGGGCAGTTCAACCGGCCCGGACACAATCTGGTGGATCACTACACCTATTGCTTTCTCGGTGACGGCTGTCTGATGGAGGGGATCTCGCACGAGGCCTGCTCGCTGGCCGGCACGCTGGGGCTCGGCAAGCTGATCGGCGTCTACGACGACAATGGCATCTCCATCGACGGCAAGGTCAGCGGCTGGTTTACCGATGACACCCCGGCGCGGTTCCGGGCCTATGGCTGGCATGTGGTCGCCGATGTCGACGGCCACGATGCCGAGGCGGTGAAAGCCGCCATCGAAGCGGCCCGCGCGGTCACCGACCGGCCGTCGCTGATCTGCACGAAGACCACCATTGGCTTTGGCGCGCCCAACGTCTGCGGCACCCATGGTGTCCACGGCGCCCCGCTGGGCGATGAAGAAATCCAGGCGACCCGCGAGTTCCTGGACTGGCCCCACGGGCCATTCGAGATCCCCGATGCCATTTACCAGGGCTGGGACGCCCGGGCCCGGGGGGCGGCGGCCGAAGCGCAGTGGCGCGAGACCCTGGCGGCCTATCGCCAGGCCCACCCCGAGCTTGCCGCCGATTTCGAGCGACGGATGGCCGGCGAGCTGCCGGCCCGGTTTGCCGATCATGCCGCGGCGTTGATCGAATCGGCCCAGGCCGACGGCAAGGACGATGCCAGCCGCAAGCACTCGCAGGCGGTGCTCAACGGCATCGGCCCGCACCTGCCCGAGCTGGTGGGTGGCTCGGCGGATCTGACCGGCTCGAACAACACCTGGTGGGCGGATTGCACCCAGGTGACCGCCGATGATGCCGATGGCAATTATCTTTTCTACGGCGTCCGCGAGTTCGGCATGACCGCCATCATGAACGGCATGGCGTTGCACGGTGGGCTCATCCCCTATGCCGGGACATTTCTGGTGTTCTCGGACTACGCCCGCAACGCCGTGCGCATGGCCGCGCTGATGGGGGTGCGCAGCATCCTGGTCTACACCCATGACTCCATCGGCCTGGGCGAGGACGGCCCGACCCATCAGCCCATCGAACATCTCCCCAGCCTGCGGTTGATCCCCAATCTGGATGTCTGGCGGCCCTGTGACCTCACCGAAACGGCGGTGGCCTGGCAGGCCGGGCTGGAGCGAACCACCGGGCCGAGCGCATTGGCGCTGTCGCGGCAAAAGCTCCCCCATCAGTCGCGACAGCCCGAGCAGGTGGAAGCGATTCGGCGGGGCGGGTATGTACTGCACGATCCCGATACCACGGCGCAAGGCGTTATCATGGCGAGCGGCTCGGAGGTGGGCATGGCCATGGCCGCTGCCGAGGCACTTGCGGCCGAAGGCCACCCGGTGCGGGTCGTCTCGATGCCCTGCATCGAGCGGTTCCGGGCCCAGCCGCAGGATTACCGCGACGCGGTGTTGCCGCCGGCGCTGACGGTGCGGGTTGCGGTGGAGGCCGCCGCCCCCGATAGCTGGCGGGCGTTTGTCGCCGACGAGCGCGGGCTGGTGGGGCTCAACGGTTTTGGGGCCTCGGCGCCGGCGGCCGAGGTGTACGAACACATGGGCCTGACCACCGAGGCGGTGGTTGCGGCATTCAAGGCGCAGCTCGCCGGCTGAACGGCGGCTGCCACAGGCAAGCGATCAGCGAAGATCCGATCAACAAGCAGGAGTCCAAGCATGGCGATCAAGGTTGGAATCAATGGCTACGGCCGCATCGGCCGCAATGTGTTGCGCGCGCTCTACGAAGCCGGCCGCAGCGACGAAATCCGGGTGGTGGCCATTAACGATCTCGGCGACGCCGAGACCAACGCCCATCTCACCCGTGTGGATACCGCCCATGGCCGGTTCCCCGGCACGGTCGAGGTCCAAAACGGCAACCTGGTGGTCAACGGCGACGAGATCAAGGTCCTCGCCGAGCGGGATCCCGCCAAGCTCCCCTGGGGTGAGCTGGGGGTGGATGTGGTGCTCGAGTGCACTGGGCTTTTCGCCAGCCGCGACAAGGCCTCGGCCCATCTCGCCGGCGGCGCCAAGAAGGTGCTGATCTCGGCCCCGGCGGGCAAGGATGTGGACGCCTCGGTGGTCTACGGCGTCAACCATGATGTGCTCAAGGCCGAGCACACCATCGTCTCCAACGCCTCGTGCACCACCAACTGCCTGGCCCCGGTGGTCAAGCCCCTGCATGATGCCATTGGCGTCGAACAGGGCCTGATGACCACCATCCACGCCTACACCAACGACCAGGTGCTCACCGACGTCTACCACTCGGATCTGCGCCGGGCGCGCAGTGCCACCATGTCGCAGATTCCCACCAAAACGGGGGCAGCGGCCATGGTCGGGCTGATCCTGCCCGAGCTCGATGGCCGGCTCGATGGCTATGCCATGCGCGTGCCCACCATCAATGTCTCGATCGTCGATCTGTCGTTCATCGCCGCGCGGGATACCAGCGTCGAAGAGGTCAACCAGATCCTCAAGACCGCCGCCGAGGGCGAGTTAAAGGGCGTGCTGGCCTACAGCGATGGGCCCTATGTGTCGGTGGACTTCAACCACGACGCGCATTCCTCGACCTTTGACGCGACCCTGACCAAGGTGGGCGGGCGCCTGGTCAAGGCCTGCGCCTGGTATGACAACGAGTGGGGCTTTTCGAACCGCATGCTCGACACCACCGTGGCGATGATGCAGGCCAAGTAATGCCCGTTCGTACGCTGGATGATGTGGCCGTTGCCGGCCAACGGGTGCTGGTCCGCGAGGATCTCAACGTCCCGCTCAAGGACGGCCGGGTGGCCGATGACTCGCGGCTGAAGGCCGCCCTGCCCACGTTGCAGCATCTGCTCGATGCCAACGCCCGGGTCATGGTCATGAGCCACCTGGGCCGGCCCCGGGCCGGTCAATTCGACCCCGAGGCCTCGCTGGCGCCGGTGGCCGAACGCCTGGGTGAGTTGCTGGGCCGCGCGGTCCCCGTCGCCCGCGACTGGCTGGATGGCGAGGCAGCACCCGACGCCGGCGAGCTGGTGGTCTGCGAGAACGTCCGCTTCAACGCCGGTGAGACCGACAACGACGAGGCCCTGTCGCGCCGGATGGCCGCGCTCTGTGACCTTTTTGTCATGGATGCCTTTGGCACTGCCCATCGCGCCCAGGCCTCGACCCATGGCGTTGCCCGGTTTGCCCCGGATGCCGTCGCCGGCCCGCTGCTTGCCGGCGAGCTGGCGGCGCTGGGCAAGGCGCTGGATCACCCGGCCCGGCCACTGGTGGCGATCATCGGCGGCTCGAAGGTCTCGACCAAGCTCACCGTCCTCGATCAGCTCACCGACCGGGTCGACCAGCTCATCGTCGGCGGGGGCATCGCCAATACCTTTATCGCCGCGGCCGGTTATCGCGTTGGCCGTTCGCTGATGGAAACGGATCTGCTGGACACCGCCCGGGATTTGATGGAAAAGGCCCGGGCCGCCGGTGGCGAGATCCCCATTCCCGAGGATGTGGTGGTGGCCACCGAAGTAAGCGACACCGCCGAGGCGGTGGTGCGCGGCGTGGATGAGGTCGGCGAGGACGAGATGATCCTGGATGTGGGGCCAAAGACCGCCGCCGCCTACGCCGAGCGGCTGCGCCAGGCGGGGACCGTGGTCTGGAACGGCCCGGTGGGGGTGTTCGAGATCGACGCCTTTGGCAACGGCACCCGTGCCCTGGCCGAGGCCATCGCCGAGAGCCCGGCATTTTCCATCGCCGGCGGGGGGGACACCCTGGCGGCGGTGGCCAAATACGGCGTCGAGCCGCGGATTTCCTATATCTCCACCGGAGGTGGGGCCTTTCTCGAGTTCCTCGAGGGCAAGACCCTGCCGGCGGTGGCCATCCTGGATCGCTAAAGGAGCCGGCATGTCACGGCAGACCAAGATTGTGGCCACCCTGGGGCCGGCCACCAGCACTTCGGCCGATTTGCGCGCCATCGTCGATGCCGGTGTGGATGTCGTTCGGATGAACCTCTCCCACGGCGATCATGATGAACACCGCGACCGCGCAGCGAGTCTGCGCAGCGCCGCCGAACAGGCCGGTCGGGTGGTGGGCATGCTCTGCGATCTGCAGGGGCCGAAGATCCGCATCGAGCGCTTCGCCGATGGCCCGGTGGAGCTCGAGGCGGGGGCCGCGTTTTTCCTCGACCCGGCGCTGGCGGGGGACGCCGGCAGCATCGAAGGGGTGGGTGTGGCCTACCAGGGGCTGCCGGATGACGTCGCCGCCGGCGATACCCTGTTGCTCGCCGACGGGCTGGTGCAACTCAAGGTCGAGCGCATCGACGGCAGCCGGATTCATACCACCGTCGAGGTGGGCGGCAGCCTCTCCGACCGCAAGGGGATCAACCGCCTGGGCGGTGGCTTGTCGGTGCGCGCGCTCACCGACAAAGACCGTGAAGACATCAAACTCGCGGCCGAACTCGAGGCCGACTACGTCGCGGTGTCCTTTCCCCGGGATGGTGCCGACATCGACGAGGCCCGCGAGCTCTTGCGCACCGCCGGGGGGCATGGCGGCATCGTTGCCAAGATCGAACGCCACGAGGCGGTGGAAGCCCTGGGCGAGATCATGGATGCCGCCGATGCGGTGATGATCGCCCGGGGTGATCTGGCCGTGGAAATCGGTGATGCCGAACTGCCCGGCGTGCAAAAGCGCATCATGCGCATGGCCCGCGAACGCGACTGCGTGGTGATCACCGCCACGCAGATGATGCAGTCGATGGTGGACAACCCCATGCCCACCCGCGCCGAGGTGCTGGATGTGGCCAACGCCGTGCTGGATGGCACCGACGCGGTCATGCTCTCGGAAGAGACCGCCATGGGCCAGTATCCGGCAGAGACCGTGGCGGCCATGGCCCGGGTCTGCGTCGGCGCCGAGACCTATGCCGATGAATCCCGACCGCATCCCGGGCTCAAGCCCGATGTGCACTTCGACCGGGTGGATGAGGCCATCGCCAAGACCGCCATCACGGCGGCCAACAGCCTGGGGGTCCGGGCCATCGCCGCGATGACCGAATCCGGCGCCACGGCGATGTGGATGTCGCGCATCGGCACCGAAATCCCCATCTATGCCCTCTCCGAGCAGCCCCGGACCCGCCGTCGGGTGACTTTGTATCGGGGCGTGCATCCGATCGGTTTTGATCCGCTGCAGCGCGAGCACGAGGCGGTCAACCGCGAGGCCGTCGAAGAGCTCAAGGCCCGTGGGGCGGTGGGGGATAACGACCGGGTGTTAATCACCAAGGGCGACCTGGCGGGCGTGCGCGGTGGCACCAATGCCATGAAAGTCGTCCAGGTCGACGAACTGCTCGCCGGCCGCTGAACGGCGGGACACTCAGCCGCCCGGGTGGCGGAACCGTCCCGGATGGCTCAGTGACACAGCCGGGTCTCGGCCTCGCGGTAGCGCCCGGCGGTCTGCTCGATGATGGCTTCGGGCAGTGCCGGTGCCGGTGCGGTCTTGTCCCAGTCCAGGGTCTCTAGGTAATCGCGCACGAACTGCTTGTCAAAGCTCGGCGGCGAGGTGCCCGGCTGCCAGGCATCCGCCGGCCAGAAGCGGCTCGAGTCAGGTGTCAAAGCCTCGTCGATCCACACCAGACGACCGGCCCCATCGAGGCCGAACTCGAACTTGGTATCGGCGATGATGATGCCCCGGTCGCGGGCATAGGCGGCGGCCTCGGTGTAGAGCATCAAGGTCACCCGGCGTAGCTCCTCGGCCAGATCCCGGCCCAGGTGATCGACCACCGCGTCAAAGGCGACGTTCTCGTCATGATCGCCGGCCGCCGCCTTGGTCGAGGGCGTGAAAATCGGCTCGGGTAGCGGGTCGGCCTGGCGCAGACCACCGGGCAGGGTGATCCCACACAGCCGGCCGGTGGCCTGGTAATCCTTCCAGCCCGAGCCAATGAGATAACCCCGGGCGATGGCCTCGAAGGGCAGCGGCGCCAGCCGTCGGACAATCATCGCCCGGCCGGCCACCTGCTCGCGCTCGGCCGGGTCGCTGATTACCGCCTCCAGCGGCAGATCCAGGCACTGATTGGGTTGCCGCGCGCCAAGCCGTTTGAACCAGAAATCCGACAGCCGCGTGAGCACCGCCCCCTTGCCGGGGATCGGGTCGGACAGCACCACATCAAAGGCCGAAAGCCGGTCCGTGGTGACCACCAGCAGCGTTTCCTCATCCACGGCGTAGACATCGCGGACCTTGCCGCGCTGCAGCAGTGGCAGACCGGTCAGTTCGCTTTGGTATAAACGCTCCGGAGGCACGGGCAGTTCCTTTCAGATAAGTGCTGCAAGGGATAATAGCAGTCGGCGGCCTTCCGATGGGTGGCGCTCGTCAAGATGCCCGTGATGACATACGATTTGTCATACGGTTACCGGATGGAGTGGTTCGATGGGTGAAATTCACAGCATCCGCATCAATGCGCGCATCGGCGCGGAGCACGCGGCTAAGGTCCAGGCCCTTTGTGAAAGAGAGGGGATCAGCCGGACTGATCTGCTGCGTCGCGCCATCGACCATTATTACCAAAGCCTTATGGTGGAAAAGCCAACGGCCCGGGACATCTTGTCCGGCAGCGGGGTGATCGGTTGCGGCGAAGGCCCTGCCGATTTGGCCAGCCAGAGCAAGGCCTATCTGCGCGAGCATTTGCAGCATCAGGATAATGGTGATCGCTGACACCGGCTTCTGGGTGGCACTGTTCAATGCCGGTGATCGCTGGCACCAAACCGCCAGTCGATGGCTTAGCGGTTATGACGGACGGCTCATTTGTACCTGGCCGGTCCTCACCGAAGCGAGTCATTTGATTGGCGCCTATCTCGGACCCGCAAAGGCTCGACGTTTTGTGGCCGCAATCCAGCAAGGCGCCTCCGAGATCTTCCCGCTGGGACAAGGGGAACTCGCGCGCATCACGCGTCTGATGAAGCAGTATCAGGACTTGCCAATGGATCTCGCCGACGCGTCCCTTGTGGTCGTTGCCGAGTCACTCGGCCATGGACGCATCGTCTCGACGGACGAGCGTGACTTCCGGACTTACCGCTGGAACCGATATCAACCCTTTGAAAATCTGCTGGCGCCGCTCAGCCCACCTTTTTGATCTGCTCGAAGGCGGCGAGCGCGGCCTGGCGGCTTTCTTTGAGATCCACCATCGGGTGAGGGTAGTCGACGCCTAGCGTGACGCCGGCGGATTCGAGCACCGGAGCCGGCGCCTCCCACGGGGCGTGGCGGTGCTTTACCGGTAGACCGGCCAGCGCCGGAATCCAATGGGCGATGTATTCACCCTCGGCGTCAAAGCGCTCGCTTTGCCGGACCGGGTTGAATACCCGAAAGTACGGCGCGGCGTCGGCGCCGCTGCCCGCCACCCACTGCCAGCCCAGGCTGTTGCTGGCAAGATCGGCATCCACCAGGGTGTCCCAGAACCAGGCCTCACCCGCCTGCCAGGGCAGGCGCAGGTTTTTGACCAGAAATGAGCCCACCACCATGCGCACTCGGTTATGCATCCAGCCGGTGGCGTAGAGCTCGCGCATGCCCGCATCGACCAGCGGAATCCCCGTCTCGCCGCGCTGCCAGGTTTTGAGCATGGCATCCCCCGGGTCGGCCTGCCACGGAAAATCCGCAAACCGGGCATTGAGCGGATGATCCGGAAACGTCGGATGGTGGAAGAGCACATGGTGGGCAAACTCGCGCCAGCCGATCTCCGAGAGAAAGGTCTCGGCGCTCTCGGTCCGCGCCGCCGGATCGCTGTCACCGCCCCGGGCGAGCTGCGCCTGCACCGCCTGCCACACCTGTCGTGGCCCGATCTCGCCAAAGTGCAGATGCGGTGAAAGCCGCGAGGTGCCCGGCCGCGCCGGATAATCCCGTCCGGGTTCGTAGGCGGCCAGGGTCGCGGGCAGGAACGCCTCAAGCCGTGCCCAGGCGCCGGCCTCGCCCGGCTGCCAGCGGCTGCGCAGGCCACCGGCCCAGTCAATCGCGGGCAAAAGCCCCAGTGACTCGAGCGGGGCGGCGCCGGCGGTGGCCGCTGGATCGCGGCCCATGGATCCGGCCATCGCATCGGCGTTGTCACAGCGCGTTAGACTCTGCGGGGCCGGCAGCGGCGGCTCGGGCTCGGCGGCGCGACGGCAGGCCCGCCAGAACGGCGTAAACGCCTTGTAATCCCCGCCGGTACCGGTGCGGATGGTCCAGGGCTCGTGGAGCAGCGCGGCGTTGTGGCTTTCGACGCCGAGGCCATCGTCCCGCAACGTCTGCTTGATATGCCGATCCCGCTCGATGGTGGCCGGCTCGTAGAGCCGGTTCCAGTGCACCGCCTCGGCGCCGGTCTCGGCGACGAGCGCCCGAAGCGTCGCCAGGCTGTCCCCGCTGCGGATGATCAGCGGGACCCCGTAGCGGGCATAGGCGCTTGCCAGTGCCGCCAGGCTGTGGTGCAGCCACCAGTTGCTGGCCGCACCGGGGGCCCAGTCGCCGGCCTCGTGGGGCGCATGGATGTAGACCGGGATGATGGCCTTTGCCTGCGCGGCGGCGAGTAGCGCCGGGTTGTCGGCAAGACGCAGATCACGCCGGATCCAGTAGATGGCCGGTGCCATGGCGGGCTCCTTGTGCGCTCGGGAGTCGTTGGCGGTGTTTGCGGGTCTACCAGTAGGATTGTACGCACGGATGGATCGAGGGCACAGACACGATGAGTGATGCGACAACCGCAGCCGCCGCCGGGCGGGTGGCGATGATTACCGGGGCCAGCGCGGGGATCGGCCGGGCGCTCGCGGTCAAGTTGGCGCGGGATGGCTGGCGGGTGGCCGTCTGCGCGCGGCGCGAGCCGGCGTTGCAGGCGATCGCCGATGACAACCCGGATGTGGCCGAGCGCATCCATCCCTTTCCGCTGGATGTCACCGATCCGGCCGAGAGCGAGGCGGTGTTCATGGCGGTCGAGGACGACCTGGGCGAGGTGGATACCCTCATCCTCAACGCCGGTGACTACGACCCCATGACCCTCGATGAATTCGATCCGGCGCTTTTCCGGCGGCTGGCCGAGGTCAACTACCTGGGGGCGGTGAATGGCATCGGGGCGGCGCTGGGGCCCATGCGGCAACGCGGCCGTGGGCAGATCCTGGTCACCGCCAGTCTCTCCGCCTACCGGGGCCTGCCCCAGGCCGCGCCGTACGGCGCCAGCAAGGCGGCGGTGCTGAACATGGCCGAGTCACTGCGCCCGGCGCTGGTCGGCACGGGGGTGAGCCTGCGGGTGATCAACCCGGGGTTTGTGAAAACCCGCCTGACCGAGAAAAACCGCTTTCACATGCCACAGCTCATCACCCCCGAGGCGGCGGCGGATTACATCCATCGCGAAATCGATGACGCCGGCTTTGAGATCTTCTTTCCCAAGCGCTTTGCCTGGACGCTCAAGCTGCTGCGGTTGCTGCCCTATCGCTGGTATTTCGCCCTGACCCGGCGGATGGTCCAGTCGTGAGCGCGCTGGCGCGCTACGCCGATTTCTTTGCCGGGCTTACCCCGGCGGATCTGGATCGGCTGGATACGGTTTTCGTGGAAAACGCCCGCTTCGAGGATCCGTTCAACGCGGTCACCGGCCTGGCGGGGATCCGCGCGGTGTTCGAGCATATGTTCGCCAACTGTGCCGAGGCCCGGTTCGAGGTGCTGGAATGTGTAGAGGATGCCTCGGCCTCGGTGGGGTATATCCAGTGGCGGTTTCATTTTCGCCTCAAGCGCGACCGCCACCCCCGGCAGCCGGTGGTCGGCGTCTCGCGGGTGGTGCTCGCCAGCGACGGCCGGGTCCGCGAGCATGTCGACTACTGGGATGCCGCCGGTGGGCTTTATGCGCAGTTTCCGGTGGTGGGCGGCTTGATGCGGTGGCTGCGGCGCCGGCTTAAGGTGCCCGGCTCAGCCTAGCGGCTCGGGCTTGCCCTCGACGGCGTGGACGCGGGCCCGGGTGGCAGTTTGCATGCGCCGGTCCACGGGGAAGTGCCACATCAAGGCGGTGGCGAGCAGCTTGAAGGCCACCGGCACCGCCCCGTAGAACATGGCGAGCGCCAGTGTGCCATCGCGGTTGTCGATCGCGGTGGCGTCAAAGCCAAACCCCTCGAGCAGCGGAAAGGCGATGCCCACCGCCAGTGCCAGGGCCAGCTTGGTGGCCATGTTCCAGATACCGAAATATAACCCGGTGCGACGGCCGCCGCCGGCGGCGGTATCCAGATCGACCAGATCGGCCTGGATGGCCGCCGGCAGGGCCATGTCCACGGCCACCCCCACGCCTGAGAGCACGCAGATCAGCAAAAACGCCCAGGTATCCCCGGGGCCGAGAAAGGGCACCCAGATGAAAACCGCCGAGGTCCAGAGCATGGAAATGGCCCAGGTGCGGTGTTTGCCGATCCGCCGCGACAGCCACAGCCAGCCGGGCAGCGCGGCGATCCCGATGACAAAGTAGACAAGCAACAACGGCCCGGTCCAGGCCTCGGCCAGCAGGACATGGGCGACAAACAGGGTAAAAAGCGATGCCGGCAGCCCGTTGGCCAGCCCGTTCATGACATAGGCAAGCAGCAGGCGCAAAAAGGGCTTGTTATGGCGCAGCAACGCCCACCCGGCCCGCCAGCCCACCGGGTGAGCGGCCAGGCGGTACTCCGGCACCCGCCAGAGCGTCACGCCCACGGTCAGCGGCAGGGCAATCACCAGCAGCCAGGCGAGTCCGGCCAGGGTCTCGGCGTCGGCGCGTCCGGCCCCCATGATCGTCGGCCAGGCGATGGCCAGCAGCGTGCCGGCCAGCATGAACCCCTCGCGGGCGGCGGTCAGGCTGGCCCGGCCGTCGTAGTCCTCGGTGAGCTCTGCCCCCCAGGCGGTGTAGGGCAGGCTCATCAGCGTCCAGCCCAGATAGGCCGCCAGGCCCCAGCCCAGCAGATAGACAAGATCCACCTCCGCCGGCGGGCGAAAGAGCGCCCAGGCACTGACCAGCAGGATGGGCAGCCCGGCGGCCATCAGCGGCCGTCGCCGGCCCCAGCGGGTCTGAAGCCGGTCGCCCAGGCTGCCGATCAGCGGATCGGTGACCACATCCCAGAGCCGGGCGACGAGCAGTGCGGTGCCGACCGCCGCCAGCCCCAGGGTCTCGCCATAGAAACCCGGCAGAAAGACATACATGGGCACCCCCATGACCGCCAGCGGCAGCGCCGGCAGGCCGTAGAGGAGGGTCCGGCCGCGGCCGAGGGTCACGGGCGGGTCAACACCAGGCGTTTGACATCGATGGTGCCGGTGCGAAAGCCCGCGTAGCAGTAGGCGAGGTAATAGCGCCACATGTTGATGAACCGCTCGTCAAACCCCAACGCCCGGATCTCGGGCAGGGCCCGGACAAAGCGGCTGTCCCACTGAAGCAGCGTGGCGGCATAGTGCTGGCCCAGCCCGGTGCTGTCGGTGACCGCCAGATCCGCCGCGCGGCACTCCTGCTCGAGCCGGGTGGGCGAGGGCAGCATGCCGCCCGGGAAGATATAGCGCTGGATGAAATCCGGCCGCCGGCGATAGTCCTCGTAGCGCTGCTCGTCGATGGTAATGCCATGCAGCCCCACCCGTCCGCCGGGCCGGATGCGGTCGTGGAGCATGCGGAAGTAGGCCGGCCAGTAGTCTTCGCCCACCGCCTCGAGCATCTCGATGGAGACCGCGTGGTCGAACTGCCCTGCGGTGTCGCGGTAGTCCTGCAGCCGCAGTTCCACCAGATCCGAGAACCCGGCCTCGGCGATGCGGCTGCGCGCCCAGGCGAGCTGCTCGGTCGAGAGTGTCAGCCCGGTCACCCGGATGCCCCGGCGGGCCGCTTCCATGGCAAAGCCGCCCCAGCCGCAGCCGATCTCGAGGATGTGCTCGCCCGGCCGGGCACCGATGGCATCCAGCAGCTGCTGGTATTTGTGCCGTTGGGCCTCGGCAAGCGGCTGGTCCGGGTGCTCGAAAATGGCCGCCGAGTAGGTCATGGTCTCGTCGAGCCAGTGGCGGTAGAACTCGTTGCCAAGGTCATAATGGGCAGCGATGTTGCGCCGGCTGCCCCGCCGGGTGTTGCTGCGGCCGCGGTGGCGCAGCGCCAGGCGCAGTCGATGCAGCCAGTGGGGCTCCATGTTGCGGCTAAAAGCATCCTCGTTGCGCAGCATGAGCTCGAGCAGATGGGCGGTATCCGGGCTGGACCAGTCGCCGGCCATGTAGCTCTCGGCAAAGCCCACCGACCCCCGCGTGGCGATGCGCGCGACCATGCGGGTTGGCCGGTGCAGCCGGATGCTGCCGGTGGGGCCGGACTCGGCGCCCTGGATGAGAAACGGCTCGCCATCAGGCATCTGGCCTTCCATGCGGCCGCGTCGCAGCCGGCTGAACCAGCCAAGCAGAATGCGTGCGGCCACGGGCAGTGGCGAGGGCAGCTGGATGACCGCCTGTTGGGAACCTGTCATTGACTGATCTCCGATTCCGGCGGTGCCGGCTTGCGGTAAAACCGACCGCCCCGAAGCCATATCTTGAGCGCCTGCCAGTGGATGGCGGCGATCACCTTTAAGGTCATCAAGGGTACAGTGACCGCCACGCGGAGCAAGCCCCGATCGCCGCCGCGCGCTCGCCTGCCGCTCTGGACCGCGATCAGCGCCGGCTGTTCCGGATCGCTTGCGTTATGCCAGTTGACCGTCGCGTGGTAGCGCTCGGCCGGGGCCTGCAACCGGAACCGGTAGTGCCCCTCGCGGGGCAGAAACGGCGAGACATGAAACACCTTGCCGGCCCGATCCTCGAGCCGCTCTGGCAGCGGCCGGCCCTCATCATGGATGAGATAGCCATGCCACTCGTCAAAGGTGTTGCGCACCTCGGCGAGCACCGCCCGCAGGCTGCCATCGGCATGCCGACAGAACCACAGGCTCAGCGGGTTGAAGACATAGCCCAGCACCCGCGGGTAGCAGAGCAGCTCGACCCGGCCGCCTTCGAGATCGATGCCGGCCGCGGTGAGCTGCCGGTCGATCCACGGCCGCAGCGCCGAGCCGTCCTTGGGCCCGTGGTCGCGGTCGTAGAAGCCGATCAGGTTGAAGCGGTTGTGCGAGAAAAACCGGTGCCGCCGGGCGGCCTCATCCAGCCGGTCCACATCCAGACACAGGCTGAAGACCCGGTAGGCAAACCGGTAATGCGGTTTGACCCGTCGCTCGTGGATCAGCCGGCCGGGGTAGATGGCAAGGGCGGCCGGTGTCTTGTCATGGCCCGCCGATGGCATGGTCAGGCGGTGGCCCCTGCACCCAGCGGCGCCGGGGCGAGTTGCGGCGAGGGGCTGTCCTGCACCGGCGCCTCGCCCATCCACGGCGGTGGCGCGCCCAGGCGCTCGGCCACGCGCACGGCGCTGGCAAAGGCATCTTCGTGGAAGCCGTAGCCGTGATAGCTGCCGCAGTACCAGATCCGGTCGACGCCCTGGATGTCGTTGAGCTGCCCCTGCGCGGCGATGGCCGCCTGATCGAAGATCGGGTGGGCATAGCGCTGATGCCGGATGACCCGGGCCGGGTCGGGTGCCTGCAGCGGGTTGAGCGTGACCAGGATATCCGTTGCCGTTGGCAGCGCCTGCAGCCGGTTCATCCAGTAGGTTACCGAGACCGGCTGCTGGCCATCGCGGCTGCGGGCAGTGAGGTGGTTCCAGGACGACCAGACAGCCCGGCGCCGCGGCATCAAAGCCGCATCGGTATGCAGCCAGGCATCGTTGTCGGAATAGCCAAAGGCCCCGAGCAGCCGGGCCTCGTCGTCGCTTGGCTGATCGAGCATGCCAAGGGCCTGGTCGGCGTGGCTGGCGATGACCACCGCATCGTATTCGCCCAGATCACCGCCCGCGCCGCCCAGGCGCACGCCATCGGCGGTGCGCCGGACCGAGTGCACCGGGGTGCCGGTGTGGATCTGGTGGATGGCCGGTCGCATGCGGCGGATGTACTCGCGGCTGCCGCCGGTGACCGTGCGCCACTGCGGCCGGTCACGCAGCTGGATGAGCCCGTGGTTGTAGAAAAACTGCAAAAACGACCGCGCCGGGAAGCGCAGCATGACATCCTGCGGGCACGACCAGATCGCGGCACTCATGGGCAGCAGGTAAAACCGACGGAATGCCTCGCCCAGTTGCAACTCATCCAGCAGCTCGCCCAGGGTCTGGTCGTGGCCGCGGCCGCTGTCCAGCCGGGCGTTGCCCTCGCGGTTGAAGCGCAGGATATCGCGGACCATGCCCCAGAACCGGGGCCGCAGCAGGTTGCGGCGCTGGGCAAACAATGTCCCCAGCCCGCTGCCGGCATACTCGAGATCGATGTCGGTGGCGGCAAAGGCAAAGGACATGTCCGAGGCGTGGGTGGGCTGGTCGATATGCCGGAAAAGCGCCGAGAGCTGCGGGTAGTTGGGCTCGTTGTAGACGATGAACCCGGTATCGACGGGGATTTCGCCCTCGGGCATGTCGCAGGCCACGGTGTTGCTGTGCCCGCCCAGGCGGTCGTTGGCCTCGAAAAGCGTCACCTCGTGTCGCCGCGATAGCAGCCACGCCGCGCCAATGCCGGCGACACCCGCGCCCACGACCGCAATCCGCCGAGACTCCATGCCTACTCCTGCTTTTGGATGAAACCCCCATTGTACAGCCTTGCCGGCTTGGTGTGCCGCGCCCCGAGCGGGTATTTTGAGCGCTGACCGGATAAGGAGCCGCCACGTTGACCAGCACCCAGCGCACCTTCACCCCCATTGCCATTGCCATTCTCACCGTCTCGGACACCCGGGGCAGCGCCGATGACCGCTCGGGTGACACCCTCGAGCAGCGCGCCCGGGCCGACGGCCACCGGGTGGTGGCCCGCGAGATCGTGGTGGACGATCGCTACCAGATCCGGCGGGTGGTCTCGGCGTGGATCGCCGATGCGGCGGTTCAG
This sequence comes from uncultured Ectothiorhodospiraceae bacterium, assembly GCA_913061005.1. Classification (GTDB taxonomy): domain Bacteria; phylum Pseudomonadota; class Gammaproteobacteria; order Nitrococcales; family Nitrococcaceae; genus Spiribacter; species Spiribacter pallidus. The sequence goes on along the minus strand of CAJXSH010000018.1, from coordinate 8,407 downwards.
GCGGTGATCACCACCGGCGGGACCGGCTTTACCGACCGGGATGTCACCCCGGATGCCGTGAGGGTGTTGCTGGATCGCGAGATCCCCGGGTTCGGCGAGCTCTTCCGGCAGATCTCGCGCGAGAAGATCGGCACCTCGATGCTGCAGTCGCGGGTGCTGGCCGGGGTCGCCAACCACACCCTGGTGGCGGCCCTGCCGGGCTCGCCCGGGGCCTGTCGCGACGGCTGGGATGGCATCCTCCACGACCAGCTGGATGTCCGGCATCGGCCCTGCAACCTGGCCGAGCTGGCCATCGGCGCATAGCCGGTGGCAGCCGGGCAGCGTCGCCCCCGGGGCGAGACCCGTCGGCGGATCCTGCGCCTGGCAGCACAGTGGCTGCAGCAGCGCGGTTATCACGGCTTTAGTTTCGGGCAGATCGCCGCGGCGCTCGAGATCCGCAGCAGCGCGGTGCATTACCACTTTGCCACCAAAGAGGCCCTGGTCACCGCGGTGTTCGCCGCCTATCGCGAGCATTTCATCTGGTGGCGCGAGCAGCTGGGCCAGACCAGCCCCGGCCCCACGGCCCGGTTGCGGCGGTTTCTGGATCTCGCCGGCCGCAACCTCGAGCGCGAACGGGTCGACCCGCTGGGGGTGGCCGGGGTGGAGTACGCCAGCCTGCCATCGGCGGCCTGTGCCGAGGCCGAAGGGTTGCGCGAGGATCTGCTGGCATTCCTCGCCGATGCGCTTGCCGAGGGGCGGGAGATCGGCGAGTTTGCCTTTCGCGCCGAGGCCATGGACGAGGCCCGGGTGGTGCTGGCCGCCGCCCAGGGGGCACTTCAGCTGGCGCGGCTCAACGGCCCGGCCGATTTCATCGCCGTGCGACGCTCGCTGCTCGAGGGGCTGCGCCGGGGGCGCGAGTGATCCGCCCTTCTGCTAGCATTCCGCCTATGCAGGATCTTGTCATTGCCCCATCCATTCTGGCGGCCGACTTTGCCCGGTTGGGCGAAGAGGTGGCCGATGTCCTCCACGCCGGTGCCGACTGGGTGCATTTTGATGTCATGGACAATCACTATGTGCCCAACCTGAGTTTTGGCCCGGTGGTCTGTCAGGCCCTGCGCGGCCATGGCATCACCGCGCCCATCGATGTCCACCTTATGGTCCGGCCGGTGGATCGGCTCATCCCCGATTTTGCCGCCGCCGGTGCCACGCTCATCAGCTTTCACCCCGAGGCGAGTGACCATATCGACCGCAGCCTCCAGCTCATCCGCGACCAGGGCTGTCAGACGGGGCTTGTGTTCAACCCGGCAACGCCGCTCGATTGCCTGCGCTATGTCATCGACAAGGTGGATCTGGTGCTTTTGATGTCGGTCAACCCCGGGTTTGGCGGGCAAAAGTTCATCCCCGCCACCCTCGAGAAGCTGCGCGAGGCCCGGGCGCTGATCGATGCGCACCACCGGCCGGTGCGGCTCGAGGTCGACGGCGGGGTGGGCCCGGATAACATCGCCGATGTGGTGGCCGCCGGGGCCGATACGGTGGTCGCCGGCTCGGCGATTTTCGGCCAGCCCGACTATGCCGCGGTCATCACCGAGATGCGCCGCCGTGCCGGGGCCGGGCAATGACGCTTTTCTACCCCCAGGCGGTTTTGTTCGATCTGGACGGCACCCTGGTGGACAGCGCCCCGGATCTGACCACGGCAGTCAACCGCAGCCTGGCCGATCTGGGCCGGCCGCCGATCACCGAAGCCCAGGCCCGGGCATGGATCGGCAACGGGGCCCGGCGGCTGGTGGCCCGGGCGCTCGCCGGGCAGCGAGAGATTGACGCCGAACCCGCCCAGACCGAGGCGGCCATGGCGGCGTTTTTCCGTCACTACCAACATTGTCTGGTGCAAGCCAGCCGGGTCTATGACGGGGTGGTTGAGGGGCTGACGCAGCTCGCGGCACTGGGGCGGCCCATGGCGGTGGTGACCAACAAGCCCGGCGCTTTCACCTTACCGTTGCTCGAGGCGCTGGGGCTTGACCGGTTTTTTGCCGTTTGGGTCAGTGGCGACACCCTGGCGGTTAAAAAGCCCGATCCGGCACCGCTATTACACGCCGCCGCGCAGCTGGGGGTGGCCGCCGGGCAGAGCCTTTATGTCGGCGACTCGGCGGCGGACCGGGATGCCGCCCGGGCGGCGGGGATGCCCATGGTGCGTGTGCCCTATGGCTATCCCGGCGATGAGGCGGTATTTGCCGATCATCCCGCAGCGATGACCCTTCGCGTGGACGCCCTGGCGGCGCGGCTGGCGGAACTGGGGGCGATGCACGATGCAGTCTGACACCCTCAAGGCCCATGCCCGGGCCGGCTACGGGCGGGTGCCGCTGGTCAAGGCCTTGCTGGCGGATCTCGATACCCCGCTTTCGACCTATCTCAAGCTGGCGGCGGCGGCCGGCAGCTATCTTTTTGAATCGGTCCAGGGCGGCGAGCAATGGGGGCGGTATTCCATTATCGGGCTGCCCTGCCGGCGTCAGTACCGGATCTACGGCCACCAGGTCGAGACCTGGGAGGACGGCGTCTGCCTGACCCGCCAGTCGGTGGACGACCCGCTGGCCTGGGTCGAGCATCGCCACCGCTCGGTGACGGCGGCACCGCCGGAGGATCTGCCCGGTCTGCCCCGCTTTCTTGGCGGCCTGGTGGGGTATTTCGGCTACGACACCATCCGCTATATCGAACCCCGGCTTGCCGAATGCCCCAACCCGGATCCCCTGGGGGTGCCGGATATCCTGCTCATGGAATCCGACGAGGTACTGGTGTTCGACAACCTCGCCGGCCGGCTTTATCTCATCGTCAACATCGACCCGGACGAGGCGGATGCCCTGGCCCACGGCGAGGCCCGGCTCGAGGCGCTGGCCGGCCAGCTGCGCGAGGAGGCCCTTGCCTATGCCCGGCCGGCCCCGCCCCGGGCGGTGGCCGAAGAGGATTTCGACTCGTCGATCGAGCGCGACGACTATCTGGCCATGGTCGGGCGCATCCGGCAGTACATCGTCGATGGCGATTGCATGCAGGTGGTCCCCTCGCGGCGGATGAGTGCCGACTACCAGGGCCGGCCGCTGGATCTCTACCGCGCGCTTCGCTGCACCAACCCCTCGCCGTATCTTTTCTATCTGGATTTTGGCGACTTTCAGGTGGTGGGCTCGTCGCCGGAGATCCTCGCGCGGCTCGAGGATGGCGAGGCCACGGTCCGGCCGATCGCCGGCACCCGCCGGCGCGGCCGCAACCGCGACGAGGACCAGGCCCTCGAGGCCGAGCTGCTCGCCGACCCCAAGGAGCGCGCCGAGCATTTAATGCTCATCGATCTGGGCCGCAATGACATCGGCCGGGTCAGCGAGGTGGGGTCGGTGCGACTGACCGATCAGATGACCATCGAACGCTACAGCCATGTCATGCATATTGTCTCGAACGTCACCGGCACGCTGCGTGAAGGCCTGGGGCCGATGGATCTGCTGCGCGCCACCCACCCGGCGGGGACGCTGAGCGGCGCGCCCAAGATCCGGGCCATGGAGATCATCGACGAGGTCGAGCCGGTCAAGCGGGGTGTCTACGGCGGTGCTGTGGGGTATCTGTCGTGGTCGGGCAACATGGATACCGCCATTGCCATTCGCACCGCGGTCATCAAGGATGGCCGGGTCCATGTCCAGGCCGGGGGCGGCGTGGTCCACGACTCGGACCCGGCGGCGGAATGGGAAGAGACGGTGAACAAGGGCCGGGCGCTTTTCCGCGCCGTGGCCATGGCCGAGGCGGGGCTGGACGGGCCCTGAGCCCGGGGGGAGCGACATGCTTTTGATGATCGACAACTACGACTCGTTTACCTACAACCTGGTGCAGTACCTGGGTGAGCTGGGCGCCGAGGTGGTGGTCAAACGCAACGACGCCATCACCGTCGACGAGATCAAGCGCCTGGCGCCCGAGCGCATCGTGCTGTCCCCCGGCCCCTGCACCCCCAACGAGGCGGGGGTGTCGCTGGCGGTGGTCCGCGAGCTCGCCGGGCAGATCCCCATGCTGGGGGTCTGTCTGGGCCATCAGGCCATCGGCCAGGCCTTCGGTGGCGATGTCATCCACGCCCGCTCGGTGATGCATGGCAAGACCTCGGCGGTCCACCACCGCGGCCAGGGGGTCTTTGCCGGACTGCCCCAGCCCATGGAGGCCACCCGCTATCACTCGCTGGTGCTCGATGCCGCGACCCTGCCGGCGTGCTTTGAGCTGACCGCCTGGACCGCCCTCGAGGATGGCTCGCTTGAGGAGATCATGGGGATCCGGCACCGCGAGCTGGACATCGAGGGGGTGCAGTTCCACCCCGAGTCCATACTCACCGGCGCCGGGCACGAGCTTTTGAATAATTTTCTCACGCGGCCGGCCGCCGCAGCCTGAGGGGGATCGCGCATGGAGATGCAGGCGGCAATCCGCGAGGTCATGGATGGGACCGATCTAAGCGCCGAGCAGATGAGCGTGGTGATGCGCCATATCATGACCGGCGAGGCGACACCGGCCCAGATTGGCGGTTTTCTGGTCGGGCTGGCCGTCAAGGGCGAGACCGTCGAGGAGATCGCCGCCGCCGCCGGGGTGATGCGCGAGCTCGCTACCCGGGTGGCGGTGGACCCCACCCATCTGGTGGATACCTGCGGCACCGGGGGGGATTCGCGGGGGACGTTCAATATCTCCACCGCCTCGGCCTTTGTGGTGGCCGCCGCCGGCGGACGGGTGGCCAAGCATGGCAACCGTTCGGTGTCGAGCCGCTCGGGCAGCGCCGATCTGCTGCAGACCGCCGGCGCCAACCTGGCGCTCGATCCGGCGGCGGTTGCCGAGTGCATCGACACCGTGGGGGTGGGGTTTTTGTTCGCCCCCCAGCACCATCAGGCCATGCGCCATGCCATCGGCCCGCGCAAGGAAATGGGCGTACGCACGGTGTTCAACCTGCTCGGGCCGCTGACCAACCCGGCCGGCGCGCCCAATCAGCTTTTGGGGGTTTTCAGCGACCGCTGGGTCCGGCCCATGGCCGAGGTGCTCCAGACCCTGGGCAGCGAACGGGTGATGGTGGTGCACTCTGAAGATGGGCTCGATGAGATCAGCATCGGGGCCGCCACCCGGGTGGCGGAGCTCAAGGGCGGTGAGGTGCGCGAATATCTGATCCGCCCCGAGGATTTCGGCATGACGCCGGCCTCGCTGGATGAGCTGAAAGTGGACTCGGCCGAGGAGAGCCTCGAGATCATCGAAGCGGTCTTTGATGGTCGAACCGGCCCGGCGGCGGATCTGGTGGCCATCAACGCCGGCGCCGCCATCCATGTCGCCGGCCTGGCCCCGGATCTGGCCGACGGGGTGCGCCAGGCGCAGACGCTGCTCGCCGAGGGGGCGGTGCGCGAGCGGTTTGATGATTTTCTCACCGTCAGCCAGCGCCTGGGCGGCGAGCCATGAGTGCCCTCGACTCGGCGCCGGATATCCTAAAACGCATCGTCGAGCGCAAGGCCGAGCGTATCGAGGCCGCGCGCCGGGCCCGGCCCGAGTCAGCGCTTCGCGAGGCTCTGGCCGAAGCCGATGCGCCCCGCGGGTTTGTGGCGGCGATCGATGCCCGGCTTGCCGCCGGGCGGCCGGCGGTGATTGCCGAGGCCAAGAAAGCCTCGCCCAGCAAAGGGGTGTTGCGCGATCCCTACAACCCGGCCGCGGTCGCTCGCAGCTACGAGGCCGGCGGGGCGAGCTGCCTTTCGGTGCTCACCGAGGCGGATTTCTTTGCCGGCGCCGATGCGCATCTGCAAGCGGCCCGGGCGGCATGCACGCTGCCGGTGATCCGCAAGGATTTTGTCATCGACCCTTACCAGATCATCGAATCCCGGGCCCTGGGGGCGGATTGCGTGTTGCTGATCGTCGCCATCCTGGACGATGCCCGACTCAAGGCGCTCCATGAGCTGGCCACCGAGCTCGGCATGGATGTCCTGGTCGAGGTCCATGACCATGACGAGCTGGCGCGCGCCCTTGCCATCGCGCCGCCGCTGCTTGGCATCAATAACCGCGATCTGCGCAGCTTTGAAACGGATATCGCCACCACCACGCGCCTGGCCGCCGAGGTGCCGGATGGCACCCGGCTGGTCTGCGAGAGTGGCATCCACACCCGCGCCGATGTCGCCCAGATCCAGGCCGACGGGGTCAACGCGTTTTTGGTGGGCGAGGCGTTCATGCGCGCCGAGGCGCCCGGCGAGAAGCTCGCCGAGCTGTTCGGCTAGCGCGCATCGCGCACCACGATCCGCCGGCCCTCGGCCGAGATGAGCCGATCATCCTCCAGGTCCTTGAGCACCCGGCCGACCATCTCGCGTGAGCAGCCCACCAGACGGCCCAGTTCGATGCGGGTGATTTTAAGCTGCATGCCATCCGGATGGGTCATGGCATCGGGCTGGCGCGCCAGATCATCGAGCGTGGCGATCACCCGGCTTCGGACATCCTCGAACGCCAGGTCGCGGAATCGCCGGTTGGTGTGGCGCAGCCGGCGGGTCATCTGCTCGATCACCGGGTGGAGGACCTGCGGGGCACGCTGCTGGAGCTGGCCGAAGCGCTCGTAGCTGATGGCCGCCACCCGGCAGTGGCTGCGCGCCCGCACCCAGGCGCTGCGCCGGCCGGTATCCCCGAAAAGCCCCATCTCGCCAAAGAAATCGCCGGGGTTGAGATAGGCGAGGATCAGTTCCCGGCCCTCCTCGTCGTCCTCGAGCACGCTGACCGAGCCTTCCAGCAGCAGGTACAGCCATTGGCTCGGGGCATCGCGCTGGAGTAGCAGGGCGCCGGGCTGATAGCGGTCGCGTTTGCAGTGCCGCAGCAGCTCGACGATGGCGGGGCGTTCGAAGAATCGGATGGTCTCGGGTGACATGAAACCTCCCTGTCTTGTTGCCTGAAACGGATTTCGAGCCAAGCGGGCCGGAAGTTATACTCAGTTCACGATTCGCTCAAATAACCCATTTGGAGGGGTACAGACATGGGGGATACGCCATGAAGGCCCGTGCGCGCTGGCTTGACGGCATGGCCTTTGCCTCGGAGACCGGCAGCGGCCACCGACTAACGGTGGATGGACCGCCGGATCTGGGCGGGCAAGAGCGCGGGCCCCGCCCCATGGAGTTGATGCTGCAAAGCCTGGGCTGCTGCTCGGCGGTGGATGTGGTCTACATCCTCGAGCGGGGCCGGCACCCGGTCTCGGACTGCGAGGTCGAGGTCGAAGCCGAGCGGGCCGAGACACCGCCCAAGGTCTTCACCGCCATCCATCTGCATTTCCGGGTCAGCGGCGAGGGGCTCAAGGACGCCGCCGTGGCCCGGGCCGTGCAGCTATCGGCCGAGAAATACTGCTCGGCTTCGATCATGCTGGCCAAGGCCTGTCCGGTGACCCACAGCTACGAGGTGGTAGCGCCGGGCTGATCGAGTCGATGCGGTTGTCTCCGGTGACGGCGCTGTGTAAACTGCGCGGTCTTAATTCGGGAGCGTCGGCTTCGGAGAACGGACACCCATGAAGACATTCAGCGCCAAAGCGGCGGAAGTGCAGCGTGACTGGTACGTGGTGGATGCCGCGGGCAAGACCCTGGGGCGGCTCGCCTCGGAGATCGCCTTTCGCCTGCGGGGCAAGCACAAGCCAGAGTTCACCCCCCACGTGGATACCGGTGACTACATTGTCGTGGTCAACGCCGAGCAGGTGAACATCACCGGCCGCAAGGCGCAGCAAAAGACCTATCATCGCTTCACCGGCTATGTCGGCAACATGAAGTCGACGACCTTCGAGAAGCTCATCGACGAGCATCCCGAGCGGGCCATTCAGTTTGCCGTCAAAGGCATGCTGCCCAAAAACCGCCTGGGCCGCGAGATGATCAAAAAGCTCAAGGTCTACAGCGGTAGCGAACACCAGCATCACGCCCAGCAGCCCCAGGCGCTGGAAATCTGAGTCGGAGCAAGCAAGCGATGGCAGTGGAACAGTATTACGGCACCGGTCGACGCAAGACCTCCGCGGCCCGGGTCAACATGCGCCCCGGCAGCGGCAACATCACCGTCAACGGCAAGCCGCTTGATGAGTACTTTGGCCGCGAGACCGCCCGCATGGTGGTCCGCCAGCCCCTGGAGCTCACCGAGACCAGCAACAAACTCGACATCAAGGTCAGCGTTGAGGGCGGCGGCTCCAGCGGTCAGGCCGGTGCGATCCGCCACGGGATCACCCGGGCGCTGATCAACTACGATGAAGAGCTCAAGGGCAGCCTGCGCAAGGCCGGGTACGTCACCCGGGATGCCCGGATGGTCGAGCGCAAGAAGATCGGGTTGCACAAGGCCCGTCGCGCGACCCAGTTCTCGAAGCGCTAAAAGGTTTATTGGGGGATCGTCTAGCGGTAGGACTGCGGACTCTGACTCCGTCAACCCAGGTTCGAATCCTGGTCCCCCA
>CAJXSH010000017.1 GCA_913061005.1 uncultured Ectothiorhodospiraceae bacterium | reverse complement strand
TAGTCGTGGATCTCGGTGACCGTGCCCACGGTCGAGCGCGGATTGTGCGAGGTGGATTTCTGCTCGATGGCGATGGCCGGTGAAAGGCCCTCGATGCGGTCGACATCGGGCTTTTCCATCATCGAGAGAAACTGCCGGGCGTAGGCCGAGAGTGACTCGACATACCGGCGCTGGCCCTCGGCATACAGGGTGTCGAAAGCCAGCGAGGACTTGCCCGATCCGGACAGCCCGGTGATGACGATCAACCGACCACGCGGCAGCTTGAGATGGAGGTCGCGCAGGTTATGGGTACGCGCCCCCTCAATGACGATGGCGTCCATGGGCTTTCCGGTCAAAACAATTTGTTAGTATACCGCCGTTGATCAAGACCGACCGAGCGGGAGCAGCAGTGCACGGGAAGAGCGGATCCGGCGCCGGGCCGATGACCACCGACGAACGCCGGGCCACCGCTGGATTGTCCATTATCTTTGGGCTGCGCATGCTGGGGCTGTTTTTGATCCTGCCGGTGTTCGCCCTCTACGGCCAGGACCTGGCGGGCGCGACGCCGACGCTCATTGGCCTTGCCATCGGCGCCTATGGCCTGACCCAGGCCGTGTTGCAGATCCCTTTCGGCATGCTCTCCGATCGCATCGGCCGTCGTCCGGTCATCATGCTCGGTTTGCTTTTGTTTGCCGCCGGCAGTGGGGTGGCCGCCGAGGCCGAGAGCATTGTCGGCGTCATCGCGGGCCGGGCCCTGCAGGGTTGTGGCGCCATCGCCGCCGCGGTGATGGCGCTGGCCGCCGATCTCACCCGCGAGCAGCAGCGCACCAAGACCATGGCGCTGATCGGCATCAGTGTGGGGGCCGCTTTTCTGGCCGCGCTGCTGATCGCCCCGGCGGTTGCCGCCGGGCTGGGGCTGCCCGGGGTGTTCTGGACCACCGCCGGCTTTGCGGTGTTGGCGATGCTGCTTTTGTTTTTATTAGTGCCCGCCGGTGGCGAGGCCCGCTTTCGTCCCGAGGTCAACGCCCGGGCGGGTGGCTTGCCGGTGGTGCTCCGGCACCCGGATTTACTCAGACTGGATCTCGGGGTGCTGGTGCTGCATCTGGTGCTCACCGCCAGCTTTGTCGTGCTGCCAATCATCCTCGAGCAGCGGCTGGGGATCGGCCGGGCTGATCACTGGATGGTCTATGTGCCGGTTCTGGTGCTGTCGGTCGGCGGGATGGGGCTTTTGATCAGCATCGGCGAGCGACGTCGCATCCTTCATCGCCTTCTCGCCGGCGTGGCCATTCTGGTGATCGCCGCCGATCTGCTCCTGGCCGGCTTTTCCCATCAGCTATGGCTGGTGGTGCTGGCCCTTTTCGTGTTTTTTGTCGGGTTCAACACCCTCGAGGCCAGCCTGCCATCGCTTTTGACGCGCTTTTCGCCGGCGGGCCTGCGTGGGACGGCGCTGGGGGTGTATGCCACCGCGCAGTTCATGGGGGCATTCCTCGGTGGGCTGCTGGGCGGGATGATTCAGGGCGCCTTTGGCGTCTCCGGCGTGTTTGTTTTTTGTGCCATCGCCGCGGCGATATGGCTGGTAGTGGCCCTGGGGCTGCGGCCACCGGCGGATTTCCGCGCCCAAGCGGATCAAATGGAGACCACATGAGTGATTTGATACCGCCCTATGGCGGCACCCTCAAGGACCTGAGACTGGACGCGGCGGCCGCCGATGAGGCCCGGGCACGGGCACTCGAGCTGCCCGGCTGGGACCTCACCGAGCGACAGCTCTGCGACCTGGAGCTACTGGCCAACGGCGGGTTTTCGCCGCTGGATGGTTTCATGAACCAGGCCGACTACGAGCGGGTCGTCACCGACATGCGGCTTGCCGACGGCACCCTCTGGCCCATGCCCATTACGCTGGATGTCAGCGAGGCGTTTGCCGGCCGCCTGGCCACCGGCGATCAGGTGGTCCTTCGCGATCCCGAAGGGGTGGCGCTTGCCATCCTCACCGTATCGGATATCTGGCGGCCGGATCGTGCGGCCGAGGCCGAGGCGGTTTTTGGCACCCGTGATACCGCGCACCCGGGTGCGGCCTACCTGCTGCAGCGCAGTCATCCGGTGTATCTGGGCGGCCGGGTCGAGGCGCTCGAGCTGCCGTCGCATTATGATTTTCCGCATCTGCGGCTTACCCCGGCCGAGACCCGGGCCCGCTTTGCACGCAGCGGATGGCGGCGGGTGGTGGCCTTTCAGACCCGCAATCCCATGCATCGCGCCCATGTCGAGCTGACCTTTCTGGCGGCGCGACAGGCCGAGGCCAATCTGCTGATCCACCCGGTGGTGGGCATGACCAAGCCGGGTGATGTGGACCATTACTCGCGGGTGCGCTGCTACGAGCATGTCCTCAAGAAATACCCCGAGCAGACCACCGCGCTGTCCCTGCTGCCGCTTGCCATGCGCATGGGAGGGCCGCGTGAAGCGGTCTGGCATGCCATCATCCGCCGCAACTACGGCTGTACGCATTTCATCGTGGGTCGCGATCATGCCGGCCCCGGCAAGGACAGCCAGGGCGACGAGATCTACGGCCCCTATGACGCCCAGGCGCTTGTCACCGAGCATGCCGCGGAGCTCGGCATCGAAATGGTGCCGTTCCGGATGATGGTCTACGTCCAGGAGCGGGCCGGCTATGCGCCCATCGACGAAGTGGACGAAGCACGCGAGACGGTGATGAACATCTCCGGCACCGAGTTTCGCCGCCGGATGCGGGAGGGGCTCGAGATCCCCGACTGGTTCGGCTACCCCGAGGTGGTGGCGGAGCTGCGGCGGACCTATCCGCCCCGCGCGCGCCAGGGGTTCACGCTTTTTTTCACCGGGCTTTCGGGCTCGGGCAAGTCCACCGTGGCCAATGCGGTCATGGTCAAGCTCATGGAGCGGGGCGGCCGGGCGGTTACCCTGCTGGATGGCGATGTGGTGCGCAAGCACCTCTCCAGCGAGCTGGGCTTTTCCAAGGAACACCGCGATCTCAACATTCGCCGCATCGGCTTTGTTGCCGCCGAGATCACCCGCAACGGTGGGGCGGCAATCTGCGCGCCGATCGCCCCCTATGCCTCGACACGCCGGGATGTCCGGGCGATGGTCGAGGCCGCCAACGGCGGGTTTATCGAAATCCACGTGGCCACGCCCATCGAGGAGTGCGAGCGTCGCGATCGCAAGGGGCTCTACGCCAAGGCGCGGGCGGGACAGATTACCGGGTTCACGGGGATTGATGACCCCTACGAGGCCCCGGTGGAACCGGAGCTGCGGATCGATACCACCGACTGCACGCCGGACGAGGCGGCCCAACAGGTGCTGCTCAAGCTCGAGTCGCTGGGCTACATCGATCTGCGTTAACCGTCCGTCGTAAGGCGTTTGGCTTTGTTCGCCGAACGGGTAGAGTGCAGAGGTCAAGCGGGCGGTCGAAATCGCCCGGTCATCCGTCAAGGGAGGTCAATATGGCTCGTGGAGTGAACAAGGTCATTCTCATTGGCAATCTGGGGGCCGATCCGGAGGTGCGCTATTCCGCCGCCGGCAGCGCCATCACCAATGCCCGGGTTGCCACCACCGATCAGTGGAAGGATCGTCAGACCGGTGAGCAGCAAGAGCGCACCGAATGGCACCGACTCGTTTTCTTTGGCCGGCTTGCCGAAATCGCCGGCGAGTATCTGAAAAAGGGCTCGAAGGTGTATGCCGAGGGTCGGCTACAGACCCGCAAATGGCAGGGCCAGGATGGGCAGGATCGTTACACCACCGAGGTAGTGGTCAACGACATGCAGATGCTCGATGGTGCCGGCGGCGGCATGGGGGGTGCCCCCCAGAGCGGTGGCATGGATCAGTCGGCACCGGCGGCCAGTGCCGAGCCGGCGCCTCAGGCCGCACCGGCGGACGACTTCGACGACGACATCCCGTTTTAATCGGCACGCGCCGATGACGACAGCGAGCGCATGGCCTGCTCGATGCGGGCCACGATCGCTCGCTCATCGGCACCATCCTCACCCGGCTCGATGGGCGCGCCAATGCGGATCACCACCTGGCCACGTCGCGGCCAGAGTTGTCCGACCGGCAATACCTGATCCGTCCCCTCGATCCAGACCGGCACCACCGGCCGCGGCTGGGCCTTGAGCAGCATCCCGATGCCCGGGCGAAGGTCACCAAGGCCCTCGCCGGTATGGCGCTGGCCTTCCGGAAACCAGACCAGCGGATGGCGGCGCTCGAGACAGGCCGCCGCCAGTGCCAGGCTGCGGCGCGGCGCCGAGCCCGGGTCGATGGGCAGGATGCGGGCAATGTCACTAAAGCGACGACGCAGCGCGGTGCTGAACAACAGCCCCGTCCACCCGGCCCAGAACAGCCCCGGCAGATGCCGGCGGGGCAGAATGGCGGTGAGCACGATCGGATCAAAGGCGCTGATGTGCCGGGGTGTGATCAGACAGCCCGAGAGCTCCGGCCATTCTCCCTCGACCTCGATGCGGGCATAGCGACGACTGATCAAAAGGCAACCGGCGAGGACCACCCGGGCGGCCAGATGACGCAGCACCCCACGAGGGGCCAGGGCCCGTTGGTCGCGATCATCGAGCAACGACTCCGGCTGCTGGAGGGATGCCACCAGATGGGAGCCGTCGGCATCGGGCTCGACCTCCCGGGCCTGGATGACCGCCTGCAGCAGGTCACGGACCGTGGTGACTTCGGCAATGGCCTCGTCGGCCAACTCGACGCCGCTTTGCTCGCGAAGCGCAAGTGCCAGGTCAATCCAGCCCAGCGAATCGATATCCAGATCGCGATGGAGATGGCTGTCCGGTGTAAGACGCCGGTCGGCAAAGCGTGACGCGAGGTAATCCCAGGTTTTACCGGCCACCGGATCACTCAGCAGGGCCTGATCCTCGGGCATCATCGCCTCGATGGCGATGGGTTCGGCGCGGGGGGCCTGCGTGCCGGCGGCCAGCGCCTCATAGCGGCGCTTGAGATGGGGGCGTCGCAGTTTGCCCAGACGGGTGCGGGGCAGGGGGTCAACGCTGACCTGTACCCGGGCGATGGCATGGTGGCCGGGTAACTGACGGGCTGCGGCGGTCACCGCCGCCTCGGCGTCGGCCGGGTCGTGGTCGGGTTCGGGCACGACAACGGCGGCGAGCCGGTCGTCATCCGCCAGTACCCCGGCCTCCCGCAGGGCCGGTTGCGCATTGAGTACCCGCTCGATGCGCTCGGGATCGATGTTCTCGCCCCCGGGCAGCACGATGGTGGCGGACAACCGGCCTTGCAGATGCAAAAAGCCATCGTCGTCGATCCATCCCGCATCGCCGGTATGCAGCCAGCCATCGGCGTCGATGGGGCCATCGCCGGTCGGGCTGCCGCGGTAGCCTTCAAAGACATTGTCCCCCCGGGCGCAGACTTCGCCGTCGATGATGCGCAGCGACACACCGGGCAGGGGGCGGCCGGCGGTCTCCAGCCGGGCTTCTCCGGGCGGGTTGAGGGTGAGGATGGGCGAGGTTTCGGTCAGCCCGTAGCCGGTCGCCACCTGCCAGCCCAGCGTCTGCAGCCGTCGCCCCAGCCCCGGGTCGAGCGCCGCCCCCCCGCTCACCGCCAGTCGCAGCGTGGGCGCCAGGCGCTTGATCACTGGACGGAACAGCCAGCGTCCCGGATGCAGGCCGGTCCTGCGCCGACACCACTGGGAGCCGGTCATCAACCATTCGAGCACACGCTCACGCCAGCGGCGGCCGTCGGTGAGTCTGGCTTCGAGCCTTTGCCAGAGCGCCTCGTAGAGTCGCGGCACCCCCAGCAGGATGGTGGCCCGGCTCTGGTAGAGGGCCCCGGCAATCCGGGGGCCGACCAGCGAACGCGGCATGATGAGTGTCGCCCCCAGGCCGATGACGGTCAGCAGCCCGATGCTGAACGGATAGACATGGTGCAGGGGCAGTGGCAGCAGGACCCGATCATCCGGCCGGGCGATGCCCTCGGCGATGAGGCCCTGGACATTGCTGAGAAGGTTGGTGTGGCTCAACGGCACCCCTTTAGGCGGGCCGGTGGTGCCGGAGGTGTAGAAAATCACCGCCGTATCCGCGCCGTCGGGAAGCTGTGCCGGGGGGGCAGGCGGCTCGACCGTGTCTACTCCGGGGGTCGGCGCGGGCAGGGGTTGGGGCGATGGGCCCGGCCACTGGATGTCGCTGTCGATGACGGCCGGGTCGGCATAGATGCGCGCCGGTGCGGCGTCGTCGAGGACATGCTCTAGATCGGCCCCGCGCATCTGCGCGTCCACCGGGACCAGGGTGCAACCGGCCTTGAGCACCCCCAGCGCGGTGACCACCCAGGCCGGGCTGTTGGCGGCGATGATCATGACCTGATCACCCGGGCCCAGTTTTGCCGCGGTCAGTTCGCTGGCCACACACCGGGCGGCCTCGAAGAGCTGGCGACGGGTATAGTGCTGCTCGCCCGCCTCGGTATAGGCCACCAGTGCCGGGGCCTCGGCGGGGGCCTCGGCGTTCTCGAGGAATGTGGTCAGGCTCTGGGTATCCATCGTCAGCGTAACCCCCGATAAACCGGATAATCGGCCAGGGCCAGCATGGCCGTATCGCCGTCGGTGTCCCCGTAAGCATAAACGGGGGTGTAGGCCTGCGGGTCAAGCTGCTCGGTCAGCCGCCGGACCTTTTCCTCGCCCCGGCAGTTGGGGCCGGCCAGCTGCCCGGTCAACCGTCCCTGCTGGCGTTCGGCCCGGCTTGCAATGACCTCGATGCCCAGACCCTGCGCCCAGGGCTCGATCCAGTCCTGGAGCGATGCCGATATCACGATCACCCGATGGCCCTGCTCGATGTGCCAGTGCAGGCGCGCCTCGGCCATGGGCCTGAGCAGTCGGGGCAGCCCATCGGTGGCATATTCGCGGGCCAGATCGGCAAACTCGCCTTCCGGCATGCCGCCAAAGAAGGCACGCAAAACGGCCGTTTTGGCGATATCGCGATGGACCCGGCCCAGTGGCACCCCCAGCAGCGTTGGCACGAGCGGCAGGGCGCGCCGGGCCACCTGCCAGGGCCCGAAGGCGTGATAGAGCAGATCGCTTAGCGTATCGCGCCGGGTCAGCGTGCCGTCCAGGTCAAAAAGCGCCAGGGGCCGTTCGTGGGTCATCCTGTCCTTCCATCGTCTCTTGATCCGCCATTCTGCCGTTGCGGGCGGCGGCTTGCACCTGCGCTGGGCCGTCGGACGCTGGTCAGGACCGGGTCGGCGCAGTAGAGTTCGCGGCTGGATTGCGACATACACAGCCGATCGATGGAGGCCAGGGCCATGGCAACGCCGCATATCAGCGCCGAACGGGGGGATTTTGCCGAGACCGTGCTCATGCCGGGGGATCCGCTGCGGGCCCGGGTGATCGCCGAGAACTACCTGGATAACGCCCGCGAGGTGACGAGCACGCGCAACATGCTCGGCTACACCGGGACCTATCGGGGCGCGCCGGTCTCGGTGATGGGCTCGGGGATGGGGATCCCCTCGATGTCCATTTACGCCTTTGAGCTCTACACCCAGTACGACGTCGAGAAGATCATCCGTGTCGGCACCTGCGGGGGGGTCAGCGACTCGGTAGCGGTCCGCGACATTATCGTCGCCATGGGGGCGTCGACGGACTCGAGCGTCAATCGCACCCGCTTTGGGGGCCATGATTTTGCCGCCATTGCCGATTTCGGCCTGCTCGAGGCGACGGTCGGTGCGGCCCGGGCGGCGGGGATCGAGGCCCGCGTGGGCAATGTCTTTTCCTCCGAGCTTTTCTACAACCCCACGCCGGATTTCTTCGCCATGATGCAGTCCCATGGCATTCTTGCCGTCGAGATGGAAGCCGCCGGCCTCTACGGCGTTGCCGCCGAGACCGGCAAGCGCGCGGTGAGCATCCTCACGGTCAGCGACCATGTCATGACCGGTGCCTCCACCAGTGCCGATGAGCGGCAGAACAGCTTCCAGGACATGATGAAGGTGGCCCTGGAGGCGGCCGCCGGCGCCAACTGAATCCACCAGGGAGGGGATCGATGCGCATTACCATTTTCGGGACCGGCTATGTGGGGCTGGTCACCGGTGCCTGCTTTGCCGAGGTCGGTAACGACGTCATCTGCGTGGACGTCGACGCTGGCAAGATCGATCGGCTCAATGCCGGTGAGATCCCCATCTACGAGCCCGGCCTCGAGGCCATGGTGGTGCGCAACCATGCCAGCGGGCGTCTGCGCTTTACCACCGATGCCGCCGAGGCGGTTGCCCATGGCGAGTTTCAGTTCATCGCCGTGGGGACGCCGCCGGATGAGGATGGGTCGGCGGATCTACGGCATGTGCTGGCGGTGGCCGACAGCATCGCGACGTCCATGCAGGATTACAAGATCATCGTCGATAAATCCACGGTGCCGGTGGGCACCGCCGACCGGGTGCGCGAGACCGTCCGCCGGCGGCTGGCCGCCGAGGGTCGGGCGGTGGACTTTTCGGTGGTCTCCAACCCCGAATTCCTCAAAGAAGGCGCGGCGGTGGAGGATTTCATGAAGCCCGAGCGGGTGATTGTCGGCTGTGATGACGCCCGGGCCCGGGATGCGCTGCATGACCTTTATGCGCCGTTCAACCGCAACCACGACCGACTGATCAGCATGGATGTTCGCTCGGCCGAGCTGACCAAGTATGCCGCCAACGCCATGCTTGCGACCAAGATCAGCTTCATGAACGAGCTCGCCAACATTGCCGACCGCGTTGGCGCGGATATCGAGCGTGTCCGGGTGGGGATGGGATCGGATCCACGCATTGGCTATCACTTCATCTATCCCGGGGCCGGCTATGGCGGCTCCTGTTTTCCCAAGGATGTCCAGGCGCTTGCCCGGACCGCCAACGATGTGGGGTATATCCCGCAGTTGCTCGAGGCGGTGGAAGAGGTCAACGCCCGGCAGAAGCATTATGTGTTCAACCGCATTCGCGAGCATTACGTGGACGGCTTGCAGGGGCGCTGTTTTGCCCTGTGGGGGCTGGCGTTCAAGCCCAACACCGATGACATGCGCGAGGCGGCCAGCCGGCGGTTGATGGAATCGCTCTGGGAGGCGGGTGCCGAGGTTCGGGCTTTTGACCCCAAGGCCATGGAAGAGACCCGCCGGATCTACCCCGGCCAGCCGGGGTTGACCCTTTGCGACAGCCCCGAAGCGACCCTCGAGGGGGCCGATGCGCTGGTGATCATGACCGAGTGGAATGTCTTTCGCAGCCCGGACTTCGACCTGATCCGCGATCGCCTGGCGGCGCCGGTGATTTTTGACGGGCGCAATCTGTTCGACCCCCACGCACTCCAGCAGCTCGGCTTTCACTACTATCCCATCGGCCGGCCGGTGGTGGCGCCCGAAGCGGGGGACCGGCCGTGACGGCGGCGGATCCCGGGCCGGTGGTGCATCCGGTCATCCTCTGCGGCGGGGTGGGGTCGCGGCTCTGGCCGCTGTCGCGCGAGCACTATCCCAAGCAGTTTCTGGATGTCGGCAACAGCGGCCGGACCCTGGTGCAACAGACCCTCGAGCGCTTGCAGGGGCTGCCCTCGCTGGCGGCGCCGGTGGTGGTCGCCAACGAGGCCCATCGATTTCTGGTCGCCGAGCAGCTGCGGGACAACCCCCTGGGACAGGCCCGGATCCTGCTCGAGCCGGTGGGCCGGAACACCGCGCCGGCACTGGCGGTGGCCGCCCTGGCGGCGCTGCAGCAAAGCGACGATGCGGTGCTGGCGGTCTTCCCCGCGGATCACCTGGTGGCCGAGCCGGCCGCCCTGCGCGAGGCGCTGGGGGATGCGGTGAAAGCCGCTGCAAAGGGCTGGCTTGCCACTTTCGGCATCGTGCCCACCCGGGTGGAGACCGGCTATGGGTATCTGCAGGCCGGGCCATCGCTGCCCGGTCAGGATCGGGTCTACCGTGTCGAGCGTTTCGTCGAAAAACCCGACGCCGCCACCGCCGAGGCCTATGTGGCCGCCGGCGACCATTACTGGAACTCGGGGATGTTTGTCCTGCGCGCCTCGGATTATCTGGCGGCACTGCAGGCCCACGCCCCCGGGATGCTGCGTTGCTGCGAGGCGGCGATGGCAGCGGCGGTGGCCGATCTGGATTTCATCCGGCTGGATGAGACGGCGTTTGCCGACTGTCCGGCGGATTCCATCGACTACGCGGTCATGGAGAAAACCGATGCCGCGGTGACCGTGCCGCTGGATGCCGGCTGGAGCGATCTGGGATCGTGGGCGGCGCTGCTGGAGGCCGGCACGGCGGATGCCGAGGGCAATGTCCTGATGGGGGATGTCATCGCCGAGCAGAGCTCGGGCAACTACATCCGCGCCGAGAGCCGGCTGGTGGCCACGGTGGGCCTCGACAACCATGTGGTGGTGGAGACCGGCGACTCGGTGCTGGTGGCATCCCGCGAGGCGGTTCAGTCGGTCAAGGCCGTCGTCCAGCGCCTGCAGGCGGCACGACGACATGAGGCCATGGAGCACCGTCAGGTCCATCGCCCCTGGGGCAGCTATGAGGGGCTGGTTCGGGGCGATCGGTTCCAGGTCAAGCGCATCGTGGTCAACCCCGGGTGTCAGTTGTCTTTGCAAAAACACCACCACCGCGCCGAACACTGGGTGGTGGTCAAGGGGACGGCACGGGTCGTGCGGGGCGACGAGACTTTTCTGCTCAGCGAGGATCAGTCCACCTACATCCCCCTGGGCGAGGTCCACCGCCTGGATAATCCCGGCAAGATCCCGCTGGAGCTCGTCGAGGTCCAGTCCGGCAGCTATCTGGGCGAGGACGACATCACCCGCCTGGAGGACGTCTACGGCCGCTGAACCTCGGATTGTCCGGGCCGGGTCGCGCTAGTATTCTCTGCGCCATGACGCAGAAAGTTTACGTTCGCACCCACGGCTGCCAGATGAACGAGTACGACTCGGCCCGCATGGTCGATGTGCTGGCAGCCGAGGGGGACTACGAGCGGGTTCGGACCCCCGAAGCGGCGGATATCATCCTGCTCAACACCTGTTCGATCCGGGAGAAGGCCCAGGAGAAGGTCTTCTCGGAGCTGGGTCGGTGGCGGGCGCTGAAAGCGGACAAGCCCGACATGCTCATCGGCGTCGGCGGGTGTGTCGCCAGCCAGGAGGGCGCGGCGATCGCCGAGCGGGCCCCGTTCGTGGACATGGTATTCGGCCCCCAGACCCTTCACCGCCTGCCGGACATGGTCAACCGGGCGCGGCAGAGCCGCCGTGCGGTGGTGGATGTCAGCTTCCCCGAAATCGAGAAGTTCGACCGGCTGCCCGAGCCGCGGGCCGAAGGGCCCACGGCGTTCGTCTCGATCATGGAGGGCTGCAGCAAGTACTGCAGCTTCTGTGTGGTGCCCTACACCCGGGGTGAGGAAATCAGCCGCCCCTTCGAGGATGTGCTTGCCGAATGCGCCGAGCTGGCCGAACAGGGGGTGCGCGAAGTTACCCTGCTGGGGCAGAACGTCAATGGCTATGCCGCCCACGGCCCCGAGGGCGAGGCGGCGGATCTGGCGTTGCTGATCCACTATATCGCCGCCATCGACGGCATTGACCGGATCCGGTTTACCACCTCGCACCCGCTGGACTTCACCCCCAGCCTGGTGGACGCCTATGCCCAGGTGCCGGAGCTCGTGGATCATCTGCACCTGCCGGTGCAGAGTGGCTCGGACAATGTCCTGGCGCTGATGAAGCGAAACCACGGACGGGAGCATTTTCTTGATCTGATCGCCCGGCTGCGGGCCGCTCGCCCGGGGATCGTCATATCCTCGGATTTCATCATCGGCTTTCCCGGTGAGATGGACCGGGACTTTGAACAGACCATGGATCTGGTCGAGCAGGTGGGCTTTGATCAGTCGTTCAGCTTTATCTTCTCGCGCCGGCCCGGGACCCCCGCCGCGCAGCTGCCGGATGCTACGCCGCTCGAGAGTAAAAAGGCCCGCTTGCAGCGGCTTCAGGCGGTGCTCGATGACAACGCCCGGGGCATCAGCGAGGCCATGGTCGGCGGGGTCGAGACGGTGCTGGTCGACGGGGTCTCGCGCAAGGACGAAGGCGAGCTCAAGGGCCGCACCAGCAACAACCGGGTGGTGAACTTTCCGGGTAACCCCCGGCTGATCGGCCGCTTCGTGCGGGTGCGCATCACCCGGGCGATGGCCCATTCGCTGCGCGGTGAGATGCTCGATATCGACCCGCGCCTCGAGCCGGATCTGCATGCCGGCGCGACGGATGCCGAATCCGTGGCGGTGTCATGACACGGAAGGCGTTTTGAGCACCGGGCATCCCGAGGCGGTGGATTTTACCCTGGCACCGGCCGACAACGAGCGCCTGGCCAATCTCTGTGGCCAGTTCGACGAAAACCTGCGACAGGTGGAAAAACGACTGGGCGTGGAAATCGAAAACCGCGGCCACCGTTTTCGCATCATCGGTGAGGATGCAGCGGCATCGGTGGCGGGCGATGTGATCCGGGCACTCTATGATCACACCGCCCGGGAGGTGATCGGTGCCGAGAATGTCCATCTGCAGCTGCGCAGTGCCGAAGCCGAAGCCGACGCCGCCGACGCCCGTCTGGAGGCCGACACCGAGGACGAGGGCCCGGCGGTCAGCATCCGCACCCGCAAGGGCATGATCCGCGGCCGGGGGCCCAGCCAGCGTTACTACCTGGACGCCATCCAGCGCCATGATCTGAACTTCGGGATCGGGCCGGCGGGCACCGGAAAGACCTACCTGGCCGTCGCCTGCGCGGTCGAGGCGCTGCAGCAGGAGGCCGTCCAGCGGTTGGTGCTGGTCCGGCCGGCGGTGGAGGCCGGCGAGCGGCTCGGTTTTCTGCCCGGGGACCTGGCCCAGAAGGTCGATCCCTATCTGCGCCCGCTCTACGATGCGCTTTTCGAGATGCTCGGCTTCGAGCGGGTCAACAAACTCATCGAGCGCAACGTCATCGAGGTCGCCCCGCTCGCCTACATGCGGGGCCGGACGCTGAATGATGCGTTCATCATCCTCGATGAGGCGCAGAACACCACCGTCGAGCAGATGAAGATGTTCCTCACCCGCCTGGGGTTTGGCTCGACGGCGGTGGTCACCGGCGATGTCACCCAGATTGACCTGCCCGCCGGCCGGGCCTCCGGGCTGCGGGATGCCATTGATGTCCTGCGGGATGTCGACGGTGTGAGTTTTAGCTTTTTCAATGCCCGGGATGTGGTCCGTCACGACCTGGTGCAGCGCATCGTCCGCGCCTATGACGTGCGCGGCGATGACGCCGACTAGCCGCGCCATGCCCGAGTTGATACTGCACTCGGCGGTGGACGCCGTGATCCCGTCCGAAGCGGATTTCCGAAGGTGGGTGACAGCCGCGCTTGCCGGTCGCCGCGGCGACTGGGAGCTGGGCATTCGGGTGGTCGGCGCCGAAGAGATGCAGCGGCTCAATCGTGACTATCGCGGCAAGGATCGGCCCACCAATGTCCTTGCCTTTCCGGTCGATCTGCCGGACGGTGTCGATCTGCCCTTGCTTGGCGATCTTCTCATCTGCGCCCCGGTGGTGGCCCGGGAAGCCGCCGACCAGGGCAAGGCCGAACATCAGCACTGGGCCCATCTGACCGTCCACGGGGTGTTGCACTTGCTTGGCTTCGATCATCTGGATAGCGTGGAGGCCGAGGCAATGGAGGCCGAAGAGCGGCGGGTGCTTGCAGAGATGGATATCGCCGACCCCTATCGCAGTGATCCGGCGGCGGGTGAACCGATCGGTTAGTGCGCTGTATCCAGCGCGCTAACCCATCGACCATCCGGTCGCCAGATGAGGCCTTACGAAGGCATGAATGATGAGCAATCCGGGAGTACGGCTTCCGGTCACCCGGGGTGGCTGAAGCGACTCGGCCAGACCCTCAATCGCCACGAAATCGAAGATCGCGAGGGGGTCGTGCAGACGCTGCGCGCGGCGCATCGGCGCGGCATTCTGGATGCCGATGCGCTTTCCATGTGCGAAGGCGTGCTGCATGTGGCCGACCTGCAGGTCCGTGACGTGATGATCCCTCGCTCCCAGGTCTCGGCGCTGCGGCGCTCGGAGTCGGTCTGGGATCTGCTGCCGGCGATCATCGAAAGCGGCCACTCGCGGTTTCCGGTCACCGGCGACAGCCGGGACGATGTCATCGGCATTCTCATCGCCAAAGACCTTCTGCCGTATCTCGACCCTCAGCACCAGCGCGAATTCCAGCTCCGCGAACTGCTCCGGCCGGCGCTTTTCATCCCCGAGAGCAAGCGCCTGGATGCGCTGCTCAAGCTCTTTCAGGAAAGCCGCAACCACCTGGCGGTGGTGGTGGACGAGTACGGCGGCATGGCCGGCATCGCCACCATCGAGGATGTCATCGAGCAGATCGTCGGCGAGATCGACGACGAGCATGATCAGGATGAGGCCTCGTGGATCTTGAGCCGTAACGACGACGGCCGCACCGTCGTGAAGGCCCTGACGCCCATCGATCTTTTCAACGAGCACTTCGGCAGCGACTTCAGCGATGACGAGTTCGACACCATCGGCGGGCTGGTGGCCAACGGCTTCGGCCATGTGCCGCGGCGCGGCGAGCATCTGATGCTCGATGACTTTCGCTTTGATGTGGTGCGCGCGGATAGCCGCCGGATGCATCTGCTGCTGGTGACCCCACCGGACGCGGCAACGCCCTCTGGCCAGGAGGCATAAGCGTTGATGGCCATTGGCGCCCGGCTGCTGCTGGCCCTGCTCAGCGGTCTGTTGCTGGCGGTCGGCTTTGCGCCATTCAATGGCTTCTGGATCCCGGTGCTGGCGCTCGGTGCGGTCTTCTCGCTGCTGGGCGCCAACCGTCGCGGGGGCGAGGTCTTCGCCCTTGGCTACCTCTTCGGGCTCGGTTACGCGGGTCTGGGGGTGTACTGGATTTTCCACAGCATTGCCGATTATGGCGGCGGGCCGGTGGCGGCAAGCGTGGCCACTGCGGTTCTGGTGGCCTTGTTTGCCCTGATTCCCGCCCTGGCTCTGACCCTGGGCTGGTGGGTCGGCCGGCACTGGCGTCGGGGGTTGTATCTACTGGCCCTGCCCCTTGCCTGGATCTGGGTGGAGTGGGTGCGGAGCTGGTTTTTAACCGGGGCGACGTGGTTGAGCCTGGGGTATACCCAGGTGGACACGCCGCTCGGGGCCTATGCCCCGTGGCTGGGTGTCTACGGCCCGGGGCTCGCCGTGGCGCTCATGGCCGGGGCCCTCGCCTGGTGGCTGCGACGCCCCCTGTCGAGGCGCTTGGCCGAGTCGCTGGTGGTGGTCGTGATCGTCACCACAGGCGGGCTTTTGCTGCCCTCGCAATGGGGCCAGCCGGCGGGCGAGCCACTGACCGTGGCGCTTTTGCAGGGCAATATCGAGCAGTCCCGCAAATGGGACCCGGACGAGCGCTCGGCCATTGTGGGTGAATATGCCGCGCTGACTCGCGAGCAGTTGGGCGCCGATCTGATTGTCTGGCCGGAGACGGCGCTGCCGGTTTTCTACAAAGGGGCCGAGGACTGGCTGCAGTCGTTGGCCGGCGAGGCCCGGGCGGCCGGCAGCACGCTGGTGCTCGGTGCGCCGGTGGCGCGGGGCGAGCAGCGCTTCAACGCGGTGGCCGTCCCGGGCGAGACGCCGCAGTTCTACTTCAAACGACACCTGGTGCCTTTTGGCGAGTACGTGCCATTTCGCGAGGTGGCCGGCGGTATCCTCGATTTTGTCGGCACCCCCCTCGGCGATTTCGAGCCCGGCACATCGGCAGCGCCCCTGATGGCCGCCGGCCAGCCGCTTGGCGTGAGCATCTGCTATGAGGTGACGTTTGGCGCCGAGCTCGCCGATGCGCTGCCGGCGGCGCGGATCCTGCTCAATGTCAGCAATGATGCCTGGTTCGGACGCTCCAGCGCCCCCTGGCAGCATCTGCAGATGGCCCGCATGCGGGCGCTCGAGACCGGCCGGCCGATGATCCGGGCTACCAATACCGGTGTCTCGGCGATCATCGCCGCGGATGGTGAGCTCAAGGCCAATACACCGCTTTTCCAGCGGGCGGTGCTGCGCGGTGAGGTCACACCACGCGAGGGCGCCACCCCCTATGTGCGTTGGCGGGACTGGCCGCTGGCGGGTGTTTCGACGGCGCTGCTGGTTGGGCTGCTGGTGACCGGGCGGCGGCGGTTTGCGCTCTTTCGTCAGCTTTAGTGTCGGTTACACTGGTGGCGCCACGGACAGGAGGGCAACCATGAGTGAAGATCCGGACCGCCAGTCGTCCCAGGTCCACGCCTACGAGCGCATGCTCGAGCGCCTGCGCGAGCGCCTCGAAGAGACCGGCGAGGCGGTGGAGCATGGGTTTCGCGACGCCCTTGAGACCGTCCGCGAGCGCAGTATCGAACTCGGTGAGCTCACCCGGGACGAGGCCGACCGGGTGGCGGGCTATCTTCGACGGGACCTGGAAGACGCTGCGGAGTACGTGGAAAAGGCCCGCGGGACCTATGGCGATTGGCTGTACATGGATCTGCAGCTTGTCGAGCGCTGGATGTGGGATCGGTTTGCCTCGGTGGCGGATCAGACGCGGCTGCAGTGGCAGGCGTTCAATCGCGAACTGCAGGCGGCGGCGAGTTATCACACCGGCGAGATCACCGGGCCGGGGACGCTGGTCTGCGACGGCTGTGGCGAGCGCCTGCACTTCGCCCGGGCCGGTCATATCCCGCCATGCCCGAGCTGTCGCGGCACGACCTTCCAGCGGGCGGCCCGGCGGACGTCGCACTGAGCATAGATGCATTGGCCATGGCCGACGGGGTATCCTCTCGCGCCATGGAAAAGCACTACGACCCCGCAAGCATCGAGGCCGATGCCCAGGCCTACTGGACCCGTGAAGGCAGTTTCCAGGTCGAGGAACGTCCGGATCAGGAAAAATACTACTGCCTGTCCATGCTGCCCTACCCCAGTGGGCGGCTGCACATGGGCCATGTCCGCAACTACACCATCGGTGATGTCATAAGCCGTTTCCAGCGGATGCAGGGGCGGAATGTGCTCCAGCCCATGGGCTGGGATGCCTTCGGGCTGCCGGCGGAAAATGCGGCGATCAAACGGGGCGTGCCGCCGGCCGAGTGGACCTATCAGAATATCGACCACATGCGCCGGCAACTCCAGCGCATGGGCTACGGCTACGACTGGCGGCGCGAGGTCACCACCTGCGATCCCGACTACTATCGCTGGGAGCAGTTCATGTTCACCCGGCTGTTCGAAAAGGGCCTGGTCTATCGCGCCAGGGCAGTGGTCAACTGGGACCCGGTAGATCAGACCGTGCTTGCCAACGAACAGGTGGTGGACGGCCGCGGCTGGCGCTCGGGTGCGCTGGTCGAGCGTCGCGAAATCCCGCAGTGGTTTTTGCGCATCACCGATTATGCCGACGAATTGCTCGAGGGGCTGGATCGGCTGCCCGGCTGGCCGGACGCGGTCAAGACCATGCAACGCAACTGGATTGGCCGCTCCGAAGGGGTGGAGCTGGACTTTGCCCTGGCCGACGGGGGTGAGCCGCTGCGGGTCTACACCACCCGGCCGGATACCCTTTTCGGGGCGACGTACATGGCAGTGGCGGCCGACCATCCGCTGGCGGTCGCCGCGGCGGAACGGGATCCGCGGATTGGTGATTTTCTCGCCGAAATCCGTCGCGGTGCGGTCACCGAAGAGGCCCTGGAGAAGCTCGAGAAAAAGGGCATGCCGCTGGGTGTCGAGGCGATCAACCCGCTCTCGGGCGAGCGTATTCCCGTGTGGGTGGCCAATTTCGTGCTCATGGGCTACGGCACCGGCGCCATCATGGCGGTGCCCGCCCACGATCAGCGCGACCACGAATTCGCCCGCCGTTACGGGTTGCCGATCCGTCAGGCGGTGGGGCCGGCGGATGGCAGCCCGATTGATGTGCAGGCCGAGCCCTGGACCGCCAAGGAAGGGCTTGTCACTGTGAACGCCGGCGAGTTCACCGGGCTGGATTTTGACAAGGCCTTCGAGGCCATTGCCGACCACCTCCAGGCCCGGGGCATCGGCGAGCGGCGGGTCAACTACCGGCTCCGCGACTGGGGTGTGTCGAGACAGCGATACTGGGGCTGTCCCATCCCGATCATCCATTGCGATGACTGCGGCCCGGTCGCCGTGCCCGACTCGGATCTGCCGGTGACGCTGCCCGAGCAGGTGAGCTTCAGCGGTGTGCAATCGCCGCTCAAGACCGATGCCGACTGGCGGGCGGTGGATTGTCCGTGTTGCGGCAAGCCGGCGGAGCGCGAGACCGATACCTTCGATACCTTTGTCGAGTCATCCTGGTACTACGCCCGCTACTGCAGCGCCGATGCCGATGCCATGCTGGATGAGCGCGCCAATCACTGGCTGCCGGTGGATCAGTACATCGGCGGCATCGAACATGCGGTCATGCACCTGCTCTACTTCCGGTTCTGGCACAAGCTCATGCGCGATCTGGGCTGGGTGGACAGCGATGAGCCGGCGACCAACCTGCTCTGCCAGGGCATGGTGCTGGCGGAGGCCTATTACCGCGACAGCGACGAGCATGGCCGGGAGTGGATCGCGCCGGCCGAGGTCGCGGTTGAGCGCGACGGCAAGGGCCGTATCGTCGGGGCCACCCGGCGCAGCGACGGCGCGGCGGTAGAGGCCACCGGCTGGACAACCATGTCCAAATCCAAGAACAACGGCGAAGACCCCGAGACGCTGGTGGCGCGTTTCGGCGCTGATACGGTGCGGCTTTTCACTATGTTCGCAGCGCCGCCCGATCAGGCGCTGGAGTGGCAGGACAGCGGTGTGGAGGGGGCTTCGCGCTTTCTCAAGCGACTCTATTCACTGGTCGTCGAGCATGTTCAGGCCGGCCCTGTGCCCGCCGATGCCGACCCGGCGGCGCTGGACGACGAGGGCCAGGCGCTGCGGCGCAAACTCCACCAGAGCATCGCCAAGGTGACCGACGACGTCGGCCGGCGTTATACGTTCAATACCGCCATCGCCGCGGTCATGGAGCTTTGCAACGCGCTGGGCCGTTTTGACGCCACCACCGGGCCGGCCCGTGGGCTGCGTCAGGAGGTGCTCGAGGCGGTGGTACTCATGCTCCAGCCCATCACGCCGCATCTCAGCCACCGCCTCTGGCAGGATCTTGGCCGGACCGGTGCCGCCGTCGACCAACCCTGGCCGCAGGTTGACGAGACCGCGCTGGCGCAGGACGAGATCGAGCTGGTCGTCCAGGTCAACGGCAAGCTGCGCAGTCGCATCCGGGTGACCGCCGAGGCGGCGGAGGAGGCCATTCGCGAGCAGGCCCTTGCCGATGACAACGTCCAGCGCTTCATCGCGGATCTGCAGGTGCGCAAGGTCATTGTCGTGCCCGGACGATTGGTCAACGTGGTGGCCAACTGATGCGCCTGGCAAACCTGGCCCTGGTGCTGTTGCTGTCGATCACCATGGCCGGCTGTGGCTGGCAGCTGCGTGGGGCGGCCGGTGGCGGATTCGGCGACCTCGCCATCGCCATCGAAGGCGGGGTCAGCCAACCGATACTCGATCAGGTCGGCCGGCAGCTGCGCGATCTCGACGCCCGGGTGGTGGCCGACCGCCAGGCAGCCGAGCGGGTGCTGGTGATCCGGGATGTCCGGGTCGATCGCCGGACCGTTGCCACCGATGCCGACGGGTTCGCCGAGGCCTATGAGCTGCGCTACCGGATCGATTTCCGTCTCGAGCCGGGCGGACGCAGCGGGGGCGATGTCGATATCGGTCAAGCGCAAACGGTTCGAGCCACCGCTGCCTACGCAGCCGCCGCCGACGACAACCGGCAGGGCATGCAGGCCGAAGACGCCGAGGCCGAGGCACTCGAGCGGGATCTGCGTGAGCAGGCCATCGACCTTTTGCTCGCCCGGGTCAGCCGGCAGTTGTAGGGGTCATGGGCGAAGTTCGCATCGAGGCATTCGCCCAGCATCTCGCCCAGGGGCTCAGCCCGGTGTACCTCATTGCCGGTGAAGAACCACTGCTCGTCGAAGAGGCGCTGGATGCCGTGCGGCGAACGGCGCGGGCGGCCGGCCATGACGAGCGCGAAGTCCTGCATGCCGACAAACAGTTTGACTGGGCTCGGCTGACCGCAGCCAGCGACAACCTCTCGCTTTTCGGTGGACGGCGGCTGATCGAGCTGCGGCTGCCGGGGGGGCGTCCCGGCAAAGAGGGCAGTGCGGCATTGAAGGCCTTTGCCGGCGCCCCGCCACCGGATACCACGCTGGTGGTCATCACCGATCGGCTCGAGGCCGCCCAGCGCAAAAGCGCCTGGGTCTCGGCCATTGCCGGGGCGGGCACCTATACCTATGCCTGGCCGCTGCAACGGCAGGCGGTGCCCAAATGGCTCGAGCAGCGGGCCCGATCCCGGGGCGTCCATCTGGATGCCGAGGCCGTGACGCTGCTGGCCGATCGCAACGAGGGCAACCTGCTGGCCATGGCCCAGGAGATCGACAAGCTGGCGCTGCTCGCCGGCGAGGGGTCGCTGGACGCGGCGGCGGTGGCCGAGGCGGTGACCGACAGCGCCCGCTATGCGATCTTTGATCTGCCCGAGGCGGTGCTTGCCGGGGCCGTCGGCCGCAGCCGGCGCATCGTCGAGCGCCTGCGGGCCGAGGGCGAAGAACCGGTGCTGGTGCTCTGGGCGCTGGCGCGCGACCTTCGCGCTCTGGTCGATATTCAGGCGGCGCTGGCGCGTGGCGAGCGAAGCGCGGCGGTGATGGCGCGCCACCGCATCCTCAAGCGCCGCCAGACACGGTTTGATGAGCTGGCGCGCGCCCTTCCGCGGCGTCGACTGATGGGGTTGCTCTCGCGGGCGGCCGCGGTGGATCGGGTGATCAAAGGGGCGGTCCCCGGCCGGCCCTGGGATGAATTGATAGTATTGTCGAGCCGGGCGGCACGGGTGGCCGCCCGCGGTGCAACAACGGAGGCTGGCGCATGAGCGAGGATTCCACCCAACCAATCGACGATATCCCGGCCTACATGCGAGCGCTTGGCGAGGCCGCCCGGGCCGCCGGGCGCCGTCTGGCGGCCACCGACAGTGGCCCGCGCAACCGGGCGCTGCGGTTGATTGCCGAATCCATCCGCGACGCCGCGCCGGCGCTGGCCGAGGCCAATCAACGCGATCTGGATGCCGGCAAGGCCGCCGGTCTGGATGCCGCACTTATTGACCGCCTGGCGCTGACCGAAGCCCGTATCGAGGCGATGGCCGAAGGGCTTGAACAGATCGCGGCACTGCCCGATCCGGTCGGCGCAGTGACCGATCTCGATCCCATGCCTTCGGGCATTCGCGTTGGCCGGATGCGGGTCCCGCTGGGGGTGGTGGGGATTATCTACGAGTCCCGTCCCAACGTGACCGCTGATGCCGCCGGGCTTTGCCTGAAATCGGGCAACGCCTGTCTTCTTCGGGGTGGGTCCGAGGCGCTGCACTCCAATCAGGCCATCGCCGAATGTATCCGCGGCGGGCTCGAGGCGGCGGGTCTGCCGGCTACCGCGGTTCAGGTGGTGGGGACCACTGACCGCGCGGCGGTGGGAGAGTTAATCACCCTGGATGATTATGTCGATGTGCTGGTGCCACGGGGCGGCAAGGGGCTGATCGAGCGGATCATGCGGGATGCCACGGTGCCGATGATCAAGCACCTCGACGGCATCTGCCATTGCTATATCGATGCCAACGCCGATGCGGACATGGCCGAGCGGGTGGTGGTCAATGCCAAGACCCAGCGATATGGCACCTGCAACACCCTCGAGACGCTGCTGATATCGGCCGCCATGGCGCCGGAGATGCTGCCGCGACTCAAGGCGCGTTTTGATGCCCATGGTGTCGAGCTTCGCGGCTGCGAACGCAGCCGCTCGCTGGTGGATGGGCTGACCGCGGCCACCGAGGCCGATTGGGATACCGAGTATCTGGCCGCCATCCTCTCGATTCGGGTGGTGGATGATCTGGATGAGGCCATCCGGCATATCGCGCGCCACAGCTCGGGGCATACCGACGCCATCGTGACCAACGACTACGCCCACGCCCAGCGCTTTTTGCGCGAGGTGGACTCCAGTTCGGTCATGGTGAACGCCTCGACCCGCTTTGCCGATGGGTTTGAATACGGCCTGGGGGCCGAGATCGGGATCAGCACCGACAAGCTGCATGCCCGGGGTCCGGTGGGACTCGAAGGACTGACCACGCAGAAATACATCGTCCTTGGCGAGGGCCACGTCCGCGAATGAGCAATGCCGGCATGGCCCCGCTGGCACTGCTGGGCGGTACCTTTGACCCGGTTCACTACGGGCATCTGCGCCCGGCCATCGAGGTCCGCGAATCACTGGGGGCCGATGAGCTGCGGTTGATTCCGGGGCATGTCCCGCCCCATCGGCCGCAGCCCCGCCTGGCGGCCGCTCGGCGGGCCGATCTGCTCGACCGGGCCGTTGCACTCATCCCGGGGCTGGTCGTGGACCGTCGCGAGTTGGTGCGGGCCGGGCCCTCCTACACGCTGGATACCCTGCGCGAGCTGCGCCGGGTGATCGGCGACCGGCGGCCGCTTTGTTTTGTCATGGGCGGCGATGCCTTTGGCGGGCTCTGCAGTTGGTATCAATGGCACCGACTCACCGACTATGCCCATCTGGTGGTGACCACCCGGGCCGGCTACACCGCGACGCCGGCGACGGGGCCGCGGGGTGCGCCACCGCAATGGTTGCCGGACCGCCAGGCGGCTACGGTGCAGGCCTTGCGGGCCCGGCCCGCGGGCTTGGTGTATTTTCAACCGGTTTCAAGGCTGGAGATTTCGGCCACGGCCATTCGGCGATTGCTGGCCCAGGGCCGCTCGGCCCAGGGGTTGATGCCTGACTGTGTCTGGCAGACCGTCGCCAGCCAGGGGCTTTACGGTTACCCACAAGTTTGACGGGCCCCGGCCCGGGAGGATGGAAGCCATTCATGACTGACGCCCAGACCGCTGCCGAGACCCTCTGCGACCAGGTGGCCGAGGCCCTCGACGATATCAAGGCCGTTGATCCGCGCATCATCGATGTCCGTGGCCAGACGGCGATCACCGACTTCATGGCATTCGCCACCGGTAATTCGCGCCGCCATGCGCGGGCCATTGCCGAGACGGTGATCGAGGCCGGCCGGGCCGCCGGCCAGCCGCCGCTGGGCGTCGAAGGCATGGACGACAGCGAGTGGATCCTGGTGGATCTGGGTGATCTGGTGCTGCATGTCATGCTCGAGGATGTCCGCGACTTCTACCGATTGGAGCGGATCTGGGGCGTGGAGCAGGCAGAGGACTGAGCCCCATGCGGCTGCAGATCGTGGCAGTGGGCCGGCGTGCGCCGGACTGGATCGAGACCGGTTTTAAGACCTTTGCCCAGCGCATGCCCGCCCATCTGCCATTGGCGCTTCGGGCGGTGGACGCCGGCGCGGCCCGGCGCGGTGGCGACTGGCAGCGGGCCCGGGCCCAGGAGGGTGAGGCGCTGCTGGCCGCCACCGGCACGGCCCGGCGCATTGCCCTCGACGAAGGCGGCCGGGCCTGGTCGACCCGGGATCTGGCAGACTATCTCGACGATGCCATGCAGCAGGGACAGGATCTGGCATTTATGATTGGGGGGGCTGACGGACTGCACGGGGACTGCCTGGCAGCGGCGGAACGTCGTTGGTCACTGTCGCCGCTCACGCTCCCCCACATGCTGGTTCGGGTGGTGGTTGCCGAACAGCTATACCGGGCCTGGACGCTGCTCTCCGGGCATCCCTACCACCGAGGTTGAGCGCGCCGTGTGCGCAGGAGATTGCAATGAGCGACTCGCCCCTTTCTTCGGAATCCCCCGATCTTTGCCTTGCCTCCGGGTCGCCGCGGCGGCAGGCGTTGTTGACCCGCATGGGCGTGCGGTTTGTCACCGTCGCCCAGGATGTCGACGAGCAGGTGCTGGCGGATGAATCACCCGAGGTGTTTGTCATCCGGCTGGCGCTGGAAAAGGCCCGCGCCGGGCTGGCGGGCCGCCCCACCCCGGACACCCCGGTACTCGGCGCCGATACCGCGGTGGTGATTGATGATGAGATCCTCGGCAAGCCGCAGGATGCCGACGCCGCGCGGGCCATGCTCGAGCGCCTGGCGGGCCGGACCCATCGGGTGCTCACCGGCGTGGCGCTGGTGGATGGCGAGCAAGAGGCGACGCGGTTGTCGCTGAGCAGTGTCAGCCTGCGGATGATCGACCCGGCCGAGATCGAGGCCTATTGGGCCAGTGGCGAGCCGGCGGACAAGGCCGGTGCCTATGCCATCCAGGGGCTGGGCGGGGTTTTCGTCGAGCAGCTCGAGGGCAGCTATTCCGGGGTCATGGGGTTGCCGCTTTTCGAGACCCATGATCTGTTGGGCGAATTCGGCATCGCCTATCAACGCCACTGGGCGACGGAGGCCCGGTGAGCCAGGAGCTGCTGGTCAATGTCACGCCGCAGGAAACGCGGGTGGCGGTGCTGGACAATGGCAGCCTCCAGGAAGTCCATATCGAGCGCACCCGCAGTCGTGGTCTGGTCGGGAATATCTACCAGGGTCAGGTCTCGCGGGTGCTTCCGGGCATGCAGGCGGCGTTCATCGACGCCGGTCTGCAGCGCACGGCGTTTTTGCACGCCTCGGACCTGCGCGCCCGGTATGCGGCGGCCACTGGCGAGGGGGGTGACCCGCCGCCCATCCAGCAGCTGTTGCGCGAGCAGCAAAAGCTCATGGTGCAGGTGGTCAAGGATCCGATCGGCAGCAAGGGGGCGCGGCTGACCACCCAGATCGCGATCCCGGCGCGGACCATGGTCCTTCTGGCGGGCAATCCGGGGATCGGTGTCTCGGCCCGCATCGAGGCCGAGAGCGAGCGCGAACGGCTGCGCTCGCTGGCGCAGACGATCACCGCGGCCACCCCCGAGGATGGCTGTATCCTGCGTACCGCGGCGGAGGGCGCGGACCAGGCGGCATTGCAACGCGACTGGGACTTCCTCCAACGGCTCTGGGCCGATATCCGACGGCGCGCCGAACACGCCCAGCCCGCCACGCTTTTGCACGAAGACCTGCCCCTGGTGCTGCGCATCCTGAGGGATCTGGTGGGCGAAGAGGTCGAGCGGGTGCGGGTGGATTCTCGGGAGTGGCACGAGCGCATGATCGACTTCAGCGAGGCATTCCTGCCGGATGCCGGCTCGCGGCTCGAGCATTACCCCGGCGAGCGGCCCATCTTCGATCTCTATGGGGTCGAGGACGAAATCCAGCGCGCGCTGCAGCGCCGGGTTCAGCTCAAATCCGGGGGTTATCTGATCATCGACCAGACCGAGGCGCTCACCACCATCGATGTGAATACCGGCGGGTATGTCGGCCACCGCACCCTCGAAGAGACGATCTTCAAGACCAATCTCGAGGCCGCCCAGACGATTGTCCGGCAGCTGCGGCTGCGCAACCTGGGGGGGATCATCATTGTTGATTTCATCGACATGGAGGATGCCGAGCACCAACGGCAGGTCCTGCGGGCGCTGAGCAAGGGACTCGAGCGGGATCACGCCCGCACCCAGGTCTCGGCCATCTCCAGTCTCGGGCTGGTGGAGATCACCCGCAAGCGCATTCGCGAGTCGCTGCAGCATCAGCTCTGCGAAGTCTGCCCGACCTGCGCGGGCCGCGGTTATCTGAAAAGCGCCGAGACGGTCTGCCACGAGGTCACCCGTGAGATTCTGCGTGAGGCCCGGCAGTTCGAGTTCTCGCGTTTGCTGGTGCTGGCCGCCCAGGAGGTCGTGGACCGGGCCCTGGAGGAAGAGGGGGACGGGTTTGCCGAGCTGGAGGCTTTCATCGGCAAACCCATCGAATTCCAGGCCGAGCCGCTGTACAACCCCGAGCAATTCGATGTGGTGTTGATGTAGGCATGTCGCTGCGTCGAACACTCCATCGCTGGATCTGGCCGCAGCGAGGCGAGCGGCTCAAGGCCACTATCGTCTACGGGCTGGTGGCGATCGTCATTGCCGCGGCGGTGGCACTCACCGGGGTGCGGCTGGTCTTTGCGATCGCACCATCGCTTACCCAGGTGGTCGAGACAGCGCTTGCCAAGCGACTGGGGCGGCCGATCACCATTACCCGACTGGACGCCGAGCTCCAGGGCTGGCGCCCCGGCCTGACCCTGGAAGGCGTGGCCCTGGGCCTGCCCGCCGGCGTCGATTCGCCCCTGGAATCGCCGCTGCGGCTCGAACGCTTGACGCTGGGCATCGAGCCCTGGGAGAGCCTGCTGGCCGGCGAACTCAGGCTGCATTCGCTGGAGGCGGGTGATCTGGCCATCACGCTGCGCCGTGGCGCATCCGGAAAGTGGCGACTTTCGGGGCTGGCCAGGGAGCCGGCAGCGGTTGGCGTCAATGCCCCGCTGGGCTTGCTGCAGCGCTTGCCGGTGGACCGGTTGTTGATCCGTGACGCCAGCGTGACCATTGCCGATGGGCGCAACGACACCCGGGTGACCTTTGCGCCCGCGGCGCTGCGCTGGCAGCGCGAGGCCGCCGGCCAGTGGCGGGTGGCGCTGGATGGCCGGGCGGGTGATCAACGCATCACCGCGAGGGCGGATGTCAACGCCGGTGACAACCTGGATGCCCGCATCTATGTGGATTTCAGCGACCTCTCCCCGGACGGCATGGCGCCGATTGCCGGCAATCTCATCCCGTCCGGGTTGCAGGGGCGTTTCTCGGGCGAGGCCTGGCTCGCGTGGGACGAGCAGGGCCTGCGCCGGGGGACGGTTGCATTGCGCGGCGATTCGCTGGGGTGGCTGGCCGGCGGGGTCGAGCGCTTTGCCGGTCGCATTGGGCTGAGTCGTCAAGCCGGCGGCTGGCAGGGCGTGGTTGTCGCTGACGAGGTCGCCGGCGATCATGGCGTGTGGCCGACGCTGCCGCCGATCGGTGTCGCCCGCAGCGATGACCAGTCCCCCTGGCGTCTTGCTGCCCCGGCCCTTGATCCCGGCGCGCCGGGTTATGCCGCGTTGCAGGCGATGACCGGTGTGGCGGTCAAACGGGGCGGCCTTCGTGATCTGTCCCTGGTCTGGGATGGGCCGCAGGACTGGCGCTTTGAAAGCCGGTTCACCCGGGTCCGTGTGAATGGCGGGCCCCCGGATGTGACGATCGAGGATGGGCAGGGTTCGCTTGCGATGGGCCCGGTCGGCGGACGCGTGGACTTTGCGGCGGCGGGGTTGAGGGTTGCCGCGCCGGCGCTGCTTCGTCAGCCGGTGGGCCTGGAGCAGATCAGCGGGGCGCTGGCCTGGGCCCATGGCGAAAGCGGCCCTCGGGTGCTGGCGGTCGAAGGGCTCGAAGCCCGTTACGACGAGGCCGATCTGCAGCTCGACGCCCGGGTCTGGCCCGCGCAATCCGAGCGCTCGGCGTGGGTCGATCTGACCGCCTCGGTGGGGTCGATGCCCGTCTCGGCGGCGATGCGCCATCTGCCGGTGGGGGTGATGGATGATCGGTTGGTGGCCTGGCTTGATGGCGCCATTGGACCGGGCCGGCTGAGCGGCGGTCGGCTGCGGTTTCTGGGTCCGCTGCAGTCGTTTCCGTTCGATCGGGGTCGGGGCGTGTTCGACCTGCGGCTTGACCTTGCCGATCTGGTTTTTCGCTTCTCCCGACAGTGGCCAGCCATTGAGGCGCTCTCCGGGGTGGTGCGATTCAATAATCGGGCGCTTGGCATTCGGGCCGATGGCGGGCAGATCGGTTCGCTCCCCGTGGTGGGTGGCAGCGCCCGGATCGAGGACCTGTGGCGCCCCCGGCTTTTGGTGAATGCCGGTTTGAACGGGCCGCTATCCGCCATGCAGTCGGTGCTGGCGCAATCACCGCTTGTGCCCTCCGCGGCGTTTCTGGACGGCCTGACCCTGGAGGGCGCGGGCGCACTCGATCTGACGCTTGGCTTTCCCTTTGAGGGGCGTCCGGTGTCGGTGGACGGGGTCCTTGATGTGGATGGTGCCGGGCTGGCCCTCGAGCGGCCGGCTATCCGCATCGATGATGTAAGCGGTGCCATCCGCTTCGACGAGCGGGGCCCGGCCTGGGACAACCTGCAAGGCCGGCTTGGCGATCATGTCCTGGTCTCGCAGGCATCGACCACCGGGCCGCCGGATGACGGTGAGATGCGGATCCAGATCAATGCCCGTCTGCCCATATCGGCCATCCCCGGGGGTGGGTCCTTCGCCGAGGGTGCCGAGGGCGTGGCACCCTGGCGGATGGTTTTGCAGCGGCCGGCTTTTGGCGGCGATCCATTGCGTCTGGCGGATACCCGATTGACCCTCGAGACGGCCCTGGACGGGATCGCACTCGATTGGCCGCTGGGGCTCGACAAGCCGGCGGATTCCCGGACTCCGCTGGCGGCGGAATTCGTCTGGCAAGGGGCACGGGCGCTACGGTTTGATATCGATTATGACGACCGGCTGCGGCTGCAGGGGCGGCATGTGGATGGTCGCCTCGAGGCCCTGGGCGGGCGTCTGGGCGCCGGCGAAGCGGTGGCGCCACCGGCCAATGGGACGCGGCTGGTGGGGGCATTGCCGGTACTGGCCGCGGATGCGCTGCTGGGCGGTGGCGACGGTCAAGCGGGCCGCGGGCTCGAGGATCTGCCAGCGCCACTGGATGTGGCGGTGGCGCTGGATGGGTTCAGGCTGGGGCGTTGGCAGGTGGGCGAAACCCGGGTCGAGGCGATGGGTGAGGCCGATCGCTGGCGGATCGGATTGACCGGTGCGGCGCAGGGTGAAATCCGTTGGCCAGGGGATGATGAGCGTCTGATAATACGCCTGGAGCGGCTCGAGGCGACCGTCCCTTCGACGCGTTCGCTGCCGCCGTCATCGGCCGCCTCGGCCGCCCCCGAGGCGGTCCGCGAGCCGGTGGGCCCGGATCTGGATATCCGTATCGGGTCGTTGACGGTGGCCGGACGGGCCTTCGGCCAGCTGGACTTCCAGCGCCGGGATGCGGGCCTGGCTACGGCGAGCGCGCAGCTGAGCGTGGCCGGTGAGCCGGCCGACCTTGATGTCGAGATCCGTCGTCAGCCGGATGAAAACGCCGGTAACCGGCTCGAGTTCGATCTCTTTACCCGCGATGGCGGTGCCGTTGTCCGTGCCCTCGGGCTGCAGCGCGT
>CAJXSH010000016.1 GCA_913061005.1 uncultured Ectothiorhodospiraceae bacterium | reverse complement strand
TGGTGGCGAGCGTCGTCGATGGCACCGACGCCGATACGGGCGTGCTCGATCCTCTCGGCAGCGATCTGGCGGTGGGTGCGTCGTTCTATCCCGCATTGCTGCGTGATCTGGCCGACCGCATGGTGGATTGCCTCGGCAATTAGCGATTGCGACTCGCCTGCTGTCGAAGCGGTCAAAAAAACCCGGTCAACGCGCTAGACTACGGGCTTTTCAGGTCGGCGTGGCCGGGTTATGCATATCGTTGCCCTTCACAACCTCAAAGGCGGCGTTGGTAAAACCGCCGCGGCGGTCAATCTGGCCGATCAATCGGCTCGCAGCGGGGTACCGACGCTGCTATGGGACCTGGATCCACAGGGTGCTGCGACCTGGTGTCTGAATACGCGCCCGGGACTGGGGCGGGCGCCGAAGAAACTGTTCCGTCGCAACGCCCCGATTGGCAAGGAGCGTCAACGCACGTCCTGGCCCTATCTGGATGTGGTGCCCGCCGACGAGTCGCTGCGTCATATCGATCAATTGATCGAAAAGGGCAGGGACGGCGGGCAACTGCTGCATGGGCTTCTCAAGCCGTTCTCCGAGAACTACGGCTTATTGCTGCTGGACTGTCCGCCAAGCTTTTCACGGCTGGCCGAAGCGGTGGTCCGCGCCGCGGATCGTGTGCTTTGCCCACTGATTCCCGCGCCCTTATCGCTCAATGCCTGGCGGCAGATGGAGGGGCATTTTGACCGAGGGCGCTACGGACGTGACAAACTGCGTCCGTTTCTGGGCATGGTCGACCGACGCCGTCGGCTCCATCGTGACTGGGTGGAGGCCAAGCCTACCTCGTTGCGCCGTTGCTACGAGACGTGGATTCCCTACTCGACGGAGGTAGAAAAAATGAGCCTTCGACGTGAGCCGCTGATGGCATTTGCACCGCGCTCGCCGGCGACCGTGGCTTATGAGCGGTTGTGGGCCGAGCTGTCACAGGACCTCAAAGCAGCACGATGATTCAGGTGAACTTCCGTGACCTGCGCTATTTGGTGGCGGTGGCCGATCATCAGCACTTCGGCCGGGCCGCTGCGGCCTGTTACGTCAGCCAGCCGACGCTCAGCACTCAAATCAAAAAGCTCGAGGACTACCTCGAGGTCCAGCTGGTGGAGCGCACCAGCAAAAAGGTGCTGGTCACCCCCATCGGCCGGGTGGTCACCGAGCGGGCCCGGCAGATCCTCGCCGAGGTGGACGATCTGGTGCATGTGGCCCGGGCCGCCGGTGATCCGATGAGTGGTGAGCTGCGCCTGGGGATCATCCCCACCCTGGGGCCCTACCTCATCCCCCATCTCTTCCCGGTGCTGCGCGAGCGCTACCCCAAGCTGCGGGTGCTGCTGCATGAAGAGCGCACCAGTGGGCTCACCCAGCGGCTGCAGGAGGGCACCCTGGATGCCGCCATCATGGGCGCCCCGGTGCCTGATGAAGGCCTGATCGCCCAGTCGCTTTTCCGTGAGCCTTTCGAGGTGGCCATGCCGGCGGACCACCCCCTGGCCCGGCAGCGCAAAATCCGGCGGGCCGATCTGGATGCCGCGCCCATGCTGTTGCTCGAGGAAGGCCATTGCATGCGCGATCAGGCACTGGATTTTTGCTCACGGGTAGGCGCGCAGCAGCAACAGGATTTTCGCGCCACCAGCCTCGAGACCCTGCGGCAGATGGTCGCCTCGGGCGCCGGGGTGACGTTGTTGCCGGCGCTGGCGGTGGACCCGCCGGGCACCGCCACCGAGGGGTTGGTGGTGCGACGCTTTGCCGGCGAGCCACCGGTCCGCGAGCTTGCCATCTACCGCCGCCGGGGCTGTGCCCGGGAGCCGGTGATCAACGCCCTCGCCGACCTCATTCGCGAGCTGCCGCCGGTGCGTGATCTGCCCGACACCCTGCCCCGGGCCGGTTGATATACTCGCCGCCCATGGATGTCTCTGATCTGATCGACCCGCTCAACACCGCCCAGCGCGAGGCGGTCTCCGCCCCGCTCGGCCATGCCCTGGTCCTGGCCGGTGCCGGCAGTGGCAAAACCCGGGTGCTCACCCACCGGGCCGCCTGGCTGGTCCGGGTCGAGGGCGCCACCCCGTACAACCTGCTGGCGGTGACCTTTACCAACAAGGCCGCCAGCGAGATGCGCGGTCGCATCGAGTCACTGCTGGGTGTCTCCGGCTCGGGCATGTGGGTGGGGACCTTTCACGGGCTCAGCCACCGGCTATTGCGGCTACACTGGCATGAGGCCGGTCTGCCCCAGGGCTTTCAGATCCTCGACAGCGAGGATCAGCGCCGGCTGGTCAAACGGGTCATGCGCGATCTCGAGGTGGATGAAAACCGCTGGCCGGTCCGCCAGGTCCAGGGCTTTATCAACGCCCGCAAGGATGCCGGCGAACGGCCCGAGGACCTGGACCTGGATGATCCCTACAGCGGCCAGATGGGCCGGGTCTATCAGGCCTACGAATCCGCCTGCCGCAGCGCCGGGGTGGTGGATTTTGCCGAGCTGATGCTGCGCACCGTCGAGATGCTGCAAAACCACCTCGAGCTGCTCGGCCACTACCGTCGGCGGTTCCGCCACGTGCTGGTGGACGAGTTCCAGGACACCAATGGCATCCAGTATCAGTGGCTCAAGCTGCTC
This sequence comes from uncultured Ectothiorhodospiraceae bacterium, assembly GCA_913061005.1. GTDB lineage: Bacteria > Pseudomonadota > Gammaproteobacteria > Nitrococcales > Nitrococcaceae > Spiribacter > Spiribacter pallidus. The sequence goes on along the minus strand of CAJXSH010000016.1, from coordinate 31,143 downwards.
GCCGGCCCCGAGGCCGATGTCTTTATCGTCGGCGATGACGATCAGTCCATCTATGGCTGGCGGGGCGCCCGGGTGGAGAACCTGCAGCGCTTTCGCAACGACTACAGCAACACCCAGGTCATGCGGCTGGAGCAGAACTACCGCTCCACCGCCACCATCCTCGAGGCGGCCAACACGCTGATCGCCCAGAACAGCGACCGGTTGGGCAAAAAGCTCTGGACCGAGGGCGAGCGGGGCGAGCCCATCGCCCTTTATGCAGCGTTCAACGAACAGGACGAGGCCCGCTTTGTAGTCGAGCGGCTGATGCGCCAGGTCGAAGAGGACAACCTGCGCCGCAGCGACATCGCCATCCTCTATCGCAGCAATGCCCAGTCGCGGACCTTTGAAGAGGCATTGCTCGCCCGCCGCATCCCCTATCGGGTCTATGGCGGACTGCGCTTTTTTGAGCGCGCCGAGATCAAGGACGCCCTGGCCTATCTGCGACTGCTCGCCAACCGGGATGACAGCGCCGCGCTGGAGCGGGTCATCAATACCCCCACCCGGGGCATCGGCAATCGCACCCTCGAGGCCATCCGCCTGACCGCCCGCGAGCAGGCGGTCAGCCTCTGGGTGGCCGCCCGGGGGTTGATGGAAAACCGCGGCAGCCTCTCGGCCCGGGCGGTCAACGCCCTGGGCGCCTTTGTCGGGCTCATCGACCGGCTGGCCGCCGAGACCGCCGAGATGACCCTGCCCGATCGCATCGAGACCGTGCTCGAGCGAACCGGTCTGCGCGCCCATGTGGCCAAGGACCGCTCCGAACGTGCCCAGGACCGGCTGGAGAACCTGGATGAGCTCATCACCGCCGCTCGCAACTTCGAGCAGGACGGCGAAATCGAGGAGGGCATGGACACCCTCACCGCCTTCCTGGCCCACGCCGCACTCGAGGCCGGCGAGGGTCAGGCCGACGCCTGGGAGGACTGCGTCCAGCTGATGACGTTGCACTCGGCCAAGGGCCTGGAGTTTCCGGTGGTCTTTCTGGTGGGCGTCGAGGAAGGGCTTTTCCCCCATCGCATGTCCGTCGAGGAGCCCGGCCGGCTCGAGGAGGAACGGCGGCTTGCCTATGTGGGCATCACCCGTGCCCGGCGCCAGCTGGTCATCACCTACGCCGAGCGTCGCCGGCTGCATGGCCGGGATGACTTTGGCATCGCCTCGCGCTTTATCCGCGAGCTGCCCGCCGAGCTGGTGGACGAGGTCCGGGCCCGGTTTTCGGTGACCGGCCCGGGCGCGGCCGGCGCCGGCGATGGCCTGGGGGCCGGTGCGGTGGCCGAGGCGGCGTTCGGCCTGGGCGAGCGGGTCCAGCACAGCCGTTTTGGCCAGGGGGTGGTGCTCGATTGTGAGGGCAACGGCCCCAATGCCCGCATCCAGGTCAACTTCGATGATGTCGGCGCCAAGTGGCTGGTGGCCGCCTACGCCAACCTCGAGCGGCTCTAGAGATCGAGCTGGCGCTCGCGCTCTTCCTGCGAAGGCTCGATCCCCCGGCCACGGTAATGATCGAGCACTGCTTCGAGGACCGCCTCGGGCCGGTCCACCAGGCAGAGCAAATCCAGATCCGCCCGGTCGATGCTGCCCTCGGCCACCAGGCTTTGCGCCATCCAGTCCAATAGCCCCTGCCAGTACCCCTGGTTGACCAGGATCACCGGGATGCGGCGGCTCTTGCCGGTCTGGATCAGGGTGAGGATCTCGCCGAGCTCATCCAGCGTGCCAAAGCCGCCGGGGTAGACCACATAGGCCGAGGCGTATTTCACGAACATCACCTTGCGGGCAAAAAAGTGCCGGAAATACAGCCGGATATCCTGATAGGCGTTGGGGATCTGCTCGCGGGGCAGCTGGATGTTGAGCCCCACGCTGGTCGCCCCGCCCTGCTGGGCGCCCTTGTTGGCGGCCTCCATGACGCCCGGCCCGCCACCGCTGACGATGGCAAACCCGGCCTCGGCCAGCCGCCGGGCGGTGTCCTGGGCGCTTTCATACCAGGGATGATCCGCGGCCACCCGTGACGAGCCAAAGAAGCTCACCGTCGGCCCCAGCGCCGCCAGCCGCTCCGAGCCTTCGACAAACTCGGCCATGATCTGAAAGATCCGCCAGGACTCGCCCTTGAGCAGGCCACCGTCCGGGTCGGGGTTGGATGGATGCCGGGGTTCGACGCTCATTGCTGCGCTCCTCACACCTGTCAGGCCCCATGATCGCATGGGCGTTGCCGGCGATGGGCAACCCACCTGAGCCGCTTGCCCGGTTATCATGCCGGTACAGTCAGCAGGAGGCGCTCATGGTTGATCCCGACAAACGGTTATTGCTGGTGGATGGCTCGTCCTATCTCTATCGGGCCTACCACGCGCTGCCACCGCTGACCAACCCCGCCGGCGAGCCCACCGGCGCCATCTATGGCGTCATCAGCATGCTCCGGCGGCTGATCCAGGACTACCAGCCGGTGCACATGGGGGTGGTCTTCGACGCCCCGGGCAAGACCTTTCGCGATGAGCTTTTCGCCGAATACAAGGCCAACCGTCCGTCCATGCCCGAGGATCTGGCCTGCCAGATCGCGCCGCTCAAATCGGTGGTCCAGGCCATGGGGCTGCCGCTGATCGAGGTCGGTGGCGTCGAGGCGGACGATGTCATCGGCACCCTGGCGGTGCGCGGCCGAGAGGCCGGCCTCAGTCTGCTGATCTCGACCGGCGACAAGGACATGGCGCAGCTGGTCAACGGCGATGTCACCCTGCTCAACACCATGTCCAACACCGTGCTCGACCACGATGGGGTGGTCGAGAAATTCGGCATCCCGCCGGGGTGCATCATCGATTATCTGGCCCTGGTGGGGGATAGCGTCGACAACATCCCCGGTGTGCCCAAGGTCGGGCCCAAGACCGCGGTCAAATGGCTCAACCAGTACGGCTCGCTGGCGGGCATTCGCGAGCACGCCGACGAGATCGGCGGCAAGGTGGGCGAAAACCTGCGCGCCCATCTCGACGAGCTGGCCCTCTCGCAGCAACTGGCCACCATCCACTGCGATGTCGACCTGCCCCTGGCGCCGCTGGATATCCGCCTGGGCGAGCCCGATCGCGAGGCCCTGGTGGGGTGGTTCAAGTCGCTGGGGTTCAACACCTGGCTGCGCGAACTCGCAGGCGATGACGCCGGCGACCCGCCCGGCCAGCCGGCCGTGGACCGGCACAACAGCGACTGCCCCGATGCCGATTATGTCGGCATCCAGGATCAGGCAAGCCTCGATGACTGGCTGGCGCGCCTGGCACAGGCCGAGTGCTTTGCCCTTGACCTCGAGACGGACAGTCTCGAGTACATGAAAGCCCGCATCGTGGGGGTGTCGTTTGCCGTGAAAGCCGGCGAGGCCGCCTACCTGCCGCTTGCCCATACCGGCCCTGACCAGCCCGAGCAGCTCGACCGCGATGCCACCCTCGAGCGGCTCCGGCCGCTGCTCGAGGACCCGGACCGGCCCAAGCTGGGGCAGAACCTCAAATACGACATGAGCGTTCTGGCCAACCACGGCATCACCCTGCGGGGCGTGGTCCACGACACCATGCTCGAGTCCTATTGCCTGGACGCCGCCGCCTCGCGGCACGACATGGACACCCTGGCCGGTCAGTATCTCAACTACCAGCCCATCGCCTACGAGGCGGTGGCCGGCAAGGGGGCCAAGCAGATCACCTTCGACCAGGTGGCGCTGGACCAGGCGGTGGACTATGCCGCCGAGGATGCGGACATCACCCTGCGGCTGCACCAGGCCATCTGGCCGCAGCTCGCCGACCTCGAGGGCCCACGATCGGTGTACGAAGACATCGAGATCCCTTTGCTGCCGGTGCTCTCGCGCATCGAGCGGACCGGGGTGCGGGTGGATGCCGATCGGCTGCGCCAGCAAAGCCAGGAGCTCGCCGAGACCATGCAGCGCCTGGAAGGCGAAGCCCATGAAGCCGCCGGCGGGGCGTTCAACCTGGGCTCGCCCAAGCAGATCCAGGAGATCCTCTACGAGCGCCAGGGCCTGCCGGTGCTCGCCAAAACCCCCAAGGGTGCGCCATCCACCGCCGAGTCGGTGCTCGAAGAGCTCGCCGCCCAGGGCCACGAGTTGCCCCGGCTGATCCTTGACTACCGCGGGGTCTCCAAGCTGCGCTCGACCTATACCGAAAAACTGCCCCAGCTCATCAACACCGACACCGGCCGGGTGCATACCTCGTATCACCAGGCGGTGGCGGCCACCGGGCGGCTTTCCTCATCCGACCCCAATCTGCAGAACATCCCCGTGCGCTCGGCCGAGGGCCGGCGTATCCGGCGTGCCTTCGTGCCGGCCGCCGGCCACGTGCTGATGGCCGCCGACTACTCCCAGGTCGAGCTTCGGATCATGGCCCATCTCTCGGGGGATGCCGGGCTGCTCAAGGCCTTCGAGCAGGGCGAGGACATCCATGCCGCCACCGCCGCCGAGGTCTTCGGCGGCGAGCCCGGCCAGGTCGGCGACGAGCAGCGCCGGGCGGCCAAGGCCATCAACTTCGGGCTGATCTACGGGATGTCCGCCTGGGGACTGGCCCGGCAGCTGGGCATCGAGCGCGGCGAGGCCCAGACCTATGTGGATCGCTACTTCGAGCGCTACCCCGGGGTGCGCGATTTTATGGACCGGATCCGCGCCCAGGCCCGCGAGCAGGGCTATGTCGAGACCGTCTATGGCCGGCGGCTCTATCTGCCCGAAATCATTAGCCGCAACAACCAGCGTCGTCAGTACGCCGAGCGCACGGCCATCAACGCCCCCATGCAGGGCACCGCGGCGGATATCATCAAACGCGCCATGATTGCCGTGGACGCGTGGATCGAGTCCGAGGCGAGCGATGTGGCGCTGGTCATGCAGGTCCATGACGAGCTGGTACTCGAGGTCCCGGCCGATCGGGCCGAGGCGGTCGGCGAGCGCATCCGCGAGTTCATGACCCGGGCCGCCGAGCTGGATGTGCCGCTGGAGGTGGATATCGGCGTGGGCGAAAACTGGGACGCCGCCCACTGAACTCATCGCCACCGTCTGCTGTCACTACAGTTGCGCCAGTGCCCGGCGCGGCCCGCTACTCCCTCCCTTGCTAGCGGGCCACCCGGGGCCGGTTCTGCCCCCAAGGCCGGCCCCAAGGTCCCCGGGGCCCACTCCCCATGGGCTCCGGGGTTTTTTATGCCCGATCATCGGCCAAAAGCCACTCGTCCAGCCGCGCCCGGGCCTCGTCCACGCCCTGCCGGGTCGTCGCCGAGAAAAGCTGCACCGTCGCACCGGGACACAGGCGCGCCGCCGCCGGGGCGATGCGCGCGGCGGTGTTGCCCGCCGGGCCGCGGCGGAGTTTGTCGGCCTTGCTCAAAAGGATATGCACCGCCAGCCCGGCGGCTTCGCACCAGGCGAGCATCTGCTCGTCCAGCGGGTTGAGGGCGTGACGGATATCGCTGATCAGGATCAGCCCGCGCAGGCTTTGGCGGCATTCCAGATAGGCGGGAAGGGCCTGCTGCCAGTGCTCGCGGACCGCCGGTGGGGCCTTGGCATAGCCATAGCCTGGCAAATCGATCAGCCGGTGGGTCGCATCCAGCGGAAAGACATTGATCTGCTGGGTACGGCCCGGGGTCTTGCTGACCCTAGCCAGCTGCTTTTGATCGGTAATGGCATTCAGCGCACTGGATTTGCCGGCATTGGAGCGCCCGGCGAAGGCCACCTCGGCCCCGGTGTCCGCCGGCAGCTGTTGCCTGTCCGGTGCAGAGAGCGAGAAAGCGGCCTGACGGTAGTCCAGCGACACGGCAAAATCCCCGATTCAAATTGACCCCTCGAGGGGTCGTTGGTATAAATCCGGCGATTGTACTCGAGAGTTGTGCCGACCATGACCAAACATCTGATCCCCGCGCTGTTCGCCTTTCTGCTGCTGACCCCGGTGGCCTGGGCGCAACTGGACAATGCCGATCCCAAGCGCGGCGAGAACGCAGCAGCGGCCTGCGCGGCCTGTCATGGCCAGCAGGGCAACAGCATGTCGCCGGAATGGCCCAACCTGGCCGGGCAGCATGCCGATTACATCTTCGAGCAACTCAAGTACTACAAATCCGGTGAGCGGGCCAACGCCATCATGCTGGGCCAGGCCGCCGGCCTGGACGAGCAGACCATGGCCGATCTGGCGGTGTATTACGAAGGCCTCGAGGCCGAGATCGGCGAGACCCCCGAAGAGCTGCTGGCCACCGGGCGGAGCATTTACATGGGCGGGATCGCCGAAAAGGGTGTGCCGGCCTGTGTCAGCTGCCACGGCCCGGCCGGCATGGGCGTGCCCAGCAGCGGGTATCCGCGCCTCAGTGGCCAGAAAACCCAGTACACCATGGATCAGCTCATGCTCTACCGCTCGGGTGAGCGTTCCGGGTACGGCCAGGCCTCGGTGATGAACGGCATCGCCGCCAATCTCACCGATGACGAGATCCAGGCCGTCTCCGCCTATGTCCGTGGCCTGTATCCTGCGGAGATGGCCGCCGAATAACCGTTGGCCGCCCGGTTGATCCCGGGCAAGAATTATCGCCTCGGTTTGTGGTCTATTTAACCGATCGGTCACGTTGGTCACGCCCAGCCCCTAACCACATCGAGCGCCATGGTCCAGACAGCCGCCACCCTATCCCAGACGGAATCCCCGGCGCGCCGCCAGACGCGCCGCGGGCTGGCGGGGGTGTGGCTGGAGTTTCTCGGCTCGATGAACCTGGCCATCACCCTGCTGGTGGTGGTGAGCATCGCCTCGGTCATCGGCACGGTGTTGCCGCAGAACCAGGCCTATACCGAGTACCTGATCCAGTTCGGGCCGTTCTGGTTCGAGGTCTTCCGGCTGCTCAACCTCTACGATGTCTACTCCGCCTGGTGGTTTCTGGCCATCATGGGCTTTCTGGTGCTCTCCACCGGGGTGTGCATCTCGCGCCATATCCCCTCGGTGTGGCGCGAGATCACCCGCTACCGCACCCATGTGCGTGAACAATCCCTCATGGCGCTTTCGCAAAAGCGCCGCTGGCGTCTTGCCGAGGGCCCGGATGACGCCGAGAACGTCGCCGCGGCCGCGCTCCAGGGGCATGGCTTTCGCACCCGCACCGAGCGGCGTGGCGATGCGGTGATCGTCGCCGGCATGAAAGGTGCCGCCACCCGCATGGGGTATGTGCTCACCCATGTGGCGGTGGTGGTGATCGCCCTGGGGGCGCTTGCCGATGGCAACATCGGGCTCAAGATCCGCGAGATGACCGGCAACCTCGCCGTCGAGACCCGGGATCTGCCCCTCTCGCAGGTGCCCGGGGACAGCTGGCTGCCGGCGGGCAGCGGCTCGTTCCGCGGCAATGTCACCATCCCCGAGCAGAGCAACAGCGGCGTGGTCTTTTTGCAGCTGCGCGATGGCTATGTGGTCCAGGAACTGCCCTTTGAGATTGTCGTCGAGGATTTCCGCATCGACCACTATCCCAACGGCATGCCCCGGTCCTACGAAAGCGATCTGGTGTTGCACGACCCGGCCCTGGATGAACCCATCCGGCAGACCATTTCGGTCAACCACCCGCTCACCCACCGGGGGCATACCATCTATCAGGCCAGCTTTACCGATGGCGGCACCCAGCTTGATCTCACCGGCCATATCCTGGATGGCTCGGGCCAGACGCTGCCCATCGACGGCCGGGTCTTCGAGGACATGCGGCTGCAGCTCGGCGGTGTTGAGCGGGTACTCGAGATCAACGATTTTCAGTTATTCAACGTCAACCGCGACCCGCGCTCGGTCGAGCGCACCGGGGCGCGGGATGAGTTTGTCAACGTCGGCCCGTCGTTCAACTACAGCCTGCGCGACGAAGCCGGCCAGGCCCGCGAGTTCCACACCTACATGGCCCCGGTGGAAATCGAGGAACGCTGGTACTACCTCCACGGCATGCGCACCGACGCCAGCCAGCCCTTCCGCTATCTGCACATCCCCGCCGATGAGAACGCCTCGATGGATACCTTCATGGCCTTCCATCAGGCCCTCCACCAGCGGGACCGGGTCCGCCGGGCCGGACAGCGGGCGGCGGATGCGGTGCTCGCCCAGATGGGGGTGGCCAACCCGGATCTGGCAAGCCGCGTGGCGGGGACCACCGATGACATGGTCGCCACCCTGGTCGAGGCCGGCCTGGGGGCGGTCAACGCCCGGCTCGAAGCGCGCCTCGCCGATGCCTCGCGGCCCGAGATGTTGCGGCAGTTCTCGCAGGCGGTGCTGCAGCGAACGCTCTTCGAGCTCTATCGCGAATCGCTCGCGACCCGCCGCGGTGTGAGTCCGGATCAGCTACAGATCGGCGCCGACGAACAGGCGTTTTTCGAGGATGCGGTGAATGCGGTCTCGGGCGTGGCCGATTACGGCGCGCCCATCATCTTTGAGATCGATCATTTCAACCACCGCCAGGCCACCGGGCTTCAGATCACCAAGGCACCGGGCAAGAATGTGGTCTACGCCGGCTCGGCGATGCTGGTGGCGGGGCTTTTCATGCTCTTCTACGTCTCGCAGCGCCGGGTCTGGGCCATGGTCCGGCCCGGTGAGGGGGGCGGCAGTGAGCTCATCATGGCCGGGGTCAACCAGCGAAGCCCCGAGGCCTTCGAGCAGGAATTCGAGACCATCGCCAACGCGGTGGACGGACAGATCGGCCGGCCCGATGCGGGATCGGCCCGAACCGAGGATCAGTGAGGGATCAGGCATGGTGGCTTCCCGTGAACAGATGATTCGGCAGATGCGGCAGCCCTCGCTCTGGCAGCGGCTGGGCGTGTTGGACTGGGCCTGGGCGGCGCTGGTGGTGGCCGCCACCGCCGGCACCTACATCGTCCTGGGCGAGGTCATGAATGGCTACGAGGTGGTGATCACCGCCTTTACCGCCGCCACCATGATCGGCCTCGGGTGGCACTGGCCGGCCTCGCGGGGCTACATGATCGCCGTCTGCGGCCTGAGCCTTTTTGCCATCAGTCGTTACCCCGACCTGGCCGCCGCCGAGGCGGATTTCTTTTTGAAATACCTGCTCTCCAGCCAGTCGGCGATCATGTGGATGAGCGCGCTTTTCCCGGCAGCAACCCTGGCCTACGGGGCGGCGCTTTTCACCGGCAACGACTTCATGGGCCGGCTGGGCAGTCGCTTTACCTGGCTGGCCGCCGGCGCCGGGTTGATCGGGCTGCTGGTGCGCTGGCACGAGACCCATCTCTATGAAGGCGGCATCGGCTATATCCCGGTGAGCAACCTCTACGAGGTGTTCGTGCTCTTCGGGGTGATCACCGCGCTGATCTATCTCTACTACGAAAGCGCCTACCGCGCCCGGACCATGGGCTTTTTTGTCTCGCTGGTGATCGCCGCGTCGGTGGGCTTTTTGCTGTGGTACCACTTCGACCGCCAGGCCTATCAGATCGAGCCCCTGGTCCCGGCGCTGCAGAGTTACTGGATGAAAATCCACGTGCCCACCAACTTCATCGGCTATGGCTGCTTTGCCATCGCCGCCATGCTGGGGGTGGCCTATCTCATCCGCGCCCGGGTGGCCGATGACAGTCCGTGGGCGGCGCGGCTGCCAACGCTCAAGCAGATCGATGATGTCAGCTACCGCGCCATCGCCCTGGGGTTTGCCTTTTTCACCGTCGCCACCATCCTGGGCGCGCTGTGGGCCGCCGAGGCCTGGGGTGCCTACTGGTCGTGGGACCCCAAAGAGACCTGGGCACTCATTGTGTGGCTGAACTACGCCGGCTGGCTGCATATGCGCTTTACCAAGGGACTGCGCGGCAAGCCCATGGCCTGGTGGGCCATCATCGGCCTTTTCGTCACCACCTTCGCCTTTCTGGGGGTCAATATGTTCCTCTCGGGACTGCACTCCTATGGCGAGCTCTAGATAACGGAGACAAGGCATGCCAATGGCACAACCCATCCGGCGGTGGCTGATGCTCGCCGCCGTGCTGCTCACCGCCACCGCGGCCCAGGCCCAGCCCTACACCGTGCTCGAGGTGCCCCAGTCCACCCGCGGCGAGGGCGTCGAGGTGCGCGAGTTCTTCTCGTACGGCTGCCCCCACTGCCGGGACTTCGAGCCCCAGTTCAGCCGCTGGGCCGAGGGCATGGGCGAGCGCATCGAGGTGGTCCACACCCCGGTGACCTTTGGCCGCGACAGCTGGCGGCTGCTCTCGAGGGCGTACTACGCCGCCGAAGCGCTGGGGATTCTGGATACCACTCATAGGGCGATGTTCGAGGCCATCCACGACGAGGGCCGGCGCTTTCGCCGTCCCGAGGATGTTGCCGCCTTTTTCGCCGAGGTGGCCGATGTGGCCGAGGCCGATGCGCTGGCAGCCATTAACGGCTTTGCCGTCGGCGCCAGCGTCAACCGCGCCGAGCGGCTGGTGGCCGCCTACGGGGTAAGGGGCACCCCGGCGGTGGGCGTGGCCGGGCGCTATCTGATCGATGTCCGCGCCGCCGGCGGCCAGCAGGGCATGCTCGAGGTGGCCGAGGGCCTGGTCGAAGAGGCCGGCGACGCCCCTTAAGTGACCGCCACCGCCGCCCATCCCGGCCCGGGGCTGCCGCCGCGCCTGCGGCTGATGAGCTACAACATCCAGGCCGGGATGGAGACGCGTTTTTACTACCAGTACTTCACCCGCGGCTGGCGGCATGTGCTGCCCGACGCCGGGCGGCTGCCCAACCTCCAGCGGATCGCCGATTTGATGAGCGGCTACGACCTGGTGGGGCTGCAGGAGCTCGACGGGGGCAGCCTGCGCAGTGGCTTTGTCGAGCAGACCCGGTTTCTGGCCGAGCAGGGCGGCTTTCCGCACTGGTATCAGCAGACCAACCGCCCCCTGGGGCGACTGGCCCAGCACGCCAACGGGGTGCTCAGCCACTTTGGCGCCTATCAGGTCACCGAGCACCGCCTGCCCGGGCCGGTGCCGGGCCGGGGGGCGCTGGTGCTGCATCTGGGCGCGCCCGGCGCCGAACTGGTGGTGGTGCTGTTGCATCTTGCGCTCGGCCAGCGGGCGCGGCTGCGGCAGCTGGCATTCGTGGCCGGCCTGGTGGCGGAGGCCGAGCATGTGATCGTCATGGGTGACATGAACTGCCACGCCGACAGCCCGGAGCTGCGTTATTTTTGCGCCGAGGCGGGGCTGAGCGAGCCCCACCACGACCAGCCCACCTATCCGAGCTGGCGGCCGCAGCGCAACATTGACCACATTCTGGTGTCTCCTCACCTGACAGTGGAGTCGGTGGGGGTGCTCGATGCACCGCTTTCGGACCATCTGCCGCTGACCATGGCCATCCGCCTGCCGGCGGCGTTGCGGGTCTGATCAGCCGGCGTGCTGGGTGGCAAGCATGGGCGCGAGCGCCTGCCAGATGTTGTCGAGGATAATGGGCTGGGCATCGGCATTGGGATGAATGCCATCGTCGAGCATCAATGCCGGGTCGCCGGCCACGCCCTCGAGGATGCGGGGGACAAAGGCGACACCGGTTGCATCGGCCACCTTTTGAAAGGTGGCCAGAAAGCGGTCGATGAACGCCGGGCCGTAGTTGGTGGGCAGCCGCACCCCGGCCAGCAGGACCCGGGCGCCGGCGGCCCGGGCCTGGTCGATCATGGCGGTGAGGTTGCCCCGCAGGGCCGCCAGCGGGATGCCGCGCAGGCCGTCGTTGCCGCCCACGGCAATGATGACCACATCCGGGGCATGGGCGTCGAGGGCCCGGGGCAGCCGCGCCCGGGCACTGGCCGAGGTATCGCCGCTGATGGCGGCGTTAATGACCTCGGCCCGCTCGCCCAGCCGCTCATCCAGCAGCGCGACCCAGCCCTGCTCGGTGGGCATGTCGTAGGCGGCGGACAGGCTGTCGCCGATGACCAGTACCCGGGTCTCGGCCGCCGTGCCGGCACCGCTTGCAAGCAGTAGAAACAAAAGGATCAGGAGTCTCATCGCCATGGCCACGCAACCCAATGGGGCAAATCCACAGACCGCCGTTCTCGAGGCGCGTTCCCTGACCATGCAGTTCGAGGCACCGGAAGGCCGCATCAGTCTGTTCGAAGACCTCAATCTTAGCATCGCGCCCGGCGATTCTCTGGCCATCCTGGGCACTTCGGGGTCGGGCAAATCCACCCTGCTGGGGCTGTTGGCCGGCCTGGACCTGCCCACCGGCGGCGGTGTCACCCTGGATGGCGCCGATCTCAATGCCCTCGATGAGGATGCCCGGGCCCGACAGCGGGCCGGTCGGGTGGGCTTTGTCTTTCAGGCCTTTCACCTGTTGCCCGGGCTGACCGCGCTGGAAAACGTCATGCTGCCGGCCGAGATCGCCGGCGACAGCCGCGCCCGCACCCAGGCCCGGGAGGCGCTCGAGCGGGTGGGACTGGCGCATCGCACCGCCCACTATCCGGCCCAGCTCTCGGGGGGTGAGCAACAGCGCGTGGCCCTGGCCCGGGCCTTTCTGGGCGAGCCCATGATCCTCTTTGCCGACGAGCCCACCGGCAACCTGGACCACCAGACCGGCGAGCAGATCATCGATCTGCTTTTTGCCCTCAACCGCGACCATGGCACCACCCTGGTGCTGGTCACCCACGACCGGGCGGTGGCCGGCCGGTGTCAGCGCGTGGCCTACCTCCGGGAAGGCCGGCTGGTCGAGGACGCAGGCTGATGCTGGCGCTCAAACTGCTCTATCGGGACTGGCGCGGCGGCGAGCTGCGGCTGCTGGCACTGGCGGTGGTGATTGCCGTGGCGGCGGTGACCGGTGTGGCCTGGCTGGCCGATCGGGTGGCCGGGGCCACCGAGGCCCGGGCCGCGGATCTGCTGGCGGCGGACCGGGCCGTCGAATCCACCGAGCCGATCCCCGCCGAATGGATCCAGCGCGCCACGGCCCAGGGCCTCGAGACCGCCCGCACCGCGGTGTTCCCCACGGTGGTGCTCACCGAAAGCGCCAATCGGCTGGTCTCGGCCAAGGCGGTCAGCCCGGGCTACCCGCTGCGCGGCGAGCTGCGTATCCAGCGCCAGCCCGGCGGGCCGGAACAGCGCGCCCCCCAGGGCCCGGCGCCGGGCACCGCCTGGGTGGAGTCGCGGCTGCTGGGGCTTTTGGATCTGGCCGTTGGAGAGACCCTGACCCTCGGCGCCCGCGAGCTGCGGGTGGCGGCCATCCTGAGCTTTGAACCGGACCGCGGCCAGGGCTTTGGCAACCTGGCCCCAAGGGTGATGTTCAATCAGGCCGATCTGGCGGCCACCGAACTGCTCGGCCCGGGCAGCCGGGTGCGGCACAAGCTGCTGCTGGCCGGCCCGCTCGAGACGGTCAATGCCTACACCGATGGCATTGCCGAGGCGCTCGGCAACCAGGTCGAAATCGAAACCCCGGCCGAGCAGGGCCGGGGAACGGCCGAGATCATCAACCAGGCGAAGCGTTTCCTGGGCCTGGCGGCGGTGCTGACGGTGATCGTCGCCGGGGTGGCGGTGCTGCTCACCGTCCGTCACTACGCCGAGCGCCAGATCACCGGCGTGGCGGTGATGCGGGCGATGGGTGCCACCCGAAGCCGGGTCATGGCGCTATTCATCGGCAAGCTGGTCTGGCTGGGCCTTTTTGCCGGGGCGCTGGGGGCGGCGCTTGGCTACGGGCTGCATCTCGCTATGCTGGCACTGGTGGCGGATCTTCTGGGTGGCCAGCTGCCGGCGCCGGGTTGGCAGCCGCTTGCCACTGGCTGGTTGACCGCCGCCGCCGCATTGCTTGGCTTTGCCCTGCCCACGCTGGTCCGCCTCAGGCACGCCCCGCCCATGCGGGTGCTGCGCCAGGACCTGGGTGGCGGGCTGCTGCGGGCAGGCTATCCGCTGCTCGCCGCGGTGGTGATCATCGTCGCGCTCATGGCCTGGCAGGCCGGAGACTGGCGGGTGACAGGCAGTGTCTTCGCCGCCGTGGTGGCCACACTGGCCCTGCTGGGGGCGGGCGCCGCGGCGCTGGTCTATGGCGCCCGGCGGTGGTCGCGGCGCAGCGACAGCGGCCGGCTGCTCTGGCTCACCGGGCTCACCCGCCGGCCGGTGACCGCCATCATCCAGACCGTGGCCGTCGGGGTCGGGCTGATGAGCCTCTTTTTGCTGGCGGTGGTGCGCAATGACCTGCTCAGTGCCTGGCAGGCCGAAATCCCCCCGGATGCCCCCAACCAGTTTTTGATCAACATCCAGTCCGACGAGGTGGACGGGGTTCGTCAGACCCTTGCCGATGCCGGCATCGAGACGGTGTTCTACCCCATGGTCCGGGCCCGGATGACCGAGTTGAACGGCGATGCGGTGGACCCCCGCGACTACGATGACCCCCGGGCCCGGCAGCTGGCCACCCGCGAGTTCAATCTCTCATGGACCGACACCCTGCAGCCGGACAACCGCATCGCCGCCGGTCAATGGTGGGGTGGGCAGCCGGATCCGGCCCCGCAGCTGTCGGTGGAGACCGACTTTGCCGAGGAGATCGGCGTCGGCCTGGGCGATACCCTGACCTTCAGCGCCGGGGGGCAGTCGGTGACCGCGCCGATCACCAGCCTGCGCGAGGTCCGCTGGGAGAGCTTTAACGTCAATTTCTTCGTCCTCGCCTCGCCGGGCACCTTCGATGATCTGCCGCGGACCTGGCTGACCAGCTTTTATCTGCCCGATGACCAGACCGGGCTTTTGAACCAGCTGATCCGCGACTTCCCCAGTGTCACCCCCATCGATGTCACCAGCGTGTTGCGCCTGGTGCGGGATATCATCGACCAGGGGGTGCGGGTGGTCGAGTTGATGGCGTTGTTGACCCTGGCCGCGGGGGTGCTGGTGCTGCTGGCGGCGTTGCAGATCACCGGCGAGCAGCGCCGCTTTGAAAGCGCCCTGCTGCGGGCGCTTGGGGCGCCGGGGCGGCGCATCCGCGGCATGGCCCGGCTGGAGTTTCTGCTCATTGGTGCTCTTGCCGGGGGGCTCGCCGGTGGGGCGGCCACCGCCGCGGGGGCGGTGGTGGCCGAGGTGCTTTTCAGCCTTGATTACCCGTTCCGGCCGTTGACGCTGCTCGTCGGCGCCCTGGTGGGAGTGGTCACCGTCTGGGCGGCGGGGAGCCTGGGGGCGAGGCGCTATTACCGCGCCTCACCCATGCGCCTGTTGCGCGAGGGCGGATAGATTCGGTTACAGCGCATGAGGAACTGAGGCGCGGGCGACGCAGCCCAAAAGGCATCGCGGGTTGGAACGGAGCCGCCATGACGCGCCTCGAGCATGCCTTTGAAGAAAACGTCGCCGGTCCCGTGCCCTGGGACCGGCTCTTTCACGCCGGCATCGGGCGCCTGACCGGCGGGCTGTCACCCACCGCGCTGCAGCTCGCCTTTTTTGACTGGACCGCCCATCTTGCCCTCAACCCCGGCCGTCAGCTGGCGCTGGCGGAAAAGGGCATGCGCAAGGCCATGCGGCTTGCCGCCTACTCCGGCCACTGCATCGCCGGTGACGCCGAGGGCCGCTGCATCGAGCCGCTCGCCAACGATGACCGCTTCGAGGATCCGGCCTGGCAGCAATGGCCGTTCTCGCTGCTCCACCAGGGGTTTTTGCTCCAGCAGCAGTGGTGGCATGTGGCCACCACCGGGGTCCCCGGGGTCGATCCCCACCACGAAGAGGTGGTCAATTTCACCGTCCGGCAGATGCTGGATATCGCCTCGCCGTCCAACTTTCTGCCCACCAACCCCGAGGTGCTGCATCGCACCGCCGAGGATGGCGGCTGGAACCTGCTGCGGGGCGCTTCCAACTGGCTGGAAGATGCCCAGCAGACCCTGGCCGGCGGCGATGAACACCCCACCGGGGCATTCCGCGTGGGCGAGGATCTCGCCACCACCCCGGGCCGGGTGATCCATCGCAACGCGCTGATGGAGCTGATTCAGTACGAGCCGGCCACCGGCGCCGTCCACCCCGAGCCGGTGTTGATCGTCCCGGCCTGGATCATGAAGTACTACATCCTCGATCTGCGGCCGACGCGCTCGCTGGTGGAATACCTGGTCAACCAGGGCCATACGGTGTTCATGGTCTCGTGGAAAAACCCGGATGCCCGCGACCGCGAGATGGGGATGGCCGATTACCGCCGCCTGGGCGTCGAGGCGGCCCTGCGGGCGGTCAACGCGGTCTGCCCCGGCCAGCGGGTCCACGGCGTGGGTTACTGCCTGGGCGGGACGCTGCTCACGCTCGCCGCCGCGGCGATGGGCCGTGACCGGGACGAGCGGCTGGCCAGCCTCTCGCTTTTGGCCACCCAGACCGACTTTACCGAGCCGGGCGAACTCGAGCTTTTCATCGACGAGTCCCAGGTCTCGTTTCTCGAGGATGTGATGTGGGCCCGGGGCTATCTGGGCCGCGACGAGATGGCCGGCGCCTTTCACCTGCTGCGCTCGCAGGATCTGATCTGGTCGCGTCACATCCGTCACTACCTCATGGGCGAGCGCGAGGCCATGTTCGATCTCATGGCCTGGAACGCCGACGCCACCCGGCTGCCCTATCGCATGCACAGTGACTATCTGCGCGATCTTTTCCTGCACAACGATCTGGTGGAGGGGCGGTACGACATCGACGGCCGGCCGGTGTCGGTGGGCGATATCGATGTGCCGATCTTCTCACTGGCAACGCGGCGCGATCACATCGCCCCCTGGCGGTCGGTCTACAAGATCGTGCGCCTGGCACGAACCGATGTGACCTTTGCCCTGAGCGCCGGGGGCCACAACGCCGGGGTGGTCAGCGAGCCCGGCCATCCGCGTCGGGAATACCAGCTGGCCCATTTCAGCCCGGCCGATCCGACCTGCCCGGCCGAGCGTTTCGAGCGCGAGGTGGCCGCCGAGCCGGGCTCGTGGTGGCCGGCCTGGCAGCAATGGCTGGCCGATCGCAGCGGCGAGCCCGTCGACCCGCCGGCCATGGGCGCGCCCGGGGCCGGCTACGCGCCCTTCGCCGATGCCCCGGGCGAGTATGTGCTGATGCGCTGAGCCGGGCTCAGCGCCGCTCCACCGGCAGGCCTTCGAGGTAGTCCATCCAGCGCCATTGCGGGTCGCCCACCACCACAAAGTTGGGGTTGAGGATCGAATCCTGGGTGTTGTAGCGAAGCGCCGTCCCGTCCGGGGTCATGACCTTGCCGCCGGCCGCCTCGACCACGCACTGCGCCGCGGCGCTGTCCCACTCCGAGGTGGGCCCGAAGCGCGGATAGCAGTCCGCCGCCCCCTCGGCCACCAGACAGAACTTCAGCGAGCTGCCCATCGAGACGGTCTCGAACGCCGGCAGCCGCTCGAGCAGGGCTTCTACCTGGGGGTGGCGGTGCGAGCGGCTGACCACCAGCCGCAGGGGTCCCTCGCCGATCTTTGCGGTGGCAATCGCCGCCCGCCCCTCGCTGTCCTGTCGCTCGGCCACCGCCGGGGCATCGGCGGGGATCATGCCGGTGTAGGTGCGGCTCAGCACCGGGGCATGCACCACCCCCAGCACCGGCCGGCCCGCCTCGATGAGCGCGATATTGACGGTGAACTCGCCGTTGCGCTTGATGAACTCACGGGTGCCGTCCAGCGGGTCCACCAGCCAGTAGCGCGGCCACTGCCGGCGCTCGGCAAAGGCCGGGATGCCGCCTTCCTCGGAGAGCACCGGGATAGTTGGGGTCAGGGCCTGGAGTTGGGTCTGGATCAAGCGGTGGGCGGCGTTGTCGGCGCTTGTCAGCGGCGAGTCGTCGGTTTTGGTCTCGACCTCGAAGCCGGCGGCATAGATCGACAGAATCTCGCGGCCGGCGGCCTCGGCGATGTGAACGGCCTGGTCGAGCAGGCTCGGTGTGGCGGTGGCGGACATGGGGTGTGCCTTTGGCCTTTCAATCAGCCCACCATCCTACCTTGGCGGGGGGTCAGTTGACATGCCCGGGCCAGGGGGCTATCGTCCGCACATCGCGCCCCAAGGGGCGGATTCCCCCGTCATGATTTCAGCCATAGCGCCGCAGCCAAGGCGGGCACTCCACCCCCGACACTCACAAGCTTGTTTCCCCTGGAGGGTTGTTCCGTGAGCGACAACATCGTCCATGTCTCCGATGCCGATTTCGAGACCGAGGTCCTGCAATCCGACGCCCCCGTGCTGGTTGACTACTGGGCCGAGTGGTGTGGGCCGTGCAAGATGATCGCGCCCATCCTCGAAGAGGTGGCCGCCGGCTACGACGGCAAGATCAAGATCGCCAAGCTCAACATTGATGAAAACCCCGAGACGCCGCCCAAGTACGGCATTCGCGGTATCCCGACCCTGATGCTGTTCAAGAACGGCAATGTCGAGGCCACCAAGGTTGGCGCCCTGTCCAAGGCCCAGCTCTCGGCCTTTATCGACAGCAATCTGTAGCGACAGGGCCATATCCACCCGTGTCACGGTCGCCCGCCGGGCGGCCTGGAACCAGCGATGAATCTCACCGAACTCAAACAAAAACCCGCTGCTGAACTCGTCGAACTCGCCCAGTCCTTTGGCATTGAGAACATGGCCCGCTCGCGCAAGCAGGAGGTCATCTTTGCGCTGCTCAAGGCCCATGCCAAAAACGGCGAGGATATCTGGGGCGATGGCGTACTCGAGATCCTCCAGGACGGCTTCGGCTTTCTGCGCTCGACCACCAGTTCGTACATGGCCGGGCCCGACGATATCTACGTCTCGCCCAGCCAGATCCGGCGCTTTTCGCTGCGCACCGGCGATACCATCTCGGGCAAGATCCGCCCGCCCAAGGACAGCGAGCGCTATTTCGCCCTGCTCAAGGTCGATGAGATCAACTTCGAAAAGCCCGAGGCGGCCAAGCACAAGGTGCTTTTCGAAAACCTCACCCCGCTGTTCCCCAAAGAGCGGCTGGTGCTCGAGCGGGGCAACGGCTCCACCGAAGATCTCACCGCCCGGGTGATCGATCTCTCCGCGCCCATCGGCAAGGGCCAGCGCGCGCTCATCGTCTCACCGCCCAAGGCCGGCAAGACGATGCTGCTGCAGAACATCGCCCAGTCCATCACCGCCAACAACCCCGAGGCCTACGTCATCGTCCTGCTCATCGACGAGCGGCCCGAGGAAGTCACCGAGATGGAGCGCACCGTGCGCGGCGAGGTGGTGTCCTCGACCTTTGACGAGCCGGCCAACCGCCACGTGCAGGTCGCCGAGATGGTCATCGAAAAGGCCAAGCGCCTGGTCGAGCACAAGCGCGATGTGGTCATCATGCTTGATTCCATCACCCGTCTGGCGCGGGCCTACAACACGGTGGTGCCCAGCTCGGGCAAGGTCCTCACCGGGGGTGTCGACGCCAACGCCCTGCACCGGCCCAAGCGCTTCTTCGGTGCGGCCCGGAACATCGAGGAGGGCGGGAGCCTTAGCATCATCGCCACCTCGCTGATCGAGACCGGCTCGCGCATGGATGATGTGATCTACGAAGAGTTCAAGGGCACCGGCAACATGGAGGTCCACCTGGACCGCCGCATCGCCGAGAAGCGGATCTACCCGGCGATTAACATCAACCGCTCCGGCACCCGGCGCGAAGAGCTTTTGATGACCCCGGACGAGCTGCAGAAGGTCTGGATCCTGCGCAAGCTGCTGCATCCCATGGATGAGCTCGCGGCCATCGAGTTTTTGCTCGACAAGCTCAAGGACACCAAGACCAACAACGAGTTCTTCCAGGCGATGAAGCGCTAGCGGCCACGCGTCGGGCCCATGGCCCGGGGTCAGTGATCGACCCGCTCCCAGGTCTCGAAATCCATGGCATAGGCGTGTTCGGCATCCGCCGGGTGGTGGGTGGTCTGGGTGCAGCGCCACGCCGGCCCCTCGAATGGCGGAAAAAACACATCCCCGGTGGGTTCGGCATGAACCCGGGTCAGTTCCAGGCGATGGGCCATGGGCAGAAAGGCCGCGTAGATATCCGCGCCGCCGATGATGGCCACCTCCTCGGCATCCGCCACCATCTTGAGGGCCTCATCCACCCCGCCGGCCACCTCGCAGCCCTCGTGATGCCAGTCCGGGTCGCGGGTCATGACAATGTTGCGCCGGTTGGGCAGGGGCCGGCCGATGGAGCGGAAGTTCTTGCGGCCCATGATGATCGGCTTGCCCCGGGTCAGCGCCACGAAATGCCGCATGTCATCCGGCAGACGCCAGGGCAGGTCATTGTCCCGGCCAATGACCCGGTTCATGGCCATGGCCACCACCATGACAATCCGGGGCGAGTGGTTGGCGGTCTCGGTCATGAGCGGGCTCCTGGTTGGTGGCCCGGCGACGGGCTAAACCGCCACCGGCGCGGGGATATGCGGATGCGCTTCGTAGCCCACCAGCTCGATGTCCTCAAAGCGGAAATCAAACAGGCTGTCCACCTCTGGGTTGAGCTTTAACCGCGGCAGCGGCAAGGGCTCGCGGGCAAGCTGCCGATCGGCCTGTTCGAGGTGGTTGAGATACAGATGCGCATCGCCAAAGGTGTGGATGAATTCCCCGGGCTCGAGGCCGGTCACCTGGGCGACCATATGCGTTAAAAGCGCGTATGAGGCGATGTTAAAGGGCACGCCCAAAAAGATATCCGCGCTTCGCTGATAGAGCTGACACGAAAGCCGCCCGTTCGCCACATAGAACTGGAACAGGCAATGACACGGCGGCAGCCCCATACGGTCGATTTCGGCCGGGTTCCAGGCGGTGACGATATGCCGGCGCGAGTCGGGGTTGGTCTTGATCTGCTCGACCACCTGGCGGATCTGGTCGATGGCGCGGCCATCCGGCGCCGGCCACGAGCGCCACTGCACCCCGTAGATCGGGCCCAGATCGCCGTTTTCATCGGCCCACTCATCCCAGATCCGCACCCCGTTTTCCTTGAGATAGCGGATGTTGCTCTCGCCGGCCAGAAACCACAGCAGCTCGTGGATGATCGAGCGCAGGTGGAGCTTTTTGGTGGTCACCACCGGAAAGCCATCGGCCAGATCAAAGCGCATCTGCCAGCCAAAAATGGAAAGCGTCCCGGTGCCGGTGCGATCGGATTTCTCCACGCCGTGGTGACGGACATGGCCGAGGAGTGTCTGGTATTGCTGCATGGCGGTGCGGATATCCCTTCTAGCGACCGATCAGGATGACGGCTGCGGCCGTCGGGCCATCACCATCAGCATAACGCCTATGGCGATCATGGGCAGCGACAGGAGCTGGCCCATGGTCATCCCGGCGAGCAGATACCCCAGGTGGGCATCCGGCAGGCGGACAAACTCCACCGCAAAGCGCGCCAGCCCATAGCCGATGAGGAAAAACCCGGTCACCGCCCCGGCCGGCCGGGGGCGGTGCGAGAACCACCACAAAAGCGCAAACAGCACCAGGCCCTCGAGCGCCATTTCGTAGAGCTGCGAGGGGTGACGTGGTTCCGGCCCCAGGGGCGGGTAAACCATGCCCCAGGGCAGTTGGGTGGGCGCACCCCAGAGCTCGCCGTTGATGAAGTTGCCAAGCCGCCCGGCCGCCAGCCCCGGCGGCACCAGCGGCGCGATGAAATCCCCCAGCGCCAGCGCCGGGATGCGATGGCGCCGGGCATAGAGGGCCATGGCCACGATTACCCCCAAAAGCCCGCCGTGGAACGACATCCCCCCTTCCCAGACGCGCAGCAGCGAGAGCGGGTCGGCCAGCCACGCATCGGCGGCATAAAAAAGGATGTAGCCGATGCGGCCGCCCAGCACCACGCCGATGGCGCCGTAGAGCAGCAGATCGTCCATCTGCGCCGGTCCCACCGGGGTGTCCGGCCGGCGGGCGCGCAGCCGCCCCAGCCACCAGGCAAGCCCGAAGCCGATGGCGTACATCACCCCGTACCAGTGGATGTCCAGCGGGCCAATCGAGATGGCCACCGGGTCGATTGCCGGATACTGCAGCATGCGCGCATTGTGACCGATCGAGGCACTTGATGACACGCACTTCGGGTGTCCCGGCCACCGGGCTTACGCTAGACTGCAACACTTGTTCCGAAGTGACTGTTCAACGGGGAGTTCGCCGGTGCGGCGTGTGTCAGGAAAAATCGCTGGGATGCTGCTGATGCTGTTGGTGGTGGGCCTTTGCGCGGCCACCGCGGTCCAGGCCCAGACCCGCGCCTATGTCACCGACGAGCTCGAGATCACCCTGCGCAGCGGCCAGGGCAATGATTATCGCATCATCCGCCTGCTGCGCTCGGGCGCCGAGGTGAGCGTCCTCAGCCGGGGCGAGACCTGGACCCGGGTGCGGGTGGGCGAGGATGAGGGGTTCGTGCGCAGCATCTATCTGGATGACCAGCCGGGTGCCGCCGCCCGACTGGCCGAGGCCGAAGCCGGGCTGGAGCGGGTGCGCGCCGATAACCGTCGCCTCGAGGCCGAGCTGGCCCGTGCCCGCGAGCGGCTCGAGGCGCTTTCGCAGCAGAACGAAACCCTCGAGACCGACAACCAGCGCATGGCCCAACGTCTCGAGGAGGCCGGCGAGGGGCTGGCCCTTGCCGATGAAAACCAGCGTCTGCGCAAGCAGGTCATCGACCTGGAGCGGCAGGTGCAGGATCTGCAACGCGGCGCCGAGCGCATGGCCGAGCGCGAGCGCCAGGACTGGTTTGTCGCCGGCGCCGCGGTGGTGGTGTTTGGCATGCTGCTTGGCATTGCCGTGACGCGCATTCGCTGGCGACGGCGCAGCAGCTGGGGCGATCTCTAGAGGCCGGTGATGACCCAATCCCTTGCACAGCTGGTGGCCTGGTTTCGGCACAGCTCACCGTTTATCCACGCCCATCGTGACCGCACCTTTGTGGTGGGATTCGACGGTGAGGCGCTGGTCGATGCCGAGGCCGCGGACGCCCTGGTCCATGACCTGGCGCTTTTAAGCGGGCTGGGTATCCGGCTGGTGCTGGTCCCCGGGGCCCGGCCCCAGGTGGACGAGCGCCTGGCCCGGGCCGGCATCGAGCCCCGACGGGCCAATGACCTGCGTATCACCGATGCCGCGGCCATGGACTGTGTCCGCGATGCCGTGGGCGCGGTGCGGTTGCAGCTCGAGGCGCTTTTCTCGATGGGCCTTGCCAACTCGCCCATGGCCGGGTTGCGGCTGCAGGTGGCAAGCGGCAACTTCGTCACCGCCCGGCCCCTGGGCGTGCTCGAGGGCGTCGATTATGCGTACACCGGCACCGTTCGGCGGGTGGATGCCGATGCCCTGCGCCAGCGCCTGGACGACCGGGCGGTGGTCATCGTCAGCCCCCTGGGAGTCTCGCCCACCGGCGAGCTTTTCAACCTCCACGCCGGCGACGTGGCGGTGGCGGTGGCCCGATCGCTGCAGGCCGACAAGCTTTTATTCCTCCACGAAGGCGACGGGTTGGTGGACGGCGAGGGTCACCGCCGGGGCGAGCTCACCCTGGACGAGGCCCGGGCGCTGCTCGAAAGCGCCGAGGCAGAGGCCATGCCAGAGATGATCCGCCAGCAACTGGCCCGGGCCGTCGCGGCCTGCCGCGGCGGTGTGCCCCGGGTGCATCTGCTGCCCCGGCGCCAGGACGGCGCCATGCTGGGCGAGCTCTTCACCCGGGACGGGGTGGGGACACTGGTGGCGGCGCGGCCCTTCGAGCAGCTGCGCACCGCCGGCACCGGCGATATCCCGGGGATTCTGGCGCTGATCCGGCCCCTCGAAGCCGATGGCGTGCTGGTGGCCCGCACCCGCGAGCGGCTCGAGACCGAGATCGATGATTTTCTGGTCATGGAGCGCGAAGGCACCATCGTTGCCTGTGCCGCCCTCCATGGCATCGATGGGGGTGATGGCAGCCCGAGCGGTGGCGAGATCGCCTGCCTGGTGGTGCACCCGGAATACCGCCACAGCCGGCGGGGCGAGCAGTTGCTTGAAAAACTCGAGACACAGGCCCGGGCGCGGGGCTGGCGAGAGCTTTTCGTGCTCACCACCCAGGCCAGTCACTGGTTTGTCGAGCGGGGGTATCAGCCCACCGACCCCGAGGCGCTGCCGCCGGCCCGGCGTGCGGACTATCAGCCCGACCGGGCGTCGCGGGTGCTTGCCAAGACCCTGACGCCGGGCTAGCGGCGGATCAGCGCAGGGCGACCCGCTCGGACTTGCGGGCCAGGGTGGTGTTGGTGGCCAGCCGGTGGAGGCGGTTGGCGCGGATCATCTCGCGGACCTCTTCGACATAGGCCATCCCGCGCTGCGAGTAGCTCTCGAGCCCGGCGGTCATCTCGGCGGGTGTCATGGCCCGGTCCTCGCTTCGCGCCTGGGCCCGGATGCGGCGAAAACGCTCATAGGCCGGGTGGCTGTTGAGGTTTTGCAGATAACTGCGCACCGAGTCGCGCAGGTTATCGAAGACCTGCACATAGTGATCGGCGTCCTCGGGCCGATCCAGCGGCTTGAGGCCCTGCGAGGCATCCCAGGTCCACTCGCCAAAGAGATTGTTGGCCTCGCGGGCAAACCGCGATGTGCCCCAGCCGCTTTCCTTGGCCGCCTGGGCCAGGGCCAGGGCCGCGGGTACCGTATCGATGCGCCGCTCCAGCGTCTGCCAGGTCTCGGCCGCAAGGGGCGGGCCATCCACCCGGTAGTCTTCGGCCAGGCGGTTGAGGATGTTCTTGCGCCGCTGCTCGGGCAGCGATTCGCTGAGCGCCTGATGGAGCTGATGCCGCTGGCGCCGGATGCGCTCGTTTTCGGCGAGGACAAGCGGCATCAGCGCGCGAAAGAACAACGCCTTGCGCTGCTCGCTCGGCGCCTCGCCCATGTCGTCGGGGAAGGCCTTTAAGGTCAGCGGCGGCACCTGCCGGGCCGGCCAGAAATAGCCCGCCTGACTGAAAATCCCCTCGAGCTTTTCCACGCTCTGGGCCTGGACCGGCTCGAGCGGCGGGATCTCGCCGTCGCTGTTGGCAATACCCGGCCAGCCCATCCACCACAACGCCAGCGCCAGGACCAGTGCGGTCAGGGGGATGGCATCGATCAAGGCCCGCAGTTGGTTCAACGCCTTTGCCGGTTCACTCACCTGTCTCGCCCTGCTTTTCCAGATCCAGGATGTGCTGCCACTCGGCCTCGCTGACCGGCATCACCGACAGGCGGTTGCCGCGCTGCACAAGCTTCATCTGTGAGAGGGCGGGATCGGCCTTGAGTTCCGCCAGGGGGATCACCCGGCGGGTGTGGCGGCGGTATTGCACATCCACCATCAGCCAGCGCGGGTTGTCCGGATCGCTTTTCGGGTCGTAGTACTTTTCGTTGGGGTCAAAGGCCGTGTGGTCGGGGTAGGCCTCGCTGACGATCTCCATGACCCCCACGATCCCCGGGACCTTGGTGTTGGAGTGGTAGAAAAACGCCTGATCACCGACCTTGAACTGGTCCCGGAACATGTTCCGCACCTGGTAGTTGCGGATGCCATCCCAGTGGTCCCGCCCGTCGGGCTCGGCGGCCAAGTGGTCGATGCCATAGACATCGGGTTCGGATTTCATCAACCAATACGCCATAACCGATCAGTCTACCAGAGCCACGTGGACGATTCTGTGACACAGGCATCAAGCCGTTGATCCCACGGGTCCTCGGGCAGGGCGGGTATCTGCTGGATGGCATGGGCAAGCCCCACCCGCCAGGGGCGTCGATGGCCGTCACGGCCGGCGAGGGTGCGGTCATAAAACCCACCCCCCATGCCAAGCCGCCGACCCCGGGCATCAAACCCGACAAGCGGCATGACCAGGACATCGAGCGCTGCCAGCGGCAGGCAGGGCGCGGCACCGCGGACCGGCTCGGGAATACCCAGCAGCCCCGGTCGCAGCGGGGTGTGGGGTTGATAGCGGCGAAAGACCAGATGCCCGGCGCGTCGCGCCGCGGCGGCCCCGTGCTGTCCCCGCGGGGGCTGGATGACCGGCAGATAGATGGCCTTGCCGGCCTGCCAGGCGGCGTCCATCACCGCGGCGGTGCCCATCTCGCCATCCGCCGGCAGATAGACCGCCACGCGCTTTGCGTGACGCCAACGGGCAAGCGCGCTCAGCCGCTCGGCCGCGGCCTGGGCGGCGCGATGCTGGTCGACCGGGGAGATGGCGCGTCGTCGTTGCCGCAGCCGGCGACGCAGGCCGGGCTTATCCTCGAGGGTCATGACAGGTGACGGGGGCTGACACCCCCGATGGGCAATGAATGGGTCCCGCAGCGCCGTTCGGGCAACGCCCTTGAACCCTGTGGTTCAGGTCGGGGAGGGCGAATACCGCCTTAGGCTTTCCGCTGCGTGGCGGACCTGCACACTGGCGATAAAACAACAACTCCCCTGAGGCGCATGATTGTAGGGTCAAGAATGCTGAAAGCCCGTTCTCGAACGCCGCAGGAAACCCATCTCCAGTCTGCATACACCAGCGAGGGCCGTCCAGCGCTGTCATCGATGAGACCGCTCAGCCCCGATCGGTGGGCCCATCGCCGCCGTTGACCTCGGCCAGATACGCCTCGAGCCGCTCGCCCAGCCGGCCGATGCGCTCGCCGGCGTCGCTCGCCGTCGATGCCGAGGCCTGGGCCTGGAGCATTTCGTGGGTGATGTTGAGCGCGGCCATAATGGCAATGCGATCGATGCCCACCACCTTGCCGGTATCCCGGACCTCGCGCATTCGGGCATCGAGCTGCCGGGCCGAGGCCATCAGCCCCTCGCGCTCTTCCGGCGGGGCGGCCACCATGAACTCGCGATCCAGGATTTCGACTTTGACCGGTTCGCTCATGCGTTTTGCTCCAGCGCTTTCAGCCGACTGATCATCGCCTCGATCCGGGCCCGGGCGGTTTCGTTTTTATCAAGCAGCGCCGCGCGTTCGGCGTTGAGGGACTCCTGGGCATCAAGCAGCAGGCGGTTTTCCTCGCGCAGCCGATCGCAAAGCCGCATGAGCTCTTCCACCCGCGTCTCCAGCTGCGCGATCTGTTCGCTAACGGAATCAACCACTTGAGCGACCTCCCTTCGACCCCCCGGAGGCTAGCACGAATGCTAGGATATTGCCCCATGACCGAGACACAAAGCTATACAAGGCTCGCCGCCGCGTTGCAGGCGATCGATGCCGATGTCACCGCCGCCGGGGCGCAGGGGATGCTCTGCGGGCTTTTCTGCAGCCCCGACGAGCCCGAGACCGCCCAGTGGATCGCTCAGGTCCTCGACGGGCTCTCGCCCAAGGGCGATGCCGCCCGCGAAGTGCTCGAGGCGCTCACCGAGACCTACCAGGACACCCGCGAGCGGTTGCGCAATGACAGCCTTGAGTTCGAGCCGCTGCTGCCCGACGACGCGGCCCCCCTGCCCGAGCGGGCCCGCGAGCTGGGTCAGTGGTGCGAGGGGTTTTTGTTTGGCCTGGGGGTGGCGGGCAGTCACCAGCCGGCGAAGCTGCCGCGGGAGGCCAATGAGGTGGTCAACGATCTCACCGAGATCGCCCGGGTGGATACGGATCTGACCGCCGATGAAGACAACGAAATGGCCTTCACCGAGCTGGTCGAGTACCTGCGGGCGGCGACCTTGTTGCTGCGTGAACACACCGCGCTGCCCTCCTCGGCCCAGCCGGTGGCCGGCGCCGGGCCGGCGGGCGGGGATTTTCTGGACAGCTAGGGCGTCCAAGTACCATGGAAATGCTCGAGTACCGAAAACGCCGCGAGGGGTTGATGCAGCATCTCGGCGAGGATGGCATCGCCATTCTGCCCGCCGCGCCCGAGCGGCCGCGCAACCGCGATGTCCACCACCCCTATCGACAGGACAGCGATTTTTTCTACCTCACCGGCTTTAACGAGCCCGACGCCGTGGCGGTGCTCGTCCCCGGCCGCGAGGCCGGCGCCTACATCCTTTTCTCGCGCGAACGCGACCCCGACCGAGAGGTCTGGCAGGGCCGGACCATCGGCCAGACCGCCGCGGTGGATGTCTACGGCGCAGATGACGCCTTTCCCATCGATGATATCGACGACATCCTGCCGGGGCTGATGGAAGGCCGCAGCAAGGTCTACTGCACCATGGGCGCCGACCCGGAGTTCGACCAGCGCCTCATCGGCTGGGTCAACGCCCTGCGCGGCCGGGCCCGCAGCGGGGTGCGGGTGCCCATGGAGTATGTCGCCCTCGAGCATGTCCTCCACGAGATGCGGCTTTTAAAGTCCCGCGCCGAGCAGTCGCGCATGCGCTACGCCGCCCGGGTGACCGCGGCCGCCCATCGCCGGCTTTTGAGTGTCATCCGCCCGGGCATGCGCGAATACGAAATCGAGGCGGAGCTTTTGTACGATTTTCGCCGCCACAACGGCCACCCCGCCTATCCGGTGATCGCCGGCAGCGGGGCCAACGCCTGTGTGCTGCACTACATCGCCAACCAGGCCGAGCTGTGCCCGGGCGAGTTGATCCTGGTGGATGCCGGCGCCGAGATCGACGGCTATGCCGCCGATATCACCCGCACCCTGCCGGTCAGCGGCCGGTTCAGTGCCGAGCAACGCGCCGTCTACGAGGTGGTACTCGATGCCCAGCGCGCCGCGCTGGCCCAGGTTCGCCCCGGACAGCACTGGAACGCCGGCCACGAGGCCGCCACCCGGGTGTTGACCGAGGGCATGGTCGATCTGGGGCTGCTCTCGGGCAGTGTCGACGAGGCGCTCGAGTCGGGCGACTACCGGCGGTTTTTCATGCATCGCACCGGCCATTGGCTGGGCATGGATGTCCATGATGTGGGCGATTACAAAGTCGACGGCCACTGGCGCGAGCTCGAACCCGGCATGGTGCTCACCGTCGAGCCGGGGCTCTACATCCCGCCGGGCAGCGATGTCGATGCGCGCTGGCAGGGCATTGGCGTGCGGATCGAGGATGACTGCCTGATCACCCGCGAGGGCCATGAAAACCTCACCGAGGCCGCACCCAAGGCCATCGACGAAATCGAGGCGATGATGGAGTCGGCGCGATGAGCGGCTTTGACTACGATATCGTCATCGCCGGCGGCGGCCTGGTGGGAGCCAGTCTGGCGGTGGCGCTGCGCGGCTCGGGCTACCGGGTGGCGGTGGTCGAACCGGTCCCGCCCCAGGCCGAGTCCCAGCCCAGTTTTGACGATCGCCAGACGGCCCTGGCCCCCACCTCGCGGCGGTTTTTTGAAAACCTGGGGCTGTGGGAGGCCATCGAGGCCGGCGCCTCGCCCATCCGCCGCATCCATGTCTCGGACCGGGGGCATGGTGGGTTCACCCGGCTGGATGCCACCGAGGAGGGCCTGCCGGCACTCGGCCATGTCGCCCCCAACCGGGTGCTGGGCGCGGTGCTCGCGCCGGCCATGGCCGAGGCGGCGGATGTCTTCTGCCCGGCGCGGATCACCCAGACCCATCCGGTGATGGCACCCGCCGAGGCGGGATCGGACCCGGATGCCGGGCGCATCCCGGCGGCGGATGATCGACCGGGCGATGCGATATCGCCGGCCGAGACCCGGGCCATTGCCCGTCAGGTGGTCATCGAGACCGAGTCCGGCCCGCAGACCGTCTCGACCCGGCTGCTGGTGGTCGCCGATGGCATGCGCTCGACCACCCGCGAGGCCCTGGGGGTCGGGCTTGATGAGCGCGATTACGGCCAGAGCGCGATCATCGCCAACCTGCGCACCCAATACCCCCACCACGGCACCGCCTACGAGCGGTTCACCCCGGACGGGCCGCTGGCGGTGCTGCCGGCGGGTGAGGACGCCGCCTCGCTGGTCTGGACCCTGCCCCATGACGAGGCCCAGGCGGCGGCGACGCAGTGGAGCGAGACGGCGTTCCTGCAAGCGCTGCAATCGGCCTTCGGCTGGCGGCTGGGCCGGCTCGAGGCGGTGGGCAAGCGACAGGTCTACCCGCTCTGGGCGGTTACCGCCGATCAGTTCTGCGCCCAGCGGGCGGTGATCATGGGCAACGCCGCCCATGCCCTGCATCCGGTGGCCGGCCAGGGGCTCAACCTGGCGCTACGGGATGTGGCCGGGCTGGTGGAGGCCCTGGGCGGCGGCAGGCCGCTTGGTACGGCCGGCGAGACCGCCGACGCCACGGGGCCGGTGGAGACGGACGCAGCGGAGCGACAGGCCGAGGCGGATGGTTCCGCCGGGGCCGCGGATCCTGGCGACCCGGACCGGCTGGCCGCCTATGCCCGCAGCCGCCGCAGCGACTATCGCCGCACCTTTACCTTTACCGACGGGTTGGTGCGGGTTTTTTCCAACGAATTCCTGCCGCTGGTGGCGGCGCGCAATGTCGGGCTGACGCTGCTCGATCTCTTCCCGCCGGCGCGGCGGGCGTTGCTTAAACAGGCCACCGGTGCCGCCGGCGATGTCCCCGAACTCTGCCGCGATCCCGTATGATGCGCCGATGACCGCGAGGAGCCCTTGTCGATGAGCCATATACCCGCTGATTTACGCTATGCCCGTACCCACGAGTGGGTCCGTGATGAAGGCAACGGCCGTGTGACCATCGGCATCACCGAGCATGCCCAGCAGTCGCTGGGTGATCTGGTGTTTGTCGAGCTGCCGGGGGAGCAGGGCAACGTCCAGGCCGGCGATACCTGCGCGGTGGTGGAGTCGGTCAAGGCCGCCTCGGATATCTACGCGCCGGTGGACGGCGAGGTGGTGGCCGTCAACGAAGCCCTTGCCGACGCTCCGGAGCAGGTCAACCAGGACCCCTACGGCGAAGGCTGGCTTTTTGTCATGCAGGCCACCGACCCGGGTGAACTCGAGGAACTGCTCGACGCCGACGGCTACGCCGAGGTGGTGGCCGAGGAGTCCTAGGGCTCGGCTCGAGACCCTCAACAGGAGAACAACGATGACCACAGTGACAAGACGGGGTGAGACGGTCCAGCTGAGCGGCGATCTGCCGCGGGTCGGCGACAAGGCGCCGGATTTTCGCCTCACGCGCACCGACCTGAGCGATGTCTCGCTGGCCGACTATGCCGGCAAGCGCAAGGTGTTGAGCATCGTCCCCAGCCTGGATACCCCCACCTGCGCCATGTCGGCCCGCCAGTTCAACGTCAAGGCGGCGGCCCTCGACGACGCGGTGGTGCTCAACATCTCCGCCGATCTGCCCTTCGCCGCGGCCCGTTTCTGCGAGACCGAGGGCATCGAGGGGGTGGAGGCGCTTTCGATGATGCGCGACCACAGCTTTGCCAGAGACTACGGCATCCTCCAGCTGGACGGCCCCATGGCCGGGCTCACCGCCCGGGCAGTGCTGGTGCTCGACCGGGATGACACCGTCATCCACGCCGAGCTGGTCCCGGAAATCCGCCAGGAGCCGGACTACGACGCCGCGCTCCAGGCCCTGCAGAA
>CAJXSH010000015.1 GCA_913061005.1 uncultured Ectothiorhodospiraceae bacterium | reverse complement strand
TCATCCACCACCAACAAAGCATTGATCCGGTCGCGCTCCATGGTGGCAAGGGCCTCGGCGGCCAGCAGGCCGCGGCGGATGCACCGCGGTGCCGCGGTCATGACCGCTTCGGCCGTGGTCGTATGGACATCCACTGCTTTATCCAGCGCCCGACGCAGGTCGCCATCGGTGAAAATACCGATGACCTCACCCCCCGGGCCGGTCACCGCCGTCATCCCCAGCCCTTTGCGACTCATCTCGACGAGGGTCTCGGAGAGCGGCGTATCGGCGGTGACGCGTGGGATGGCATCACCCTGGTGCATCAGATCATCGATGCGCAGCAACAGCCGCCGGCCCAGCCGGCCGCCGGGGTGGGAGTGGGCGAAATCCTCGGCGGTAAAGCCGCGGGCATCGAGAAGGGCGATGGCCAGCGCATCACCCATGGCCAGGCTGGCGGTGGTGCTGGCGGTCGGTGCAAGGCCGAGGGGGCAGGCCTCACGATCGACGCCGGTCTCCAGATGCGCATCGGCGGCCCGGGCGAGCGTCGATGACGGATTGCCGGTCAGGGCAATCAAGCCCAGCGAGCGGCGCTTGATCACCGGAAGCAATTGATTGATCTCGGCGGTCTCACCCGAGTTGGACAAGGCAACGACGACATCGTCGGCGGTCATCATGCCCAGATCGCCGTGGCTCGCCTCGCCGGGGTGGACGAAAAACGCCGGCGTGCCGGTGCTGGCGAGTGTGGCGGCAATCTTGCCACCGATATGCCCGGACTTGCCCATGCCCAGCACCACCACCCGGCCGCTGCAGGCAAGGATAAGGCGACAAGCGGTGGCAAAGGCCGCATTGATGCGTGGTTTGAGTGCCGCGACCGCGCTCGCTTCGGTGTCGATCACCGCCTGGCCCAGTCGGCAGAAGTCCTTGTCAGTCAGCATGTCCGTCTCACTCACGAACCACCCAGAAAGAGCATGACCTGATAGGCGATAAACGCGGCCAACAGGATGGCCCCCTCGCCCCGGTCCAGATGGCCCCGCCGTCCGGGACCATAACCCATCGCCACAATGGCGACCATAAAGCCGCTCATGATGGCGTAGTCCCGGGCCAGGCTCGCGCCATCGGTGGCGAAGGGTGCAATGGCGCCGGCGATCCCCAGAACGGCCAGTAAGTTGAAGATATTCGAGCCCAGGATATTGCCGATGGCCAGATCATCCTCACCCCGCCGGACACTGCTGATGGCCGCGGCCAGCTCGGGCAGACTGGTGCCCACCGCCACGATGGTCAGCCCGATCACCAGGTCGCTGACCCCCAGCGCCTGGGCCAGCGCAACGGCGCTGATGACCAGAAGCCGGGCGCTGATCAGCAGCACCCCAAGCCCGACAACCAGCCACACCACGGCCTGCCGCAATGGCATGGGCGCCGGCAAGGCCTGCCGGATCTCCCGGGTCATGATGTCGGCATCGTCGTCGGCCCGGCGGGCGGTCCGGCCCATCCAGATCAGTACCCCGGCCATGGCCGCGAGCAGCACCAGCCCGTCGATCCGGCTGATGCGGGCATCCGCCAGTAACAGCGCGGTCAGCCCGACCACCCCCAACAACAATGGGTACTCGCGTCGCAGCACCGTCGAGCGCATGGCAAGGGGCATGACCAGGGCCGTTATCCCGAGGATCAGCCCCACATTGGCGATGTTCGAGCCCAGCGCGTTGCCCAGCGCCACGCCGGGTGTGCCATCCAGCGCCGCAATGGTGGAGACCAGCATCTCCGGCAAAGAGGTGCCAATCCCCACCACCGTCAGCCCGATGAGCACGGGCGAGACACCCAGCTGACGGGCCACCGCCGAGGCACCGGCGACAAACCGGTCGGCGCTCCAGGCAAGGGCAACAAACCCGGTCACGATCACGATCGCGGGTAGCAGAAACTCCATCCAGCAGGATCCCGAATCATCCACAAAGGCAGCAAGATACCGTATTTGACCGCCCCCCTGCCTTGGCGGATACTCGCGCCATCCAATCCTTGCAACCGGTCAACCTTGCTCCATGCCCGAACCACAGCCGATCCCGGCCGCACCGCCGCTGGTGGAAATCAGTGATCTGAGATTCCGGCGCGGTGGACGGTGGCTTTTCGATGGCATCGATCTGAGCGTACATCGTGGCGAGGTTGTTGCCGTCATGGGGCCGAGCGGCACCGGCAAGACCACCTTGTTGCGACTCATCGGGGGCCAGTTGCGCGCCCACAGCGGCAGCGTGCAGGTCATCGGTGAAGCCGTGGGCAGCCTGGGGCGGCGGTCACTCTATGCGCTGCGCCGGCGGATGGGCGTGTTGTTCCAGAGCGGGGCGCTGTTTACCGACCTGGATTGCTTTGACAACGTGGCATTCCCGCTGCGCGAGCACACCGCGCTACCCGAGCCGCTGATCCGCCACATTGTATTGATGAAACTCGAGGCCGTCGGGCTTCGGGGGGCCAGAGGGCTCTACCCCGCCGAGCTCTCCGGCGGCATGGCCCGTCGGGTCTCGCTGGCGCGCGCGCTGGCGCTGGACCCGGAGCTGATCCTCTACGACGAACCCTTCGCCGGTCAGGATCCCATCTCGATGGGTGCATTGATGAAGCTGATCCGCCAGCTCAATGATGCGCTTGGCCTGACCAGCATTGTCGTCTCCCACGATGTCGAGGAGACCCTCGAAATCGCCGACCGGGTCTATGTGATCTCGCAGGGACAGGTGATGGGTGTTGGGACCCCCGATGAATTGCGGCGCCGGGGATCGGAGTGGGTGCAGCAGTTTCTGGGGGGGCTGGCCGATGGGCCGGTCCCGTTCCACTATCCGGCGCCGTCGCTGAGCGAGGACTTTGGAGGCGGGGCGTCATGATCGTCCGGCTGCGGCAGCTTGGTGCCGGCACCCTGAGCGCCACCACAACCCTTGGCCGGGCGGTCCTGTTTTTGCTGCGTGTCGTGCGCGGCAGTGGCGAGCTGATCCACCGGCCCGGTCTGTTGCTTCGCGAGCTCTACTCGGTGGGTGTGCTCACTTTGGTGATCATCATCGTCTCGGGGCTTTTCGTGGGCATGGTGCTGGGCCTGCAGGGTTACTACACGCTGGTGGATTTTGGCGCGGAGCAGTCGCTGGGGGTGTTGGTCGCGCTGTCACTGACCCGCGAGCTCGGCCCGGTGGTCACCGCGCTGCTTTTCGCCGGACGGGCCGGATCGGCGCTGACCGCCGAGATCGGGCTGATGAAAGCCACCGAGCAGCTCGCCGGCATGGAGATGATGGCAGTGGACCCGGAGCGGCGGGTGGTTGCCCCCCGGCTTGTGGCGGCACTGCTGGCACTGCCGTTGCTGGCGATGATTTTTACACTGCTGGGCATCGTGGGCGCCTATCTGGTCGGTACCAGTCTGTTGGGTGTCGACGGCGGCGCGTTCTGGTCGCAGATGCAGGCCCAGGTCAGTTTCGAGGATGATGTGCTCAATGGTCTTATCAAGAGCATGCTTTTTGGCGTCGCCGCCGGTTGGATTGCGGTTTTCAACGGCTACGACTGCCAGCCCACCTCGCGGGGTGTGAGTCGGGCCACGACCCGGACCGTAGTGGTGACATCACTGGTGGTATTGGGGCTCGACTTTGTGCTCACCGCCCTGATGTTCGATTAACGGAGGATCAGCCGTTGGATAATGCACGCAGCATGGAACTTGCCGTTGGCGCCTTTGTCGCCGCGGGCCTGGCGGCCCTGTTTGTCCTGGCGATGCAGGTGAGCAATATCACCGCGTTCCAGCAGTCCGAGGGCTACACCGTCGAGGCCTATTTTCAGAACGTGGGCGGGCTGCGCGAGCGGGCACCGGTGCGGATGGGGGGTGTGCAGATCGGCCGGGTGAGCGCCATCACCCTGGATGCCCAGCGCTTTGAAGCCCGTGTCGCCCTGACCATCGACCAGCGCTATGACGATCTGCCCAGCGACACCGCGGCGAGCATTCGCACATCCGGGCTGCTCGGCGAGCAGTACGTCTCGCTCGAGCCCGGCGGGATGCCGGATGCCCTGGCAGAGGGCGACGAGATCACGCTCACCCGCTCGGCGCTGGTGCTCGAGGATATCGTCGGGCAGTTTCTCTACAACCAGTCGGGCGAGGGTGAATAGGCATGGCCGATGACACCCGAGCGGGCGGTCAGCTTGAAGACAACGGCGGCGGGACGCTGATGATCCGCGGCAGTCTGAGAAGCGACGACGTCGTGCGGCTGTATGACGCGCTGCCCATCGATGCCCGCACGTTGCGGCTGGATCTCACCGGGGTGAGCGCCGTGGACAGCGCGGCGGTGGCCATGCTGCTGGACTGGCGTTGGCGGCAGCAGGCGATCGGCGGCGCGTTGCAGATCGAGCATGCGCCGGATTCACTGCGACGGCTCGCGGCCATTGGTGGGGTTGATAGACTATTGGGGATTGAGGGAATCACGACGGGGGCAACAGCCAAATGATGGAACCCGATGCCATACGGGCCCTGCTGCAGGCGGGGCTTCGGGACGCGGATGTCGAGGTCGCCGGCGACGGTCGGCACTTTCAGGCGCGAATCGTCAGCGCCGACTTCGAGGGGTTGCCCCTGCTGCGACGCCACCGGATGGTCTACGATCTGCTGCAATCGCACATCGATAGCGATGTGTTGCATGCCATTTCGATGCGGACCCTGACACCGGCCCAGGCCGCGGCCGAGCAGGGCTGATCGCGTGGAAAGATTGCTCATCCGCGGGGGGCGGACCCTCGATGGCGATATCCGGATTTCGGGCGCCAAGAACGCCGCGCTGCCGATCATGGCGGCGACCCTTCTGGGGGATACGCCATCGGTGATCGGCAACATCCCTGATTTGCACGACATCACCACGACCATGGAGTTGCTCGGCCGCATGGGCGTGCAGTTGACCGTGGATGAGCGCATGCGCGTCGAGATCGACCCGCGCAGCATCAGCAACTGTCATGCGCCCTATGAGCTGGTCAAGACCATGCGCGCCTCCATCCTGGTGCTGGGCCCGCTGCTCGCGCGCTACGGCGAGGCGGATGTCTCGCTGCCGGGTGGCTGCGCCATCGGCACCCGACCGGTCAATCTGCACGTCGAGGGGCTGCGGGCGCTCGGTGCAGAGATCAACGTCGAGGGCGGCTACATCCGGGCACGCTGCCAGCGGCTGAAAGGCGCGCGATTGGTCATGGACCTGGTCACCGTGACCGGTACTGAAAACCTGATGATGGCCGCCACCCTGGCCGAAGGACGGACCATCATCGAAAACGCCGCCCGCGAGCCCGAGGTGGTGGATCTGGCCAACTGCCTGAATGCCATGGGGGCGCGCATCGCCGGGGCAGGCACCGACACCCTGACCATCGACGGCGTCGAGCGCCTCGAGGGGGCACGCTACGACGTGTTGCCCGATCGCATCGAGACCGGCACTTTCCTGATTGCTGCGGCCATGACCGGCGGGCGGGTGCGGTTGAAGAACACCGCTCCCCATCTGCTGGATTCGGTGCTCGCCAAGCTGCGTGAGGGGGGTGCCGAGGTGGATGTGGGCGAGGACTGGATCAGTCTGGACATGCACGGCGCCCGGCCGCGGGCGGTGCAGGTCCGCACCGCCCCCTATCCGGCCTACCCGACGGACATGCAGGCCCAGATCTGTGCCATGAACGCCGTCGCCGAGGGTGTTGGCATGGTCACTGAAACGGTCTTTGAAAACCGTTTCATGCATGTCCAGGAGATCCAGCGCATGGGCGCGGATGTCCGGCTCGAGGGGCATACCGCGATCAGCAACGGCGTGGCGCGCCTGACCGGGGCGCCGGTCATGGCAACCGACCTGCGCGCCTCGGCCAGTCTGGTCCTCGCCGGCCTGGTCAGTGAGGGAGATACCGTGGTCGATCGGATCTACCACATCGACCGTGGTTACGAATGCATCGAAGAAAAGCTTGCGCAACTGGGTGCCGACATTCGTCGGGTACCCGGGGAGACCACCCGTGAGTCGGCCTGAGCAGATTACCCTGGCGCTTTCCAAGGGCCGGATCCTCGAGCAGACACTGCCATTGCTCAAGCCGTTGGGCATCGAGCCGTTGGAGGATCCATCCAGCAGCCGCAACCTGGTGCTGCCGACCAGTGACGAGCGGGTGCGCCTGATCATCGTGCGCGCCACCGATGTGCCGACCTATGTGGCCCACGGCGGTGCCGACCTGGGGGTGGCGGGCAAGGATGTGCTCATGGAGCAGGGCGGTCACGGGCTCTACGAGCCACTCGACCTGGGGATTGCGCGTTGCCGTTTGATGGTCGCAGGCCCGGCGGACGCCCGGCTGGATGGCCAACGGGTCAGCGTGGCCACCAAGTTCGTCAATATCACCCGGCGCCATTTTGCCGCCCAGGGCCGTCAGGTCGATCTGATCAAGCTGTACGGATCGATGGAACTGGCCCCGTTGGTGGGGCTTGCCGACTTCATCGTCGATCTGGTGGATACCGGTAACACGCTGCGGGCCAATGGCCTGGCGCCGCTCGAGCATATCGCGGATATCAGCTCGCGGCTTGTGGTCAACAAAGCATCAATGAAACTGCGACATGACGAACTCCAGCCGATGCTCGATCGCATCGCGGCGGCGGTGGGTCATGGCGGTAACGGATAGAGGCCATGCTGGACATACAACGGCTCAGTACAACGCAACCGGATTTTGATCAGCGGCTCGCCGCGCTCACCGACTGGGATGACGGGGCCACCCATGCGGTCGAAGAGGCGGTCGGTGAGATCCTCAAAGCCGTCCGACAGCGGGGTGACGCCGCTTTGCTGGACTACAGCGAGCGCTTCGATGGCTGGCGTGTCGGTCATGTCACCGAGCTCGAGGTGGGGGCAGCCCGCTGTCGTGAGGCGCTCGAGGGCCTTCCGGCCGACGATCGTCAGGCCCTCGAGACCGCCGCGGCCCGGATTCGCGAATATCACCTGCATCAGCGCCAGGACGGCTGGGAGCGCACCGAAGCGGATGGCACCCGTCTGGGCCAGCAGATCCGTCCCCTCGAGCGGGTCGGCATCTATGTGCCCGGCGGCAAGGCCGCCTACCCGTCGTCGGTGCTGATGAATGCGATCCCGGCGCGGGTGGCCGGCGTCGGCGAGATCGTCATGGTGGCGCCGGCACCCGGCGGCGAGATTGCGCCCATGGTGCTGGCCGCCGCCGCGGTGGCCGGGGTGGACCGGGTCTTTCTGCTCGGCGGCGCCCAGGCCGTTGCCGCATTGGCCTACGGCACCGACACGGTACCGGCGGTGGACAAGATCGTTGGGCCGGGGAATGCCTTTGTGGCCGAGGCCAAACGGCGGGTGTTCGGTCATGTGGGCATCGATATGGTGGCCGGTCCATCCGAGATCCTGATCATCTGCGATGGCCAGACGGATCCGGCGTGGACGGCCATGGATCTGTTCTCGCAGGCCGAACATGATGAGGATGCCCGGGCCATTCTGGTCTGCCCCGAGGCACGCTATCTGGATGAGGTCCAGGCCGCGATGGAGCGGCTTTTGCCCGACATGAGCCGCTCAGAGATCATCCGGGCATCGCTGTTGCGGCGCGGCGCGCTGATCTGTGTGCGCGATCTTGGCGAGGCCGCCCGCGTGGCCAATGCCATTGCCCCGGAGCATCTTGAACTATCGGTCGTCGAGCCGGAGCGGCTCGCGGCGGCCATCCATCACGCCGGGGCCATATTCCTGGGCCGCTACACCCCCGAGGCGCTGGGGGACTACTGCGCCGGACCCAGCCATGTGCTGCCCACCTCGCGCACGGCACGGTTCGCATCGCCCCTGGGGGTGATGGATTTTTGCAAAAGCACCAGCATGGTGTACTGCACGCCGTCGGGCGCGGCCGAACTGGCGCCGGTCGCCTCGCGCCTGGCCCATGCCGAGGGGCTGACCGCCCACGCCCGATCGGCCGAGTACCGTCTGGCGGCGGCCAGTGGAGAGGGCGACGGGCAGGGCTAACGGCCCGGCGGCTGCTGGGGCCGGCGTTGGCCCATGGCGGGGGGACGCTCGGCGATGCGTACGGTCCACTGCACCGATTGGTCCTGTCGGCGGCCCGTCAGCCGGACCTCCGAGCCCGGATCGCGCTCGGTGATGCGATTGAGCAGATCGGTCACGCCGGCTACCGGCGTGCCCTCGAGCCGGGTGATGATATCGCCGATCTGCAAACCGGCCTGATCCGATGGGCCGCCCGGCAGTATGCCGGCGACCCGGACACCCTGCTGAATGGGACTGTCCTGGATTTGAATGCCGATCCAGCCGCGGATCACCCGGCCGTGATCGATGATGTCGTTAAAAACGGCCCGGGCCAGCGCCGCAGGGATAGCGAATCCGATGCCCATCGATCCCCCCGAGCGGCTGAAGATCGCGGTATTGATGCCGATGATCTCGCCGTCGGTGTTCACCAGGGCACCCCCGGAGTTGCCCGGGTTGATGGCGGCGTCGGTCTGGATGAAGTTCTCGAATGTCGTCAGCCCCAGCTCGCTGCGTCCCAGCGCACTGATGATCCCCTGGGTGACGGTCTGGCCAACGCCGAAGGGGTTGCCGATGGCGAAGACCACGTCGCCGACGCGCATCTGCTCGGCGGGTGCCAGCCGGCTGAAGGGCAGGTCATCGGCTTCGATCCGCAGCACCGCCAGATCCGACTCCGGATCATTGCCCACCAGCTGTGCCGGTGTCCGTCGGCCATCGGCGAGCAGGACCTGGATTTCGGCCGCCCCCTGGATGACATGATTATTGGTCAGGACATGGCCATCGGCGCTGACCACCACGCCCGAGCCCAGCGAGGTGTCCAGGGGTGGCCCGCCATCGGCGGGAAGATCATCAAACAGCCCCTGCAGTTGCGGTGTCTCGAGAAAGGCATTGCGTGGGTCCGGCTGCCGGGTCGCGGTATAGATATTCACCACCGCCGGCGCGGCGCTGGCGACCGCGTCGGCGTAGGAGGCCACGCCCAGGCCATCGCCGGATAGCATCAGCTGTTGTTCCACCGGACGGGGCGCGGTGGTCCCATGATTCAATACATCCGGTGCCAGCCAGACCACGGCCCCGGCCACGACAACGCCCACCAGGGCGTAGCTGAGGATAAAGCGGGTTATTCGCTGCAGTGACATCTTCTATACTCGGCACCGGTCAATAGGGAATCGCACTATGGTACACCGTCGCGAACTGCAGGATTATCTCGCCGAGCGGCTGGATGTGGCCGGCCTGGGCGATTACTGCCCCAACGGTCTTCAGGTCGAGGGGCGCCACCGGATCGAGCGTCTTGTCACCGGTGTGACGGCCTCGGCGCGGTTTCTCAAGGCAGCGCTGGAGGCCGAGGCGGATGCCGTGCTGGTGCATCATGGCTTTTTCTGGAAGGGCGAGCCGGCGGTGGTCACCGGGATGAAGGCCGAACGACTGCGCTTGCTGCTGCGTCACGATGTCAATCTGTTCGCCTATCATCTGCCGCTGGATGTGGATCGACACTGCGGCAATAACGCCTGTCTGGCGGAAAAGCTCGGCGTTGTGTCGTGCGAGACGGTGGCCGCCGGCGGGGTTCCGGGGCTGCTCTGGTACGGTCAGCTTGATTCGGCTGTCCGTCCCGACGGGATGGCCGACCGGCTCCGGACGGGCCTCCAGCGGGAACCCGTGTGGGTGGATGGCGGTCCAGAGACTATCCAGCGCGTGGCCTGGTGTTCCGGGGGCGGTCAGCGGTTTTTGACCGAGGCGGCCGCACTGGGCGCGGATGCCTATATCAGCGGTGAAATCTCCGAGCCCACCGCCCACGAGGCCCGCGAGCTGGGGCTGCATTATTTTGCCGCCGGCCATCACGCCACCGAGCGGGACGGCGTCCAGGCGCTTGGGGCCGAGCTCGCCGACCGGTTCGGGATCAGGCATCGGTTCATCGACGATCCGAACCCGGCCTGACAGCCCCTTGATCGGGGCCAAGACGGGGCCGGATGGACGCCCGCCAGGCCGCGCTGCAGCTTGACGATTGCAGGCGAATGTTGGATTCTTCTCGCCTGAAAATACCGCGGGTTCGCGGTGGCAGGTGGTGATTGGCCCTTCCTGGAGACTCGGCCGGTCATCTGGACTGAAATGATCCATGCGGGGGAACCCGAATGTCCCAGGATGGCGCGAACAAGAGCCGACGCCGATTCCTCACCGGTGCCGTGACAGCGGCCGGCGGCGTGGGTGTTGCCTACACGGCGGTGCCTTTTCTTGCCTATTGGAATCCCAGCGCGACGACACGGGCGGCGGGTGCGCCGGTCGAAGTCGACACATCGACCCTCAAACCGGGCCAGAAGATGGACATCAGCTGGCGGGGCCAGCCGGTCTGGGTCATCCGCCGCTCCGAGTCGGCCATCGAGCGACTCGCCGAGGTGGAAGACCGACTCAGTGATCCGGCCTCGGCGGTGGCCTCGCAGCAACCCGCCTATGCCCAGAATGCGCACCGGTCGATCGATCCAGAGTTTCTGGTATTGATTCCGATCTGCACCCACCTTGGGTGCATCCCGTCCTACATGCCGCAACCGGGCTCGCTGGATGCGGACTGGCAGGGCGGCTTCTTCTGCCCGTGTCACGGCTCCAAGTTTGATATGGCCGGACGGGTCTATGCCGGCGTCCCCGCGCCAACCAATCTTCAAGTGCCTCCGCACCGCATCGCTGACAATGGTGTGCTTGTGGTCGGAGAGGATCAGGAGGCTGCCTGATGAGTGATGCCACGAAAGCCCAGGGCGGGTTGCTGGGGTGGGTGGATGCCCGCTTTCCGCTCACCCGGATGTGGAACGAGCACATCGGTGAGTACTACGCGCCCAAGAACTTCAACCTCTGGTACTACTTCGGGTCGCTGGCACTGTTCGTGCTCGTCAACCAGCTGCTGACCGGCATCTGGCTGACCATGAACTACAACCCCTCCGCCGACGGGGCGTTCGCCTCGGTGGAGTACATCATGCGTGATGTCGAGTGGGGGTGGCTGATCCGCTACATGCATTCCACCGGCGCATCGGCGTTCTTTGTGGTGGTGTATCTGCACATGTTCCGGGCGCTGCTCTACGGGTCGTATCAAAAGCCCCGGGAGCTGATCTGGGTCTTTGGCATGATCATCTACGTGCTGCTCATGGCCGAGGCGTTCATGGGCTACCTGCTGCCCTGGGGGCAGATGTCCTACTGGGGGGCACAGGTGATCATCTCGCTTTTCGGGGCCATCCCGGGCATCGGCGAAGAGCTGGCGCTCTGGATCCGGGGTGACTACAACATCTCCGGCGTGACCCTGAACCGCTTCTTTGCCCTGCATGTGGTCGCACTGCCGTTGGCCCTGGTGGGGCTGGTGGTCTTCCACATCCTGGCGCTGCATGAGGTCGGCTCCAACAACCCGGACGGGGTGGACATCAAAAAGAACAAGGACAGCTCTGGCAAGCCGAAGGACGGGATCCCCTTCCATCCGTACTACACGGTCAAGGATACGTTCGGGCTCGGGGTGTTTTTGATCTTCTTCAGTGCCGTGGTCTTCTTTGCTCCCGAGATGGGGGGTTATTTCCTCGAGCCGCCCAACTTCGAGCCGGCCAACCCGCTGCAGACACCCGAGCATATTGCACCGGTGTGGTATTTCACCGCGTTCTACTCGGTGCTGCGGGCAATCCCGGACAAATTCGGCGGGGTGCTGGCCATGGGGTTGGCCATCTTCCTGCTGTTCCTGCTGCCCTGGATTGATCGCGGCAAAGTCCGCTCGATCCGTTACCGCGGGTTGGGTCACAAGATTGCCCTGGGGCTGTTCGCGGTGGCCTTCGTCTGCCTGAGCTACCTCGGGCTGCAGGCCCCGTCGGATGTCTATTTTGGCCTGACGGTGACCCTGTGGGCGCAGATCTGGACGGCGGTGTATTTCGGGTTCTTCATCTTCTTGTTCACCTACACGGCGTTCGGGTTCGAAAAACCCAAGCCGGTGCCAGAGAGGGTGACCGACTGATGAAGACAATCGCATTCGCAATCATGCTGGCGCTTTTCTCGGGCACGGCCGTCGCCGCCGGGGGCGGGGGCGATCTGATGGATGCCAAGGTGGATGTCTCCAACGAGGCGTCCCTGCAGCGTGGCGCCAAGCTTTTCGCTAACAACTGCATGGGTTGCCACTCCGCCAAGTTTGTCCGGTGGAACGCGTTGCCCGAGGCCCTCGGGGTGTCGATGGAGACCATCGAGGAGAATCTCATCTATGGCAGTTACGAGGCCGGGGACACCATCAACGCAGCGATGCGCCCGGCGGATGGCTCTGAGTGGTTCGGCGCCGCCCCGCCCGACCTCTCGCTGACGGCACGGGCGCGCGGCGAAGACTGGGTCTACACCTACCTCAACAGCTTCTACCGCGATCCGGACGCAAGCATCGGCTGGAACAACAAGCTGCTGAAGAACTCGTCCATGCCCCACGTGCTCTGGCGGTTACAAGGCGTACCCGAGCCGGTCTACGAGGGCAGCGGCGACAGCATCCAGGTGGCATCGCTGGAGATTCCGGAAGGCCAGGGGGGCACGCTCACCGAGGCGGAATACCATCAGGCCACCCGGGATATCACCAATTTCATGGCCTTCATGGCCGAGCCGGTGCGTGCCAAGCGTCAGGAGATCGGTGTTTGGGTGATCGGCTTTCTGGTGGTATTCACCATCCTTGCCTACTTCCTCAAGCGCGAATACTGGAGGGACGTCCACTGAGTCGTCAGGCCGAAGACCTCGAGCCCGGCACCGTGGCGCTGAGCCAGCGCTCGAGTATCGGGTTGTACAGCGATCCGTCCGCACTGGACAGCCATCGCGTCCGGCTGGTTCTGGCCGAGAAGGGGATCGCGGTTGAGATTGTCGAGGTGGCGCCGGGCGGTGCCCCGCCCGAGGATCTGGCCGATCTCAACCCCTATGCCGAGACGCCGACGCTGGTGGATCGGGATCTGGCGCTGTACGACGCCCGGGTGATCTGCGAATACCTGGATGAGCGTTTTCCACACCCGCCGCTGATGCCCATCGATCCGGTGTCGCGGGCCAAGGCAAAGCTGGTGATATCGCGGATTGATCGCGACTGGTGTCGGCTGATCCAGCGGCTCGAGGATGGCGAGAAAAAGGGC
The DNA here is from genome assembly GCA_913061005.1 of uncultured Ectothiorhodospiraceae bacterium. GTDB lineage: Bacteria > Pseudomonadota > Gammaproteobacteria > Nitrococcales > Nitrococcaceae > Spiribacter > Spiribacter pallidus. Next base: position 21,943 of record CAJXSH010000015.1, on the reverse strand, counting down.
GTGGCCAAGCTCAAGCGCGATCTGGGCGAGAGCCTTGCGGCAAGCGCCGATGTCTTTGCCACCGGCACGCGGTTTTTCTTGAGCGACGAACTCACCATGATGGATTGTGTGCTTGCCCCGGTGCTCTGGCGTCTGCCCCTCTACGGTGTCGAGCTGCCGGCCGAGGCGTCCGCCATCACCGAGTATGCCGACCGGCTTTTCCAGCGCGAGACCTTCCAGGCAAGCCTCACAGAAAGTGAGCAGGCCATGCGCGGGGGACGATGACCCCGTCCCGTCCGTATCTGCTTCGTGCCATCAACGAGTGGGTCGTGGACAACGATCTGACTCCGCATCTGCTCGTCGATGCCGAGCATCCCGACCTGGATGCCCCGATCGAGTTTGCCGAGGAAGGCCGCCTGGTCCTCAATATCTCGGCCAGTGCGGTTCGCGGGCTGGATCTCGGCGACCACGGAGTCGCTTTCAATGCCCGGTTTGCGGGTCAGCCGCGCTCCGTTTTCGTGCCCATGGCTGCGATCATGGGCATCTACGCCCGTGAAAACGGCCGCGGCATGCTGTTCACCCCCGAAGATGGGGATGGTGATCCACCACCCACGGGCACGGATGACACCAAGCCCGAGCGGCCGGGGCTGCGCGTCGTCAAGTAGGGCGTCGATCGCCAAACAGCTGCTGGTCGATCAGATCGCACAGGCAGTGGATCACCAGCAGGTGGACTTCCTGGATGCGCGCCGTGGCCTGGGCAGGGACCCGGATCTCGATGTCCCGCTCATCCAGTACCCCGGCCAGCTGGCCGCCCTCCCGGCCTGACAGGGCGATCACCCCAATGCCCCGGTCATGGGCGGCCGAGACCGCCTCGACTACATTGGCGCTGCCACCGCTGGTGCTGATCGCCAGCAGCATGTCGCCGGGTGTGGCCAGCGCCCGGATCTGCCGGGCGAAGACCTGCTCGTAGGCGTAGTCATTGGCAATGGAGGTCAGCGTCGAGCTGTCCGTGGTCAACGCCACGGCGGGCAACCCGGGCCGCTCCATCTCGAAGCGGTTGAGCAGTTCCGAAGAAAAGTGTTGGGCATCGCCGGCCGATCCGCCATTGCCGCAGCTCAAGATCTTGCCATCGCGCCGCAGACACTCGGCCATGGCCAGGCCGGCCTGGCTGATGGCCGGTCGCAGATGGTTGAGTGCGGCCTGTTTGGCCTGAATGCTTTCGTGGAACTGTTGCGCGATGCGCTCGCTCGGATCCATTCGGTTGAACTCCTGTTAATCGTCGGCGCGGAAGGCATCCCGCTGCCACTGGATCGTGCCATTGGGGTCGATGGCGATCACGTCAAACCGGGTCGCCGGTTCCTGCCCGCGGCGCTGCAGCCACCCGGCGGCGGCAGCCACCAGGCGCTGCCGTTTGCCACGGGTAATGCTCTCGAGTCCGCCGCCGTGGATGCCGGCGCGGCGCACGCGAACCTCGACGAATACCACTTCGGTCTGATCCTGCATGATCAGGTCAATCTCTCCCCGGCGCAGACGGAAGTTGCGCTCGATAAGCGACAGACCCCGGGCCTGCAGATAATCGAGCGCCAGATCTTCGCCGGCCATACCCATCGCCTGCTGCGGGTGGGCATGCTCAGCGGCCTTCACGGTTTGTCGATTGACCATCCTCGACCTCGGTTTTCTCGGGCAGGTTCACCGGGCGCAGGCCATCGGGGGTGATCGCCATGACCGGCGTCGTCCGCCGAATGCGCTGCCGGGTATCCACGGCAAGGGTGCCTGTCGCCCCGGCGGTGCGCAGTGATGGATATCTCAAAAGCGCATCGATCCGGCCTAGCAGGTTGTAGGCGTCGATACCCAGCGCAAGCAGCCGGTGCTGGCTCTCCAGCCCGGCGGCATCGAGCTGCTGCCGGGCCCGCTGCGACCCGGGATCGGGGTTGCGCCCCATCAACCACGGCAAGCGCGGCAGCATGAGTCCCTCGAGGTCGTTGTTGACCTCGGCGGCCGGCTGTTCATCGTAGGCATCGGCCACCCCCAGTACCGGCAGCCCGATACCACGATGAAAACGGATCTGAGGCAGCACCAGGCGCGCATCGGGCTGTCGGGCTGCGACGAACACCCCATCGATGTCCATCCGCCGGCGGGCTTCGAAGCGAAGCCTCGTGCCGGTGATCGACTGGATGCGCTCGTGCCGGCCATCGCTGGCATCCAGGTTGAGAAGCTGTCGGATCGGGACCGCCAGATCCTGCGCCTCGGGCGAGTAGCTCACCTCCTCGGCGATCCGGCCATCCCGATCGGTTAAGGCATCGCGAAAGGCCTTTCCAACCCGACGGCCCCAGTCATCGGCCCGGCGCAGCACGGCGAGCCTCTGGTAGCCGAGCCGACGGGCCGCCTCGGCCATGGTGCGGGCATCGTCCTCCGGCGCCAGGCCGAATTGGTAAAAGCCCGGTGGTCGATCCGCCGGCGGCCCGGTCTCGAGTCGATTGAGTGCAATGGTGGGGCGTGAGCGGTCCAGGTTCCGGGCCAGCTCCCGGACCGCCGCTTTGCGCAGGGGGCCGATCACCTGGCCCGCGCCCTGGTTGAGGGCACGCTGATAGGCAAAACGCGGCGGCAGACCCGCCTCACCGGTGTCGATGAAATCGAGTCGGCGGGGCCGACGCTGTGAATCGCTGGCGTGATAGGCCGCGAGGATACCCCGCTGGATGAGCGCGCCGGCGTTCGCCAGTTCGCCGGAGAGCGGCAACAGCACGGCCACCCGGCGGGCGGGGGAGAGATCCGCCCGCTGCACAAGCCGGATGCGGGTAAGCAGCATGCCGGTGGCGGGGTGCTGCGGATGACGCCGCCGCCATTGCCGCAGAAAGCGCCGGGTTGCATCGGGATTGAGGGCGTGCCGGGCGACACCATCGGCCAGTTCGGTCCAGCCGCCTAGATCGGAGCTTGCGGTGGCCGGCGCCGGCCAGTCATCCGCTCGGGTGCCATCCAGGGCGATGAGCGCACGCCAGAGCACCGATTCGGCGGTCAAGCGGTGGGTGACCGATGCCTGGGGGGCGTCGTATATCCCGGTAAGGACCGTCACCGCCTTTGCATATTCTCCGGCGGCCATCCGTGACTGGCCTTCCCAGAGGCGTCGCAGTGGTTCGATGCGAGCCGAGACCTGTCCCTCGAGCCGGGCCAGGCGACGGGCCTTGTCAGGATCGGGTCGGTCCGCCGCTTGCCGGATCGCGAGCATCTCGCGCAATGCCCGGGTGGCCGGCGACGCCGCCCGGCCCGGTGGATCGGGGGCATCCATGTCATCGGCGAGCTGGGTGGCGAGCACCGCCGCCTCGAGCCGCAACCGAGTGCGCGTGGGGGCCGGTGCCTGGTCGGCGGCCATGTGCAACAGGGTGATGGCGCTGGTCGTATCGCCCAGCCGTTGGGCGGCCTCGGCATCGTCCAGCTGGGGAGAGTCGAATGGCCGTTCTTCGGTTGCCGGCGGCGGCATGGTCGCGCAGCCGGCAAGCACAGCCAGTGCGGCGAGTACGACAAACAAGGGGCGGATGGCAGTCAAAAAATGGCCTCGCAGCGGTCCGTGCAGCCCTTTACACTGCAGCGACCAGAGTATCGAGTCCGGAAAACTGACATGTCAAACGACGCCGGTCGCCTCCATGTCGTCGCGACACCCATTGGCAATCTCGAGGACCTATCGCCCCGGGCGGTGCGGGTGCTCGGTGAGGTGGCGCTGGTGGCCGCCGAGGACACTCGGCATAGCGGTGGCTTGCTCAGCCATCTGGGACTGAAAACGCCGCTGGTCAGTCTTCATGAGCACAATGAGGCGCAACGCATCGACACCGTGCTGGCGCGACTCCAGGCCGGTGATGACATTGCTCTGGTCAGTGATGCGGGGACACCCCTGATCAGTGACCCGGGCTACCGGCTGGTACGAATGGCCCAGCAGGCGGGCATCGAGGTGGTGGCCGTGCCAGGGGCCAGCAGCGTGACGGCGGCGCTATCGGTCGCCGGTCTGCCCACGGACCGGTTTGTCTTCGAGGGTTTTCTGCCGGCCCGGTCCAGTGCCCGGCGTCAGCGCATCAAGGCGCTTGCCTCGTTGTCCTCGACGCTGGTGCTCTTCGAGGCGGCCCGGCGCCTGCCGGCAGCCCTGGCTGACCTGCAGGCCGTCATGGGCGGTGAACGTGAGATCGCCCTTTGTCGTGAGCTCACCAAGCGTTTCGAGACGGCGCGGCTGCTGCCTCTCGAGCAGATGCGTGAGTGGGTCGAGTCGGATGCCGATTGCCAGCGCGGTGAGGTGGTGCTGGTCATCGGGCCGGCAGCAGAGGCCGAGGCACCGCCGCCGGTGCTGCCGGCCCCGGAGGTTCTGGCATTGCTTCGGGCCGAGGGCCTCGGGGCCCGGAGCGCGGCACGAGTGGCGTCCAGGCTCACCGGTCAATCGGTCAATGCGCTCTACGATATGGCCAGTGGTCAACCACGCGCGCCGGGTTGAGCCGGTGTACAATCGGTGCCGGGAAGTCGGCCGGGCAGTCGCGGCACACCGCATGGTGGCGCGGAGGAAAGTCCGGGCTCCGACGGGCAGGGTGCCAGGTAACGCCTGGGCGGCGTGAGCCGACGGAAAGTGCCGCAGAAAACATACCGCCGATGGCCGCCGCGGGTGGCACAGGTAAGGTTGAAATGGTGCGGTAAGAGCGCACCGCATGCGTGGTAACACGGCATGGCAGGGCAAACCCCACCCGGAGCAAGACCAAATAGGGGAGCATACGCGTGGCCCGCGCGGCTCCCGGGTAGGTCGCTAGAGATGCGCGGTGACGCGTATCCCAGATGAATGACTGTCCTCGACAGAACCCGGCTTACAGGCCGGCTTCCCACTTTCTTTTCATGCGAATTCTCGCATTTTCCCTTAAATCAATGTTTTCAAACCGTATTTTTGGGTGCTGATCGCCGGGCTTGGCCGGCGCTCGGCAAGTTTCTGTAAGTATCTGTCCTGTTGGGAAAAATCCGATGTCTGTCGGGTTGACGTCGTGATATTTGCTGTCTAAAGTGTGGTTCAAAGTGGGAAGAAGTGGTGGAAAATGGTTTCCACGGGTCGAACAGGGGATAATGCGTGTTTCGTGGTGTCACCCACATCAACCTGGATGCAAAAGGCCGCATAGCATTCCCCAGCCGTTATCGTGAACGGCTGACGGGGCTTTGCGACGGCCAGCTGGTTGTGACCGTCGACCGGGATCACTGTCTTCTTGTCTATCCCTTGCCCGAATGGGAGCACATCGAGCAAAAGCTGGTGCGGCTGCCCAGTCTGAACCGCGCCGCGCGCCGGCTGCAGCGTCTGCTGATCGGTCATGCCACCGAGTGTCAGCTCGATGGCAATGGCCGGATCCTGCTGCCGGCCCCGCTGCGCGAATTTGCCGGTCTGGATAAACACACCGTACTGATCGGGCAGGGCAACAAATTTGAGCTCTGGGACGAGGCGTCCTGGACCGATCGCAGAGATGAATGGCTGGAGGAGGCGGCCGGCTCGGAAGAGCTGCCCGCCGATCTTGAGTCGTTGTCATTGTAAGGGGTCGGTATATGCAGGCATCCGCAGCCCATCATCCAGTCATGCTGGAGCAGGCCGTGCAGGCGATGGCACCCGAGCGGGGCGGCGTCTTTGTCGATGGCACCTACGGCCGCGGCGGCCACGCCATGGCCCTGATCTCGCGTCTGGATGATACGGCCTGCATCTGGCTGGTCGATCGCGACCCCGAGGCCATTGCCGTTGCCAGGCAGCGGCATGGCAGCGACCCCCGCTGCCACATCCTGCAGTCGAGTTTCGCCCATCTGGGCAGCCATCTGCGCGCAGCAGGCCTGGCCGGTCAGGTTTCGGGGATCCTGCTCGATCTGGGGGTGTCCTCGCCGCAGCTGGATGACGCGGCCCGCGGATTCAGTTTTCTGCGCGACGGCCCCCTGGATATGCGGATGGACAATACCCACGGGCCAACCGCTGCCGAGTGGTTGAGCGGGGTCGGCGAGCGGGAGCTGGTGTCGGTGATTCGTCGCTATGGCGAGGAGCGCTTCGCCCGTCGGATCGCCGCGGCCATCGTCAAGGCCCGTGATGCCGGTGAGTTGCCCGGCACAACCACCGGGCTGGCAACCCTGATTGCCAACGCGGTCCCGCGGGCCGAGCCGGGCCGTCACCCGGCCACCCGGACCTTCCAGGCGTTGCGTATCCATCTCAACGGCGAGCTCGAGGCACTCGATGCCCTGCTCGCCGAGGTCTGTGACCTGCTTGGCCCGGGCGGGCGATTGGTGGTGATCAGTTTTCACTCGCTCGAAGACCGGCAGGTCAAGCGCTTTATCAACACCCACAGCCAGGTTGGCGATCTGCCCCCGGGGGCCGGGGCGGTGCCCCGGGAGAAGCAGCCCAGACTGCGGCGGCTCGGGCGGGCCCATCGGCCGGATGATGATGAGATTGCGGCCAACCCGCGGGCGCGGAGTGCGGTGATGCGGATCGCGGAGCGTCTGCCATGAGCCGGCAATGGGTCTGGCTGGCCACGTTGGGGGCGCTGGTGCTGGCCTCGGCGGTTGCAGTGGTGTCGGTCAAGCACCAGAGCCGCGGGTTGTTTGTCGAACTCGAAACCCTGCGGGACGAGCGGGATGCCCTCAACACCGAGTGGTCGCGCCTGCGTCTGGAACAGGGCGCATTGGCCACCAATGCCCGGGTCGAGCGGCTGGCCCGGGAAGCCCTGGGGCTGCGGCAACCCGATGCCACGACCCTGGTCTTGCTCGAACCCGATTCAACAGCGGGTGAGCGCCCATGAGCGGCGAGAACCGCACACCGCTGGCACCGCCCTGGCGGCGGGCTGTCGTGATGCTGGCGCTGCTTGCACTGCCCGTGGCGTTGCTCGCCCGGGCGGTGTCATTGCAGGTGTTGGAGGGAGATTTTCTGCAAGGCCAGGGGGATCAGCGTCATCTGCGCGTCGAACAGCTCTCTGCCCACCGGGGCGGTATTTATGATCGTCACGGCCGGCCACTCGCCATCAGTGCGCCGGTGGAATCCATCTGGGTCGACCCCGGCATGTTGCTGAATGCCCCGGGTGAGGGCGCGATTGATCGCATTGCCGAGGTCCTGGGGCGCGATCCGGCGGCGCTCACTCAAGAAATCGAGGCCCGGACGGCGCGCGAGTTTCATTACCTGCGCCGCCACGTCGACCCGACAGTCGCCGAGCGGGTGGCCGCGCTGGATCTGCCGGGTGTCTACCTGCAGCGCGAGTACCGGCGGTTCTACCCCGCCGGCGAGGTCACCGGGCATGTGCTCGGTTTTACCAATATCGACGATCGCGGCCAGGAGGGTCTGGAGCTGGCCTATGACGACTGGCTGGCGGGCCAGCCCGGGGCCAAGCGCGTCCTGCGCGATCGGCTGGGGCGCAACATCGAGGATGTCGAGCGACTGCGTGAGCCGCAACCGGGCCGGGATCTGACGCTGACCCTCGACAAGCGCCTTCAGTACATCGCCTATCGCGAACTCAAGGCCGCGGTCGAGCGTTTCGATGCGGCGGGCGGTTCGGTGGTGCTGCTGGATCCGGACAGCGGCGAGATCCTGGCGATGGTCAATCAGCCGGCGTTCAATCCCAACCGCCGCTCGGATATTACCGGTGGCCGCTACCGCAACCGGGCGGTCACCGATGTCTACGAGCCGGGCTCGGTCATCAAGCCCTTCACCATTGCTGCGGCGCTGGCGGCCGGGGCGGTGACGCCCGAGACCAAGATCCAGACCTCGCCGGGTGTCACTCGGGTGGCCGGTGAGCAGGTCGAGGATATTCGGGATTTCGGCGAACTCACCGTCACCGGGGTCTTGAAAAAGTCCAGCAATGTCGGCGCCGTGGACATCGCCATGGGCCTCGAGCCCGGCACCCTCTGGCGCCAGCTCAATGAACTGGCCTTCGGCCGGCCCACCGGTGTGGCCTTTCCTGGCGAGGCCGCCGGGCATCTATCGGCGATGCCCTCGAGGCGTCCATTCGAGCGAGCCACGCTTGCCTTTGGCTATGGGCTCTCGGCGACCACCCTGCAGCTGGCCCGGGGCTATGCGGCGATTGCCGCCGATGGCCGGTTGCCGATGCCCCGACTGATCAAGGACCAGCCCGCCGAGCCGCCCCAGCAGGCCATGTCCGCAGAGGTGGCGGCCACAGTGCGCGAGATGCTGGTGTCGGTCACCCGTCCGGGGGGCACCGCCACAAGCGCCGCGATCCCGGGCTATGCGGTGGCCGGCAAGACTGGCACCAGCCGCAAGGCCGTTGCCGGGGGCTATGCCGCGGGTCGCTACGTCTCGACGTTTGCCGGGATGGCACCGGCCGACGATCCCCGCTTTGTCGCCGTGGTCACCATTGATGAGCCAGGCGGCGAGGATTACTACGCGGGCATTGTGGCGGCGCCGGTATTCCAGTCGCTGGTGAGCAGCGCCTTGCGGCTGCACAACATCCCACCGGATGCCGCGCCGGACGATCAGGCGCTGACCATTGCCCGGGGAGGCGAGCGGTGATGGCCGAGAAGCCGCTCAATCAGTTGCTATCGGCGGCGGGCCTCGCCGGGGCGGAGGCGCAAACCGTCTCGGGGGTGAGCATCGACTCGCGCGATGTCACACCGGGCGGGCTTTTCATGGCCCTGGCCGGCGCCCGGGCGCATGGCCTGGATTATCTGCAATCGGCGCTGGATGGTGGTGCCCGAGTGGTGCTCTGGGAGCCCGCCGAGTCCATCAGCGAATCACACGTAGACGAGCAATGCCGGCGAACGGGTGCCCGGGCCATCCGGGTGCCGGGGCTGCGCCGGCTGGCCGGCGAGATTGCCGCCGCCTTTTACGATGATCCCGGGCGAGGGCTTGCTCCCATTGCGGTGACGGGGACCGATGGAAAAACCTCGGTGACCTGCTACGCCGCCCAGCTGCTCGAGGCCGCGAACGGGCCAACGGCGGTCATCGGCACGCTGGGTTGGGGACGACCCACGGCGCTGGCCGAGGCCGGGTTGACCACACCCGATGCGGTGACGTTGCAGCGACAGTTGGCCGAGTTGCGGCGATCGGGCTTCCAGCGGGTGGTCATGGAGGCGTCGTCCCACGCCCTGGATCAATATCGCCTGGATGCCGCGGCCATCGAGACGGCGGTCCTCACCCATGTCGGGCGGGATCACCTGGATTATCACGGATCGCAGGCCGCCTATCGGCAGGCCAAGGCGCGGCTTTTCGGTCTGCCGACGCTGCGCCGACGCGTCCTCAATCTCGACGACTCCACCGGGCGCCGTCTGGCCCGGATGACCGATGCACCGGGGGTCTGTCTGACCTACGGCAGCGATGCCGAGGCTGATCTGCGGCTGCTGGATGTTGTGGCCCGGCCGGATGGACTGTCGTGCCGGATCCAGGGCAGGCAGGCGGCGTTTGACGTCGATCTGCCGCTGCTGGGTCGATTCAATGCGATGAATGTGCTCGCGGCGCTGGCGGCGGTGGCCGGTGCGGATATCGATGCCAGCTGGCGTGATGCGCTCTCGCGGCTCGAGCCCGTCCCCGGACGGATGGAGCGGTTTGTGGCGGCCGACGGGCCGTTGGTGGTTGTGGACTATGCCCATACACCGGGGGCACTGGCCGGTGCCCTGCAGACCCTGGCCGAACACACCACGGGTCGGCTCATCTGCGTATTTGGCTGTGGCGGTGATCGTGACCCGGGCAAACGTCCGCTGATGGGGACGGTGGCGGCACGGTTTGCCGATCGCCTGGTCCTGACCAATGACAATCCACGCACCGAGTCACCCCAGGCCATTGTGGCCGGCATTCGCGAGGGGGTGCCGGCGGACAAGCCCTGCCGGGTGATGCTCGACCGCGCCGAGGCCATCGCCTCGGCGCTGGAGGAAGCCAGCCGCGACGATGTGGTGCTGGTGGCCGGCAAGGGGCATGAATCCATCCAGCAGGTGGGTGACCAGGCGCTGCCATTCAGCGATCGGGATGAAGTCCGGCGTCGGCTGACGGGGAGGGCCTGCGCATGAGGGAGACGCGTTTGCGCAGCCTGATCACCGAGCTTGGCGGTGAGCTCCGCGGCGAGGACGTGCGGATCACCGGGCTCGCCATTGATGGTCGCTGTGTTGGCCCCGGTGAGCTTTTCATTGCGCTGCCCGGCGAGCGGGTTGACGGCCATGCGTTTGTCGCCCAGGCCGCCGAGGCGGGTGCGGCAGCCGCGCTGGTCAGTCGCTACGTCGATCACCCGCTGCCCCAGTGGCGGGTGGATGATCCGCGCCGGTTGATGATTGAACTCGCCTGTCGGATCCGCAGCCAGAGCCCGGCCCGGGTCATCGGTGTGACCGGCAGCAATGGCAAAACCACGGTCAAGGAAATGCTGGCAGCCATCATGGGCCGTGTCGGCCGGACGCTGGCGACCGAGGGCAACCGCAACAACGAATTGGGGGTACCGCTGACCCTGTCCCGGCTCGACCCGGCGCATCGTTATGCGGTCATTGAAATGGGCTGCGGCCACCCGGGCGATATCGGGCTGCTCGCCAGTTGGGCCCGCCCCGTGGTGGGGCTGGTCAACAATGCCGGGCCCGCGCATTTGAGTGGCTTTGGCAGTGTCGAGGCGGTCGCCCGGTGCAAAGGTGAACTCTTCGAGGCGTTGCCCGAGGCCGGCACGGCCGTGATCAATGTCGACGACCCGCATGCGGCGCGCTGGGAACAGCAGGCGGCCCACTGTCATGTGCTTCGATTCGGCCTGGAGTCGGCGAAAGCGGATATCCATGGACGCCCGCTCGGCGACGGGGGGCTTCAAATCGCACTGCCCGATCAGACCATCGAGCTGCAGCTGCCGCTGCCGGGGCGTCACAACCTGGCCAACGCCGTCGCCGCGGCCGCCTCCGCCCATGCCGCCGGTGCCGACCCCGAGGCCATTGCCACCGGCCTGGCCGCGGTCAAGCCGGTGGCGGGGCGGTTGCAACGCCGGCCCGGCCGGTCGGGCAGTACCTTGCTCGATGACAGCTACAACGCCAATCCGGCGTCGCTGACTGCAGCGCTGTCGGTGCTGATCGCCATGCCCGGGGCCGCCTGGGTGGTGCTTGGCGATATGGCCGAGCTTGGCGACGAGGCCGCGGCCATGCATCGGGACGCCGGCGAGCAGGCACGGCGGATGGGGGTCGAGCGGCTTTTCTGCGTCGGGCCGTACGCCGCGGCGGCGGCCGAGGCATTCGGCGCGGGGGCCGAGCACTTTGCCGATGTGGATTCGCTGATCGCCGCTGTCCAGGGGCAGCTTGAACGCGGCGTCAACCTGCTGATCAAAGGCTCCCGCGCCGCCGGCATGGATCGCGTCGCCGCGGCACTGGCCGCGGGCGAAGCCCGGAGGGATGCGACATGCTGTTGATGCTCGCCGAATGGCTGGTGCAGTTCGATACCGCCTTTAATGTTTTCCAGTACCTGACATTCCGGGCCATCCTCGGGACGCTGACCGCATTGGGCATCGGGTTGCTTGTCGGGCCGTGGCTGATCCGTCGGCTTCAACACCATCAGGTCGGCCAACAGGTCCGATCGGACGGGCCTGTCACGCATTACGCCAAATCCGGCACCCCCACCATGGGCGGTGCGCTCATGCTCGTGGGCATTGCCGTCGGCACGCTGCTGTGGGGCGATCTGGCCAACCGGCATGTGTGGCTGGTGCTGATCACCACGCTGGTCTTCGGACTGATCGGCGGGGTCGATGACTGGCTCAAGCTCACCCGCGGTAGCAGCGAGGGGCTGCGGGCGCGGACCAAGTTTTTCTGGCAGACCATCGCCGGTTTGCTGGCGGGCGCGGCCCTCTATGTCACCGCCAGCTCGGCGGTCGAGACCAGTCTGATCGTGCCGCTGCTCAAGGATGTCGCCCTGCCGTTGGGGGGGTTGATGGTGCCGCTCACCTGGTTGGTGGTGGTGGGCGCCTCCAACGCCGTCAACCTCACCGACGGGCTGGATGGCCTGGCGATCATGCCCACGGTGCTGGTCGGTGGCGCCCTGGGCGTATTCGCCTACGCCAGCGGCAACGTCAATTTTGCCGACTATCTGGGCATCCCCTATGTGGCCGGCACCGGTGAACTGGCGGTGTTCATCGGCGCGCTGGTGGGCGCTGGGCTGGCCTTTCTGTGGTTCAACACCTATCCCGCCCAGGTGTTCATGGGCGATGTCGGGGCATTGGCCCTGGGCGCCGCGCTGGGGATGGTGGCCATGGTGGTCCGCCAGGAGATCGTGCTTTTTGTCATGGGCGGCGTTTTCGTGGCCGAGACGCTCTCGGTGATGATGCAGGTGCTCTGGTACAAGCGCACCGGGCGGCGGCTTTTTCGCATGGCGCCTTTGCATCATCACTTCGAACTCAAGGGGTGGCCGGAGCCGCGGGTGATCGTGCGGTTCTGGATTGTTTCTGTCGTTCTGGTCCTGGTGGGCCTGGCCACGTTGAAGCTGCGATGAACGAGGCGTCCATCATGCAGGCACAGCGGTACGAGGCGGTTGTCGTGGGGCTTGGAGCGTCCGGGCTCGCCTGTGTGCGTCACCTCATCGCCGCCCGGCGTCAGGTGGCGGTGCTGGACACCCGGGACCATCCGCCCATGGCCGAGGCCTTGCAGAGGGACTATCCGCAGGTGCCGTTGATCACCGGACCGCTGGATGATGCGTGGCTGGCGCGCGCCGATGAGGTGGTGGTGAGCCCGGGCGTCGACCGGCGCGAGCCTGGCCTGCGCGCTGCAGTCGATCGCGGGCAGCCGGTCATCGGCGAGGTGGAGCTTTTCGCCCGACAGGTTTCGGCACCGGTGATTGCGATTACCGGGACCAATGGCAAGAGCACGGTGACCCGCATGGTCGCCGCCATGGCACAGGCCGATGGCCGCGATGCCGTCGCCGGCGGCAATCTGGGCCCGGCGGCCCTGGATCTGCTGGCCGCCCGGCCGGATGCCGGACTTTATGTCCTTGAGCTTTCGAGTTTTCAGCTCGAGAGCACCGAGACACTCACCCCGGTGGTCGGTGCGGTACTCAACCTCAGCGCCGATCATCTCGATCGTTACGATTCGATGGCCGACTACGCCGCGGCCAAGGCGCGGATCCTGAATGGCGCGTCCACCGCCGTGCTCAATGCCGACGACCCGTGGGTCAGCGCCATGGCACCGTCAGCGGCGGCGGTGCGCTGGTTTGGACACACGGCCGGCGCCCGTGACGGCGCCGATCACTGGCGACTGGCGATGCACAAGGGCATGCCCTGGTTTTGCCATGGCGATGTGCCGGTCATGCCGCGTCGGGATCTGCCGCTCATCGGTGGGCATAACAGCGAGAATGCCCTCGCCGCGTTGACCATCGGCGAAGCCGCCGGGTTGGATACCGAGGCCATGGTGCAGGCGCTGCGCTCATTCGCCGGGCTGGGGCATCGCATGGAATCGCTGGGTGAGCATCGTGGCCGGCTGTGGATCAACGATTCGAAGGCCACCAACGAATCAGCCGCCGTGGCTGCGGTCGCTGGCCTCGAACGCTCGCTGGTGCTCATCGCCGGTGGCGATGCCAAGGGACAGCGGTTCGATGGGCTTGCCAGCGTGCTCGCGGATCGGGCCCGTGGCGTTGTGGTGTACGGGCGCGATGCGCCGGTCCTCGAGCAGGCCCTTGCCGGTCAGGTGCCATTGCGCGTGGTGGACGATCTGCCGAGCGCAGTGGTTGAAGCGCTGCATCTGTCCTGCCCGGGGGATGCCATTCTGCTCTCGCCGGCTTGTGCGAGTCTTGATCAGTTCCAGGATTACCGCGCCCGTGGCGAGTGCTTTCGGCAACAGGTGGAGGGACTGGCCGATGGCTGACATGGCCCTTCATCCCCGCCTCGAAGCCCTGCTCGGCCAGCGTGCGGGCTGGCGCGATGATCTTGATCGTCCCTTGATGGTCAGCGTTTTGATGATCCTGGGCATTGGTCTGGTCATGGTGGCATCGGCGTCGGTGGCGGTCTCCGGCGCGGATGGCGGCGGTTCGCTGGATCTGCTGTGGCGTCAGACCCTGTATCTGTTGCCCGCGGGGGTTGCCCTGCTGGTGGCGCTTCGCATGCCACTGGATGTGCTCGAGGCGCTGTCCCCGCTACTGCTGCTTTTCGGGTTCTTTCTGCTGTTGCTGGTGCTGGTCCCCGGCGTGGGACGCGAGGTCAATGGCGCCACGCGCTGGATCCCGGTGGGCCCGGTGAATGTGCAGGCCTCCGAGGTGGCCCGGTTGTGTCTTCTGGTCTACTTCGCGGCCTTTCTCCAGCGCCACGCCACGGTGCTCAAGGGGTCGCTCCGTCCGTTGCTGCCCGCCGGGCTGGTCTTTGCCGCCACCGCCGGATTGCTGCTGGCGCAGCCGGATTTTGGCGCCTTGGTGGTGCTCACCATCACGCTGGCGACGATCTTTTTCATTGCCGGGATGCCGCTGCTGCCATTCCTCGGCATCGCCGCCGCCGGGGCGGGTCTTTTGACCTATCTGATCGTCTCCAAACCCTATCGACTCGAGCGCATGACCGCTTTTCGCGATCCATGGTCCGATCCCTTTGACACGGGCTTTCAGCTCACCCAGTCGCTGATCGCGGTCGGCCGGGGCGAGTGGACCGGCGTCGGGCTGGGCAACAGCGTCCAGAAGCTTTTCTATCTGCCCGAGGCGCATACCGATTTCCTCTTCGCGGTGCTGGCTGAGGAACTGGGTGTCATGGGCATGACGGTGGTAATCGGCCTTTTCAGCGTTCTGGTCTGGCGGGCCTGCCGGATTGGATCGGCCAGCATTCGCGACGGCAATCTGTTTGGCGGGCTGTTGGCCTATGGCATCGGCGTGGCGATTGCCCTTCAGGCATTCGTCAACATGGGGGTCAACCTGGGCCTTTTGCCAACCAAGGGCCTGACCCTGCCGTTGATGAGCTATGGCGGCAGCAGCCTGGTGATGACCCTGGCCGCCATTGGTGTTTTGTTGCGTGTCGAGCTCGAACGCCGTCAGGCGGCCCGATCGGCGACGGTGCGCCATGCCGGGGGTTGGTCATGAGCGGGCAGACGGTGTTCATCGCTGCCGGCGGCACCGGCGGGCATGTGTTTCCGGCCCTCGCGGTGGCGCAGGCCCTCACCCGCCGTGGGGTCGAGGTGATCTGGCTGGGCACGGCCCACGGGTTGGAGGCCCGCATCGTGCCCGAGGCCGGGTTGACCTTCGCGCGGCTGCCGGTCCGCGGTCTGCGCGGCAACGGACTGGTTGGCTGGCTGAAAGCGCCGCTGAGCATCCTGCGTGCCATGGTGATGACCATGGGACTGATCCGTCGCCATGGCACCGGCGTGATGCTGGGTATGGGCGGGTATGTCACCGGTCCGGCAGGTGTGGCGGCCTGGTTGTGCCGTTGCCCGCTGGTCATCCACGAGCAGAATGCCATCGCTGGCATGACCAACCGTTGGCTTGCCCGCATCGCCCGGCGGGTGCTGACCGGCCTGGGTGCGACGTTCGAAGGCAAGCCGGGCGAGTTTGTCGGCAACCCGGTTCGCCCGGATATCGCGGCGCTTGACCCACCCGGCGAGCGCTACCCACAGCACCCGCAGCCACCGTGCGTGCTGGTGCTGGGCGGCAGCCTGGGTGCGCTGACCCTCAATCGGGTTGTGCCGGCGGCACTGGCGCGGCTGCCGGAAGCGCAGCGCCCGGTGGTGGTGCATCAGGCCGGTGAACGGACCATCGATGACGCCCGCCAGGCCTACGACCAGGCGGGCGTCGAAGCGGATCTGCGCGTTTTCATCGATGATGTGGCGACGGTTTATGAACGGGCGGATCTGGTCATCTGCCGGGCCGGGGCGCTGACCGTCTCAGAGCTGGCCGCTGCGGGCCTCGCGGCCATCCTGGTGCCGTTCCCCCATGCCGTGGATGACCATCAGACCGCCAATGGCCAATGGCTTGTCGACGCCGGTGCGGCGGAGATGATCGCCAACCATCAACTCACCCCCGAGGCGCTGGCGCAGCGGCTCTCGGTGCTGTTGCCGGATCGCGAGGCACTGACCCGACGCGCCGAGGCGGCGCGTGCGCTGGGCCGTCCCGGCGCCGCCGAGCGAGTGGCGGATATCTGCCTGGAGGTGGCGGCATGAAGCAGGTCACCGCACCGATCACTGGCGCCCCGGGCGACATGGGCCAGGTGCAGCACTTGCATTTTGTGGGCATCGGCGGCGCCGGGATGGGGGGTATCGCCGAGGTCATGCTCAATCTCGGCTACCGGGTGTCCGGATCGGATCTGCGCGAGAACGCGGTGGTCGCGCATCTACGAGGGCTGGGGGCGGACATCGCCATTGGCCATGATGCAACGCGGATCGATGCGGCGGACGCCATCGTCACTTCTACCGCGGTCACCGGGGACAACCCCGAGGTCGCAGCGGCCCGTCGCCGTCGAATCCCGATCGTGCCCAGGGCCGAGATGCTGGCCGAGTTGATGCGTTTTCGCTTTGGGATTGCCGTCGCCGGCACCCATGGCAAGACCACCACAACCAGTCTGGTGGCGAGCATTCTGGCAGAGGCCGATCTTGACCCCACCTTCGTGATCGGCGGCCGGCTCAACAGCGCCGCGAGTCACGCCCGCCTCGGGGCCGGACGCTACCTGGTGGCCGAGGCGGATGAGAGCGATGCCTCGTTTTTGTATCTCAACCCCATGATGGCGGTGGTCACCAATATCGATGCCGATCACCTGGATACCTATGGCGGCGATTTCCAGCGCCTGCGCGCGACGTTTGTCGAGTTTCTCCACCATCTGCCGTTCTATGGCCTGGCGGTGCTTTGCGACGACGACGCCGAGCTCAAGGCCATGGCCGCCGATATCGGCCGACCGGTGCTGACCTACGGGTTCGCCGACAGCGCCGATCTGCAGGCCACCGATGTCCGCGCCGACGCCGGTCGCAGTCATTTCATGCTCCGCGCCGCCGATCGCGAACCGCTTGCCGTAACGCTCAATCTGCCCGGTCGCCACAATGTGCTCAATGCCCTCGGTGCGATCGCCGTGGCCCGCTCGCTGTCAGTGCCCGACGAGGCGATCGTGCGCGCCCTCGCGGGATTTGCCGGGATCGGCCGACGTTTTCAGACCATTGGCCGACTGCCGGTCGCCGGGGGAGAAGCGCTGCTCATGGATGACTATGGTCATCATCCCCGCGAGATCGAAGCGGTGATCGAGGCATTGCGCAGCAACTGGCCGGGCCGCCGGCTGGTGGTGGCCTTCCAGCCCCATCGCTACAGCCGTACCCGCGATCTTTTCGAGGATTTCGTCCGGGTGTTGAGCGCCGCGGACGTGCTGCTGATCAGCGAGGTCTATCCCGCCGGCGAGGCGCCGATCAACGGGGCCGATGGCCGTAGCCTCTGCCGGGCCATCCGCAATCGCGGCCAGGTCGATCCGGTCTTTGTCGAGGACATCGAAGAGCTCCAGGGCCTGCTGCCCGACCGGCTGTGCGCCGATGATGTGGTGATCACCCTGGGGGCGGGCAGCATTGGCTCGGTTCTGCCGTCGCTTGTCAGCGACAGGGAGGCGCCATGAGCATGCTGCGGGGCCGTTTGCGCCAGGGTGTTGCGATGGCGCGCTACACGACCTGGCGGGTCGGTGGGCCGGCCGATCAGCTCTACGAACCCGCCGACGCCAGCGATCTGGGCGCTTTCATGGGCAGTGACCAGCGCATCGAACCGCTCTTCTGGCTGGGCCTCGGCAGTAACCTGCTGGTTCGCGACGGGGGTGTCCGCGGCACGGTGATCCGGCTGCAAAAGGGGCTGGGCGCCATCCACGACCTGGGTGCAGGACGGGTCCTGGCCGAGGCCGGTGTGCCCTGCGCCAAGCTGGCGAGATGGTGCGCCCGCCAGGGCTATACCGGGGCCGGCTATCTGATCGGGATCCCCGGCACCATCGGCGGGGCACTGGCCATGAACGCGGGGGCCTGGGGGGGCGAGACCTGGCGGATGATCGAGGCGGTGGACACGGTGGATGCCACCGGTGCCAGCCGCCGACGCCCGGCAGCGGATTATCAGGCGGGGTATCGAAGCCTGCGCGGCCCGGACGATGAATGGTTTACCGCGGCGTTGTTCGCCTTTGGCACCGGGGGCGATCCGGCGGCGCTCGAATCGGAGATCCGCTCGCTTCTGGCCGAGCGGGCTGAGCGTCAGCCCACCGGCGTGGCCAGTGGCGGGTCGGTGTTTCGCAATCCGCCGGGCGATCATGCGGCCCGGCTGATCGAGCGCGCGGGGCTCAAGGGGGTTCGCGAAGGCGGGGCCCGGGTCTCGGAGAAGCATGCCAACTTCATTGTCCACGAGGGCTCGGCCAGTGCCGCGGATATCGAGGCGCTCATCCAGCGGATCAGACAGACGGTCCGACAGACCCAAGGCGTTGACCTGGAGCCGGAAGTGCGGATCGTCGGGGAGGCTTTGCACCATGGTCACTGAGCCGATGCCCACGGCAGCCGAGATGGGACGTGTCGCGGTGATGATGGGCGGCGCATCCGCCGAGCGCGCCATCTCGCTGGCCAGTGGACAGACATGTCTCGATGCCCTGGTTGCACTGGGCGTCGATGCCGAGGCGTTTGACCCATTGCACCGCCCCCTGGCGGATCTGACCGCCTTTGATCGGGCCTTCATTGCGCTGCATGGGCCCGGTGGCGAGGACGGCACCATGCAGGGGGCGCTGGAGAGCCTCGATATCCCCTACACCGGCAGCGGCGTGCTGGGCTCGGCGCTGGGGATGGATAAATTGCGCAGCAAACAGATCTGGCAGGCGCTGGGACTGCCGACACCGGCCTATCGCGTGGTCACCGCCGCCGACTCGTCGGCCGCAGTGGCCCAAGCGCTGGGGTTGCCGGTTTTTGTCAAACCGCTGCGCGAGGGCTCCAGCCTGGGGACGACGCCGGTGGACCGCGAGGACGATCTGGCCGCGGCGGTGGCGGCGGCCCGGCAATACGGCGAGGCCGCCCTGGTCGAGCGCTGCATTGTCGGCACCGAATACACGGTGGCGGTGCTGGGCGACGAGATCCTGCCGCCCATCCGCATCGACGTCGCCGAGCCGTTCTATGACTTCGAGGCCAAATACCGCTCCGAGGCGACACGCATGACCATCCCCTGTGGCCTGTCAGCCGAGCGTGAATCGGCCCTGCAGGGACTCGCCCGTGACGCCTTTGCCGCCATCGACGCCCGGGGCTGGGGACGGGTGGATGTCATGGCCGACGAGCGGGGCGATTTCTGGCTGCTCGAGGTCAACACCATCCCCGGCATGACCGATCACTCGCTGGTCCCTGCGGCGGCGGCGGCCCACGGTCTGGATATGGCCACGCTGGTCTGGCGGATTCTGCTGACGAGCTGGAGGCACGGTGAAGCAACGTGAGATCGCAGTTCCGGCAAGCCCGATGGATTCTGCTGCTGCTGGCCCTGGGGCTGGGAGCATCGGGGCTGGTTTCGTGGTTGGGCGAACACTGGCGGATGCCACGCGTGTTGCCCCTGGATACGGTGCGCTTCGACGGCGAACTGGCCCGGGTGCGCGAGTCCCGACTGCGCGAGGCCCTGCGGGGGCGGCTGGATGGTGGCTTTCTGGGCGTGGAGGTGGCCGCGGTCCGGCGCGGTGTGGAGTCCCTGCCATGGGTGGCCACCGCCAGTGTCCGCCGCATCTGGCCGGATGCGCTGCAGGTGACGGTGCGCGAGCAAAAGCCCGTGGCCCGCTGGGGTGGTGTGGCGTTGATGAATGCCGCCGGTCAGGTGTTCCAGCCCCGGACGCTGCCCGAGCAGCCATTGCCCGCCCTGGCGGGGCCACCCGGAAGCGCATCCAGGGTGCTGGCGCGATTTCGCGAGTTCGAGGCACTGCTCTCGCCGCTGGGCCTGCAGCCGAGCGGATTGACCCTGGACGAACGACGGGCCTGGACGCTGGAGCTTGCCGGCGGCGGGCTCATCCGCCTGGGCCGGGAGGCGGTAACCGAGCGGCTGAAGCGCTTTGTTGCCGCCTGGCCGGCCCTATCCGAAGCGCAGCAAAAGCGGCTGGCACGGGCCGATCTGCGCTATCCCAATGGCTTTGCCCTGCGCTGGCAGGACGAGGACGCAGTTGATGACACGTAAACAGGAACGGAATCTATTGGTCGGACTCGACATCGGCACCTCCAAGGTGGTTGCCATTGTGGGCGAGATGCAGCCCGATGGCGCGCTGGAGGTGATCGGGATCGGCTCGCATCCCTCCCGGGGGCTGAAAAAGGGCGTGGTCGTGAACATCGAGTCCACGGTCCAGTCGATCCAGCGGGCGGTGGAGGAGGCCGAGCTCATGGCCGGCTGCCAGATCCACTCGGTGTATGTCGGCATCGCCGGCAGCCATGTCCGATCCCTGAACTCGCACGGCATCGTCGCCATCAAGGACAAGGAAGTCACCACCGGGGATGTCGAGCGGGTGCTGGATGCCGCGCGTGCGGTGGCCATTCCCGCCGACCAGGAAATCCTCCATACCCTGCCCCAGGAATACATCATCGACAGCCAGGAAGGGGTCCGCGAGCCGATCGGCATGTCGGGGGTCCGGCTCGAGGCCAAGGTCCACATGGTCACCGGCGCGGTGAGTGCGGCCCAGAACATCGTCAAATGCATCCGCCGCTGTGGCCTGGAGGTGGATGACATCGTCCTCGAGCAGCTCGCCTCCAGCTACGCGGTGCTCACCGAGGACGAAAAGGAGCTTGGCGTCTGCCTGGTGGACATCGGCGGGGGCACGGCCGATATCGCCGTGTTCACCGATGGCGCCATCCGTCATACCGCGGTGATCCCCATTGCCGGCGATCAGGTCACCAATGACATTGCCGTGGCCCTGCGCACGCCGACCCAGCATGCCGAGGAGATCAAGATGCGCTATGCCTGCGCACTCTCGCAGCTGGCCGGCACCGAGGAGACCATCGAAGTGCCCTCGGTGGGTGATCGGCCGCCGCGGCGGCTGTCCCGCCAGACGCTGGCCGAGGTGGTCGAGCCCCGTTACGAAGAGCTGATTACGCTCATCCAGGCCGAGCTGCGGCGCAGCGGCTTTGAGGACCTGATTGCCGCCGGCGTCGTGTTGACCGGCGGCAGCGCCAAGATGGAAGGCGTGGTCGAGCTCGCCGAGGAGGTGTTCCACACCCCGGTGCGGCTTGGCCAGCCACAACACATGACCGGACTCACCGACGTGGTCCGCAATCCGATCTATGCAACCGGGGTGGGGCTGCTGCATTGCGGCTACCGCCACCGCAGCGAACCGCGTCCGGATCTGGGCGGCGGAACCCCCGGGTTTCGCAGCGTCTGGAACCGGATGCGGGACTGGTTCAAGGGTAATTTCTGATGCTTGATGGAGGGTGTGAAGATGTTTGAATTAATGGATGCCTACAATCAGAACGCGGTGATCAAGGTCATCGGTGTCGGTGGTGGCGGCGGCAACGCCGTACAGCACATGGTCTCGGCGGATGTCGACGGCGTGGACTTTGTCTGCGCCAATACCGATGCCCAGGCGCTGCGCAACAGCACCGCCCGGACGACGTTGCAGCTTGGCCAGGGCATTACCAAGGGGCTGGGCGCCGGTGCCAACCCGCAGGTCGGCCGGGAGGCGGCCGAGGGTGATCGCGAGCGGATTGCCGAGGTCCTGGACGGCGCCGATATGGTGTTCATCACCGCCGGCATGGGCGGTGGCACGGGCACCGGGGCGGCGCCGGTTGTCGCCCAGGTGGCCCGCGAAATGGGCGTACTCACCGTTGCGGTGGTGACCAAACCCTTCCCCTTCGAGGGCAACAAGCGCATGGGGGTGGCCGAAGAGGGCATCCGTGAGCTCGAGCGCGAGGTGGATTCGCTGATCACCATTCCCAACGAAAAACTGCTCTCGGTGCTGGGCAAGGAGCTGACGCTGCTCAATGCCTTTAAATCGGCCAACGACGTCCTGCTTGGCGCGGTCAAGGGCATTGCCGAGCTCATTACCCGCCCGGGGCTGATCAACGTCGACTTTGCCGACGTGCGCACCGTGATGTCCGAAATGGGCATGGCCGTGATGGGCTCGGGCGAGGCGAA
>CAJXSH010000014.1 GCA_913061005.1 uncultured Ectothiorhodospiraceae bacterium | reverse complement strand
ACCGTCGGCCGGCATGAAACGGCAGCGCCAGTGGTCGGTACAGAAGGTCTCGGGCAGGCCGTCGGGCCAGACCTTGACGCCGCGGTTGGTGATCATCTGCAAATCCAGGGTGTCGCCAGCATTGCGCCGCAGCGTCCCGGCCAGCGCCTCGGCGGTGTCGGTGGCATGGACAAAGACATCCACCCCCACCAGGGTCTTGGCCGCGACTTGCTGGGGCAGCGGTTCCGGGGCGATCACCGGGGCGGCATCGGCGTTGTAGCGGACCGGCGTCATCGCCTCGGGCTCGGTGCCGAGCCGCTCGATCACCGCATCGGCAAAGCCCCGGGTCCCGACCCGATGGCGGGAGGTCTCGGCACGGTGGATGTCGTCGGTGTGGATGCCCTGCTCGATGGTCGCGAGCCAGGCGTTGTGGATGCGTTCTGCCACCTCGCCCTGGCGTAGGTGGACAAGCATCATGACGCCGGCCAGGAGCAGACCGGATGGGTTGGCGATGTCGCGACCCGCAAGCGGTGGCGCCGAGCCGTGGATGGCCTCGAACATGGCGCCGTTTGCGCCGATATTCGCGGATGGGGCAATGCCCACCGATCCGGTGATCTGCGCGGCAATATCCGAGAGGATGTCGCCGTAGAGGTTGGGCATGACCACTACATCGAATATCTCTGGCGTGTCCGCCAGTCGGGCGGCGGCAATATCGATGATCCAGTGATCGGTCTCGATTTCCGGGTATTCCGGGGCGATTTGGTCGAACACCTCATGAAAAAGCCCGTCGGTCATTTTCATGATGTTGTCCTTGGTAAAACAGCTGACCTTGCGACGGCCGTGGGCCCGTGCATATTCGAAGGCATAGCGGATGATCTTCTCGCAGCCCGGGCGCGAGACCAGTTTCAGGCACTGATAAACCTGATCGGTCTGGCGATGCTCGATGCCGGCGTAGAGGTCCTCTTCGTTTTCGCGTACCACCACCAGATCCATGGCCGGATGGCGCGTCGGGATACAGGCCGGATAGGCCCGGCAGGGACGGATATTGGCAAACAGTCCCAGGCTTTTGCGCACCGTCACGTTGAGGCTTTTGTAGCCGCCGCCCTGTGGTGTGGTGATGGGGGCTTTGTAGAAAACACCGTTGTGGCGCAGGCTTTGCCAGGCACTGTCGGTAATGCCGGCACTGTGCCCGGCGCGGTAGACCGACTCGCCGATGTCGATCTCGTCGATGGCCAGCGAGGCGCCGGCGGCCTCGAGGATCCGCAGGCAGGCCTCCATGATCTCGGGGCCAATGCCGTCGCCCATGGCAACGGTGACCGGGGCCGGCTCGGCAATGGGCTCGGCCTGAGCGGAAAGGGCGGTGGCAGCAGCGTTTCGCATTTCGTTCTCCTGGTTGTTGCAGCCCACAACGCGGCCCGTGCCGCGATTGACCGGGAGCATGCCGGGAAGATTTGCGCGTTAAAAATAGAAGTTTTCGTCGCAATCGTTCGGTTATAACGAACGACTACAGGCGGATGCGGTGGGGCGCAACGGACTGCCGGGCATAGGGTACGATCTCGGCAACCTCGCCGGCCTGGCGGCGACGTTTTACATCCCGCCAGTAGTCGGGGGTGAGCAGATCGGCGTGGGCATCGAGGAAGTGACTGCGCAGATGCGTGGGCATGGCCAGAAAGCGGATGAACTCCTCGGGAAAGATGTCATTGGCGCCGACAAACCGGGTGGTGGGATGATCCATGAGCGGAAAATCCTCATCCGGCTCGGGCAGTTCGTAGAAATTGCAATCGGTGACCAGCAGCACCTCGTCGTAGTCGTAGAACACCACGCGGCCCGAGCTGGTGACACCAAAGTTTTTCAGCAAAAGATCGCCGGCAAAGATGTTGGTTTCGGCCAGATCCTTGATGCAGCGGCCGTAATCGAGGATGACCCGCCGGGCTTCGGTCTCGTCCACCTCGCGGACGTAGAGATTAAGCGGCCGCACCCGTCGCTCGACATAGACATGACTGAGCACCAGCTGGTCGCCATCCACACCGACGGTGCGCGGCGCCTGGCTGAACAGCTCTTCCTGCAGGGCGTCGCTGAAGCGCGCCCGGGGCAGCTCCAGGTTGCGAAAATGCTGGGTATCGATCAGCCGGCCGGCATGATCATGGCGTGAGACCAGCCGATAGCTCTGGTGCACGTCCTCGTGCGTGGTGGTCTTTGGGGGGCGAAAAACATCGCGCATCACCTTGAAGACCAGATTGAACGAAGGCAGCGTGAAGACGATCATCACCAACCCGGCTTCACCGGCGGCGTGCACGAACGCATCGTCGGTGGCGCGCAGGTGGCGGGTGAGCGATCGATAACGCTCGGTCTTGCCCTGGCGTAAACGCCCCAGCACCGTGTAGAGCTCGTCAATGGGCTTATCCGGCAGGATGTCATGCAAAAACTGCACGGCCGCCACCACCGAGGTGGGGTCGGCAAAGTAGTAGGAGCGGGTGTAGGAGAACACCACCCCGATCTGCTCTTCGGTGATGAGCGTGGCATCCACCCGGATGCCTGCATCGTCGTTGCGCAGCGCGATGACAATGGGCTGGGTGCCCTGAGGCATCCGCAGTCGGCCGACGAGGTAGGCGCGGGTGCCCTGGAAAAAATGCGTGTCGATGAACTCAAGGCGCAGACACTGGGCATCGGCGTCGCTGAAATGGCCACGGATTTCGCCGGCGATTGCCGCGGCATCGCCGTCGCGGTCGGCATAGCCGATGCGAAAGCGGAAATCCCGGAGCATTCGGCTGCAGGCCTCATCCAGATCGCCCCAGCAGGGGTAGCGGCGCATCGTTAATGACTCGATGCCCTCTTCGGGCGGCGGCTGGACGAACTCCACCGTGGCATCCACGCCCCGGGTGCCGAACACACGCCGGGTGATGGAGTTGAAAAAGGTTTTCATAAAGCCCGCATCGGGCATGGCCTCGACGCGCAGGCCAAAGGCCTCTCGCACCGCCGGCCAGAGGTCGTGATCGGCGAAATCGTCGCCCAGATCGCGGCGCAGCTGGCCAACGGTCCGACGCGCCCAGGTCTCGTAGAGTTCGACCCGGGCGGCAATGTCCGCCATCTGGCCTTTCCAGTCGCGTTGCTCGAAGCGCCGTCGGGCGCGGCTTGTCACCCGTCGGAACTGCTGGTTGTAACGGCTGAACCCATCATGAATGCACTGCGCCGCAGCGGCGGCCCCCCGATGGGATGGGCGCGAACTGCGGCGCACGGGTTCAGCCTCCAGCCCGGACCGCTCAGCCCTGCATGCGCTTGATCATCGCCTCGCCGAACTGCGAGCAGCTCACCTTGGTGGCGCCGTCCATCAGGCGGGCAAAGTCATAGGTCACATGCTTGCTGGCGATCGCCGCGTCCATGCCTTCAAGTACCAGATCGGCGGCCTCGGTCCAGCCGATGTGCCGCAGCATCATCTCGGCGGACAGCACCAACGAGCCGGGGTTGACCATGTCCTTGCCGGCATACTTGGGGGCGGTGCCGTGGGTGGCCTCGAAAACGGCATGGCCGGATTGCTCGTTGATGTTGCCGCCCGGGGCGATGCCGATGCCGCCGACCTGTGCTGCCAGCGCATCGGAGAGGTAGTCACCGTTGAGGTTCATGGTGGCGATGACATCAAAGTCGGTGGGCCGGGTGAGGACCTGCTGCAGCGTGATATCGGCGATCGAGTCCTTGACCAGGATCTTGCCGGCGGCGACGGCTGCGTCCTGTTCGGCGTTGGCCGCTTCCTGGCCTTTCTCGGCGACGGTGCGCTCCCATTCCGCCCAGGTATAGGTCTCGGCGGCGAATTCGCGCTCGGCAAGCTCATAGGCCCATGTCCGGAATGCGCCTTCGGTGTATTTCATGATGTTGCCCTTATGGACAATGGTCACCGAGGGGCGCTTGTTGTCGATGGCATAGCGGATCGCGGCCCGGACCAGACGTTCGGTGCCTTCCCGGGAGATCGGCTTGATGCCGATGCCACATTCGTCCGGGAAACGGATGTTGGCGAACGCCGAAGGGAACTGCTCGGCCAGCATGGCCTTGAACTGTTCGTTCTCGGCCGATCCCGCCTCGAACTCAATGCCCGCGTAGATATCCTCGGTGTTCTCGCGGAAGATCGCCATATCGACCTGGTCGGGGTGCTTGACCGGGGAGGGCACGCCGTTGAACCAGCGCACCGGGCGCAGGCAGACATACAGATCCAGCACCTGCCGGAGCGCGACGTTGAGTGACCGGATGCCGCCGCCTACGGGCGTGGTCATCGGCCCCTTGATCGAGATCAGATACTGGCGGATGGCCTCGACGGTCTCATCGGGCAGCCAGGCACCCACCTCGTTGTTGGCCTTCTCGCCGGCGAGCACTTCCATCCAGTGGATCTTCCGCTGCCCGCCGTAGGCCTTTTCAACCGCGGCATCCACCACGCGGTGCATGACCGGGGTGATGTCGATGCCAATGCCATCGCCTTCGATGTAGGTGATGATGGGGTTATCCGGGACATTGAGGACGCCGTTTTCAAGGGTGATGGGGGCGCCGTCGGCGGGAACCTGGATGGTGCTCATGGGCTTTTCTCTCTTTATCTGTATCGCGGTTCGGTGGTCCGAAATCGCGCGGGATTGTTTCATATTCGGGCTGTGGATAACAGTATCCGGCCGCCCGACCAACCGAATCATGATCTCGATCATGGCGTAAGCGCCGGGCATTTGCCGTACCATCGGGGCTGGACTGATCAATGGAGCCCAGACAATGGCGACCAACGCCACGCCCCGGGTGCGGGAGATCCCGTACAACTACACCTCGTTTTCGGATCGCGAGATCATCGAGCGCTATCTCGGCGATGATGGCTGGGCAATCATCGAGGCCCTGCGCGGTCAACGCCGGACCGGCATTTCGGCGCGCATGCTCTTCGAGGTTCTCGGCGATCTATGGGTGGTCGATCGCAACCCCTACATCCAGGAAGACCTGCTCGAAAACCGCGCGCGCCGCGAGGCGCTGGTGGCGGCCATGCGGCATCGACTCGAGCAGATCGAGGCGCGCGCCGAGGGCAATACACAGGCGCTGGCGCTTGCCGAGCGCTGCCGCGAGGCGGTGGACGAATTCGAGGCGTGGTTCCCGCGCATCGCCGCGCTTCGCAGTACCGCCCGCAAGCGCTTTGCCCGCCACACGGCCGAGCACAACATCGCCTTTGATGGCCTCACCCGGGTCGCCCATCAGACCGATGCCACCGACTGGCGGGTGGCGGTGCCCTTTGTCGTGCTCACCCCGGACAGCGAGGCCGAGATGGCCGGACTGGTGGCTGCCGCCGTCGAACTGGGGCTGACGGTCATCCCCCGGGGTGGCGGGACCGGCTATACGGGCGGGGCGGTGCCCCTGGAAGAGCACAGCGCGATCATCAACACCGAAAAACTCGAGGGGCTCGGCGCCGTGGAGATGCGCGAGCTCCCCGGGGTGACCGACCCGGTGGCGACCATCCGGGCCGAGGCCGGCGTGGTGACCCGGCGGGTCGAGGACCGTGCCGATGCCAGTGGCTATGTCTTTGCCGTCGACCCGACCTCGCGCGATGCCAGCACCATCGGCGGCAACGTGGCGATGAATGCCGGCGGCAAAAAGGCGGTGCTATGGGGGACGACGCTGGATAATCTGGCGAGCTGGCGGATGGTGACCCCCGACGCGCATTGGGTCGAGGTCGAGCGGCTCGACCACAACCTGGGCCGTATCCACGAGCAGGACGTAGTGCGTTTTCGGATCACACGCTTCGCCGCCGATGGCCGCACGCCGGTGGACGAACCCCGGGTGCTTGCGATGCCCGGGGCCAGCCTGCGCCACACCGGGCTTGGCAAGGATGTGACCGATAAGTTTCTGGGCGGCTTGCCGGGTGTGCAAAAGGAAGGCTGCGACGGGCTGATCACCTCGGCCCGGTTCATCCTCCATGTGATGCCGGCGCATATGCGAACGGTCTGCATGGAATTCTACGGCCGTGATCTCCACGAGGCGGTGCCAGCGATTGTCGAGATCATCGACGATATGCGGGCCAACGCCAAGGTGGCGCTTGCCGGGCTCGAGCACCTGGACGAGCGCTATATCCGGGCGGTGGATTATGCGCCCAAGGGGGATCGGGGGCGGAAACCGCGGATGTTGCTGCTGGCCGATCTCGCAAGTGACGACGAGCAGGCCTGTCAGGCGGCGGCCGAGGCCATGGTCGAGCGGGTCGAACGGCGCGATGCCGATGGCTTTATTGCGGCCTCGGCGCAGGCAAGGCGCACATTCTGGGCCGATCGCGGCCGCACCGCCGCCATCGCCGCGCATACCAATGCATTCAAGATCAACGAGGATGTGGTCATCCCCATCGACCGGCTCGCGGACTACAGCGAGGGGGTCGAGCGCATCAATATCCGTCGCAGCCTTGGCAACAAGCTCGACATCCTCGATGCCGTGCGGGACTACTTGAGCGGGCCGATGACCGAACTCCAGGATCGCTCCGACTACCAGGCGCGCGAGGATTTCTCGGCAAGCGCCGAGGGTGACAGCATCCTCGAGCGAAAACGCCGCGCGGCGCTGGCGCATCTCGACGCGGTCAAGACCCGCTGGCTGCGTCTGCGCGAGGGCCTGGATGAACCGGCCAAGCGGCATCCGGAGTGCCTGGCCGATGTGCCCGCCGAGGCGATCGGCGAGGCCGATACCCTGATGCAGCTGCTTCTAAGACGCGATCTGGTGGTCTCGTATCACCGCGAGGTGGCGGCCAAGCTTGGCGAGATCTACGACGGCCGGGACCTGGAGCCGGTCCGACGGCGGCTTGAGGCCATCCATCAGGCGGGCCGCCAGTCACGGCTTTTTGTGGCGCTGCATATGCACGCCGGTGACGGGAATGTGCATACCAACATTCCTGTTAATTCCAACGATTACAATATGATGCGCGAAGCGGATGACATTGTGGATGAGGTCATGGCGCTGGCGCGTCGTCTGGATGGCGTCATCTCGGGCGAGCACGGCATCGGTTTGACCAAGTTCCAGTATCTGGAGGATGCGCAGGTCGCCCGGTTCAGCGAGTACAAAGCCGAAGTCGACCCCGACGGGGTATTCAATCGCGGCAAACTCGTTCGTGGCAGCGGGCTTGCCCGTGCCTATACCCCGTCGCTGCGGCTGGTCCAGCAGGAGGCGCTGATCCTCGAGCAAAGCGAGCTCGGCGAGCTCAATGACGACATCAAGGACTGCCTGCGCTGTGGCAAGTGCAAGCCGGTCTGCACCACCCATGTCCCTCGGGCCAATCTTCGCTACTCGCCGCGGGACAAGATCCTGGGGACCAATCTGCTCATCGAGGCATTCCTCTACGAGGAACAGACCCGGCGCGGGCTGTCGCTCCAGCACTGGGCCGAGATGAATGACATCGCCGATCACTGCACGATCTGCCACCGGTGCGTGACCCCCTGTCCGGTGAACATCGACTACGGTGATGTCACCATCAAGATGCGCCATGCACTCAAAAAGCAGGGCAAACGCCGCGAGAGCATCGCCTCGAAGGCATCGATGGCCTTTCTCAACATCCAGGACGCCCAGCGCATCAAGGTCATGCGCAAGGGGCTGATCGAATGGGGCTACGGGGCGCAGCGCGTGAGCCACTATCTTGCCCGTCAGGTCAAGCTCGCCGGTACCCGCGACACGGTTCCCGATAGCGATGTCAAACGCCGGCCCCGACCGACGCGGGATCTCTCCGGCATCCCGGCGCAGGTGATCCACTTTGTCAAAAAGCCCATGCCGGGGGGGCTGCCCAACCAGACCATGCGCCAGTTGCTCGGCGCCGAGGACCCGCGCTACGTGCCTATCCTCGCCGATCCGGACAAGGCCGACGACGAGGCCGAGGCGGTGTTCTACTTTCCTGGCTGCGGCTCGGAGCGGTTGTTCAGCCAGATCGGTCTGGCGACGCTGGCGATGCTCTATGACGCCGGCGCCCGGACGGTGTTGCCCCCGGGGTATCTATGCTGCGGCTATCCGCAGACCTCGTCCGGCGATATCGAAAAAGGCGAGGCCATCACCACCGAAAACCGGGTGCTGTTCCACCGCGTGGCGAACACGCTCAACTATCTTGACATCCGCACGGTGGTGGTCTCGTGCGGGACGTGCATGGACCAGCTGCTTCGATACGAATTCCAGCAGATCTTCCCGGACTGCCGGTTGCTCGACATCCACGAATATCTGCTCGAGAAGGGCTACAAACTCGACGGGGTCGATGGCGTGCAGTACATGTACCACGAGCCCTGCCACACGCCGATGAAAACCCAGGCGGGTGAGTCGGTGGCCAGCCAACTGATGGGCCAGCCGGTGTCGCTCAACGACCGTTGCTGCGGCGAAGCCGGCACGTTTGCCGTGGCCCGGCCCGATATCGCCAGCCAGGTGCGCTTTCGCAAGGAAGAAGAGATCAATGCCGGCGTCGAGGCGCTGAGCGGCCAGCCGGTAGCCGAGAAAGGCACCACCAAGATGCTCACCTCGTGTCCGGCCTGTCTGCAGGGGCTGTCGCGCTATCAGGCCGATACGGGCGTCGAGGCCGACTACATCGTCACCGAGATGGCCCGTCATCTACTCGGCGAAGACTGGTCCCGGCAGTTTGTCGACAAAGCCCGCGATGGCGGGGTGCAAAAGGTGCTGCTCTGAGCCGATCACCCGGGTAATGGCCAACCCGCAGCCGATATTCGACTGAATGCAGGAACTCCCTGGCGGCTTGCACGGCCCGATGCGGTGAACACCGCAGGACCCGGATGCCGGGGCAGGGAGGTCGATTGGCTGCGCAGCGCCATGTCTTTATCTACGGGCTGGATGATTTCCACCGCCAGCAACTCGCGACCATTGCCGGGTCACAGCGGCTTGGCTTTCATCAGCTGCTCGAGCACGACGAGGCCATCCACCCCGAGCGCTTTCCGGTCGATGAGATGCTTGCCAAAAGCGAGCGCATCCTCGATGCGTTTGGCCCGGGGGCCGATGCGGTCTGTACCTACTGGGATTTTCCAACCAGCGCCCTGGTCCCCATTTTGCGCGAGCGCCGCAACCTGGCCGGTGCGGGACTGGATGCGGTGCTGCGTCTGGAGCACAAATACTGGGCACGTCTCGAACAACAGGCGGTGGTGCCGGGGCTGATTCCGGCATTCGATTGCGTTGACCCGTTCGCCGACGACCCGGCCGCTTCGCTGCAGCTGGATTTTCCCTTCTGGCTCAAGCCAATCAAGGCCCACTCATCCTATCTGGGCTTTCGGATCCACAATCGTCAGGCGTTTCGCCGGGCCATCGACCGGATCCGTGAAGGGATCCATCAGTTCGGCGAGCCGTTCGATGAGGTCATGGCAAAGGTTCGGGCCCCGGCGCCCATTGAAGGCATCGGCGGCTATCACTGCATTGCCGAGGGGATCATCAGCGCCGGCCGGCAGTGCACCCTCGAGGGCTTTGTCCACCACGGTCAGGTCCAGGTCTATGGCGTTGTCGACTCCATCCGCGAGGGACGGCACCGGTCTTCGTTTCAGCGCTATCAGTATCCCTCGGGTCTGCCCCGGCGGGTGCAGGCCCGCATGATCGATGCCGCGCGGCGGGTGATGGCACAGACCGGCTATGACAATGCGCCGTTCAACATGGAGTTCTTCTGGCACCGTGATGCGGACACCATCGCGTTGCTCGAGGTCAATGCCCGCTGCTCGAAGTCCCATTCGCCGTTATTCCACATGGTCGATGGGGCCTCGCACCTGCAGGTCATGGTCAACCTGGGGCTGGGCGACAAGCCGGATTTTCCTCACCGCCAGGGCCGCTTCCCGATGGCGGCAAAATTCATGCTGCGCGTATTCCGCCCCGGGCAGGTCACCCGTGTGCCGGATGCCGCGGACATTGCGCGGTTGGAGGCGCGATTCCCCGAGGCGCTTCTAAAGGTCCAGGTCGAGCGCGGGCAGGATCTGTCCGATTTGCGTTTTCAGGACAGCTACAGTTATGAGCTCGCCGAGCTTTTCCTCGGCGGCCGCAACCGCCAGGATCTGCTGCAACGCTATGGCATCGCCTGTGAAATGCTCGGCTTCGAGGTCGATCACTCGGCGGCCGCGGCCTGACGGGCCTCGATCAGCGGCCGCGCGGCTTTCCAGAAGCGGAAAAAGCCATGGGTGGCCGCTGGCCAGTGGTCCAGGTCCCAGTGCCGGGGGACGCCGACAAGCTCGATGTCGGCGGCCTGGAGCCGGGCTCGCAGCGGCTCGAGGCCATCGGCGGTCGGCCCGTTGGGCACATAGGGGGTGATCAGCCGGCGGATGCCGGCATGGGTGCAGGCCTCGACAATCGGTGAATCACCGACGCCATCGTCTTCACGGACCGGGCCCAGCCGCTGTTCGGCATGGGTACGCTGCAACGCATCGGCCAGCGCTGCGTTGGCAAACCCGCGGACCGGGTCGCTGACCGGCTCATCGCTGCGCCAGTCGGTGGTCTGTAATGCAACGGCCAGTGGCCATTGCACCGCCGGAAACAGGCGCTCCGGGGTGAGGTCTTCTTCGGTGATCAAAAGCGCATCCCTCGGGCCCGGCGTCAGCTCCACCGGCGCGGGCACCGGGCCCAGTGGCGGGCGTTCGATGCCCTCCGGCGCCGGCGCCTCACTGGCAAGTTCCGGGCCGGGGGTGAAACGGTCGTTGCTGTATTTACGGATGTTCCGTGGCCGTGCCAGATAGGTCTTGCCCGGGGTATGCAGCCCGGCCACCCAGCGCCAGGACAGCGTGTTGGAAGCCGGGTCGCCATCGAGTAGATGACGCAGGAAAAAATCCGCGCCAAGCGCCCAGGGCAGTTCGAGGGTGAACACCCAGATACTGGCAAACCACATCCGCGCGTGATTGTGGAGATAGCCGGTCTCGACCAGCTCCCGGGCCCAGGCGTCGAAACAGTCGATGCCCGTGCGACCGGTCGTGGCCGCTTCCAGTGCCGCTCGACTGTCCCGGCCGCGACAGAAGTTCGCCCGGCCGGTGGCGAGGTGATCGCGATATTCCCGCCAGTGCACGGGGCGGCGCTCGAGAAAGCCCTTCCAGTAGGTCCGCCAGCAGACCTCCTGGATGAACTTCTCCGCCGCCGCCAGCCCATGATGCTCGAGCACCGCGTCAACGACCTCGTCCTCGCCGATCAGGCGATGTCGCAGCCATGGCGATAGACCGGAGACCCGGTTGCCGCCGCCGGGGCCAAAGTCGTGGTTGCGCCAGCGCTCGTAGTCTTCGCCGGCATGGGGGAGGAAAGCCTCAAGCCGGGCCAGGGCGCTTTCACGATCGGGCTGTGGGGTCATTCGCATTGGATGATCCGTATTGTGGGCAGCTCGGGCATCGATGCCTGTTCCCAGGCAAGGAGTCGTTGTTTTCGGTGCAGCCCGCCCAGATAGCCGCCTAAACGGCCGTCCCGGCGTACCACCCGGTGGCAGGGTAGCAGCACCGGCACGGGGTTGCGGGCCACCGCGCCGGCAACTGCCCGCGCTGCGCTCGGACACCCCAGCTGGTGGGCCAGTTCCCCGTAGCTGGTGGTTGCGCCCCAGCCGAGCGTGGCCACTGCCTGCCAGACCGCGTGCTGAAAGCCGGTCCCGGTCAGCGCAACGGGAAGTGTGTCCATGCGCCGCCAGGGCGCTGGCAGCGGCGCCGGGGCAGGCCGGGGTGATGAGGCGATAAAGCGGCTTGCGACGATGGCCCCATCACGTGCTTCGACCTCGAGCCCACCCCATGGCCCCTGCCAGATGAAACGCGACATGGCTGCTCCGATTGGTGATGTCGCGTTATCCTACGGGTTGATCGACATACACGGTAGCGACGCAGCACAAGGGAGCATCCCATGTCCAATCAAGCCACGCCCTGGTCCAGTGCCATGCCCGAGGCGCAGTTTCAGCTCATGCACGACATCCTGGCGGCGCCGAGCCCCATTGGCCTCGAAGCGGCAATGACCGAGGGGGTGCTGCGGCCACACTTCGAACGGATCGCCCCCGACGGCTGGGGCGTGAAAACCTTCAAAGGGCATGCCGGCATCGTCCTTGATACCCATCCCGGCCGGGATGATCTTTTTACCGTGATGGTCATCGGCCACGCCGATAAGATCCGGATGCAGGTGCGCAGCATTGGCAGCGACGGCAAGGTCTGGATCAACAGCGACTCGTTCCTGCCCACCACGCTGCTGGGCCACGAGGTGAGCATCTTCAGCGAAGACCCCGAGGCGCCGGGCGAGTACCGCCGTCTCGACGGCGGGACTGTCGAGGCGCTGGGGGCCATTCACTTTGCTGACCCCAAGCTGCGGGCAGGCGAGAAGGGCGTGCGCAAGGAGCAGCTCTACGTCGAGCTCCAGATCCATGGCAGCGACAAGAAAAAGCAGGTCGAGGCCCTGGGCATCCGCCCCGGCGACAGCATCATCATGAACCGGCCCATTCGCCATGGTTTCTCGCCGGATACCTTCTACGGTGCCTATCTGGATAACGGGCTGGGCTGCTTTGTCGCCGCCGAGGCCGCCCGACTGGTGGCCGAAGCGGAAGGGGCCCGGAACATCCGCATGCTCTTTGCCGCGGCCACCTATGAGGAGATCGGCCGGTTCGGCAGCCGGGTGCTGGTCGGTGAGATGCGGCCCGATGCCATCATCGGGGTGGATGTCAATCACGACTATGTCGCCGCGCCGGGCATCGGCGAGAAGCGCATGGCGCCGGTGGAAATGGGCAAGGGCTTTACCATGAGCGTCGGGGCGATCGTCAGCGAGCAGCTCAACCGCCGCATCGAGACGGTGGCCAAGGACAAGGGCATTCCCATGCAGCGCGATGTGGTCGGCGCGGATACCGGTACCGACGGCATGGCCGGTGTGCTTGGTAACGTCGACTGTGCGGCCACCTCGGTGGGCATGCCGATCCGCAACATGCACACCATCTCGGAGAGTGGCTGCACCCGGGATGTGCTTGCCTGCACCCATGCCGTTGCCGAGACGCTGCTGGCCATGGACGCCGAAGAGTCGCGAACCGGGGCGCTGCATGAGGCGTTCTGCAGCCAGCACCCCCGTTTGGACCAGGCCCGGCCCATGGGCCATCAGGGTTTGCCCGAATCGGACTAGTCCGCCGTCCCGGCCCGTGTCCTGCGGCTACGGGCGGTGATCGGTGCCCGGCCCGCCGGCTTCGCCGGTGAGTGCCGGGACGTGATCATCCAGCCACAATACCCGGGCCGCACGGGACTGGAGCTCGGTGGAGACACCGGTGCTGAAAACCGCCAGCTCCAGATCCTTGCCGGCCTCGGTGATGTGGGTGATGGCATCGATCAGATCCCCGTCGCCCGAGGACAGCACAAGGCTGTCATATCGGGCCTGATGGATCAGCGCCAGTGTCGCCAGCCCCACATCGACGCCCATCTGGCGTTGGTTGTGTAGACGATGCTGCCCGTTGCCATGGGGGCAGGCGAGTTCGACGCGGGTGCCGCAATCGGCACACCAGGCGTGCCGCACCCGCTCGCTTTTGAGCCCGTAGAGCTGGACGATGAGATTGGGCCCCTGCGGGAGGGCGGTCTGCAGCCAGTTGTGGAACCGGTCCCGGCCCTCGTTGGGCTCATCCTGGATGCCGTTGAGGAAATACCCTCGCCACAGCGGGCCGAGCTCTTGTTCGATCAGCTGGCGCAGCCGCAGATAATCGATCCGCCGGTTGGCGCCGAAAAGCGCGATATTGTTGGCGTGGATATAGCTTGCATCGATCAGCCAGAGTCGGCGCATGGGTTCTTTCACCGCAGATAAAACCGCTAGGGTAACGCAATGATGGACTCCGGACATGCGCTCGGCCTGCTGGTGGCGCTGATGATCGGTGCGGTGGTGGGCCTGGAGCGTGGCTGGCGCCTGCGCCAGTACGGTGAGGGACGGCGTGTCGCCGGGTTGCGGACCTTTGCGCTGATGGGGCTGGCAGGCGGTGTGGCAGGGCTCGTCGGTGAGCGGGCAGGGGCGTGGGTCGTGCCCGTGGCCCTTGCTGGCGTGATCGCGCTTTTGGTGCTGGGCTATCGCCGGTCGGCCTCGCGGCAAGACGATATGGGCATTACCACCGAAGTGGCCGGCGTGCTGGTGTTCCTTCTGGGCGTCCTTGCCACCGCCGGTCAGGCGCTGCTGGCGCTCGCCGGGGGTGTGGTCACCGCGGTTGTGCTTGGCTTCAAACCCCGTCTCCATGCCTTTTTGGTCTGGCTGGACGGCCCCGAAATCCGGGCGATCCTCCAGCTTGCACTGATAACGGCGGTATTGCTGCCGCTGCTGCCACGCAGTGGCTATGGCCCCTGGGATGTGCTCAACCCCTACCAGATCTGGCTGATGGTGGTGCTGATCAGTGCCATCGGGTTTGTCGGGCATTTTGCCGTGCGCATCGTCGGCTCGAGGCGGGGCGTGCTTTTTACCGGTCTGTTTGCCGGGCTCGCCTCATCGACGGCGCTCACCCTCACGCTCTCGCGGGCGGCCCGTCAGCAACAATCACTACAGCCATTATTTGCCGCGGCGATCGTGCTGGCCTGCACGACCATGTTTCCCCGGCTGCTGGTGCTGGTGGCCGCCGTGGCGCCGGGGCTTCTGGCCGGGCTTTATCTGCCGGTGGCCATTCTCACCGCCGTGGGCCTGACCGCGACGGCGGGGCTGGTCATCGAGTCGGGCCACGGTCAGGACAACGCCCGGTCGCCGGCACTGCAAACGCCCTTCGAACTGGGCACGGCGTTGCGTTTTGGTGTCATCCTGGTGGTGGTCATGCTCGGTGCCGAGGCGCTTCGACGGCTTGCCGGGGATGCGGGGGTCTATCTGATGGCCTTGCTCTCGGGCCTCACGGATGTGGATGCCATCACCCTGTCGCTGGGCAATATGGCCGGCGAGCAACTGGGCGCGGCGGTGGCGCTACAAGGCATCCTCATTGCCGCGATGGCCAATACACTGGTCAAAATGGGATTGGCCATTGGTCTTGGCGGACGGGGGCTGGCCCTGCGGGTCGGCCTGGGACTGGGCGCGGTGCTCGTCGCCGGCGCGCTTTGGGTTGTATCGGGAGGGTTGCGATGAATCCGGCCGCAGGGATGGGTTGGCTACGCTCGTTTTTAATCTATGGGGCGTTCTGGCGCCAACCCGGTCTGAGGCGGTTTTATCGACCGTTCATCCAGCCCGGCGATCGGGTGTTTGATATCGGTGCCCACCTGGGTGATCGCAGTCTGGCGTTTGCCGCCCTTGGCGGGCGCGTGGTGGCCTGTGAACCCCAGAGTGCTTGCCAGGGCTATCTGCGTTGGCGGCTTCGGCGCTATCCCGACACCGAGGTGTTGCAGCTGGCCGTTGCCGAGCAAGCCGGTGAGGCCAGCCTGGCGGTCAGTGATCGGCATCCGACGCTGGCAACCCTCTCGAGCGCCTGGCGCGATCGTGCGAGTCGGGCCGGCGGCGGGTTTTCTCATGTGCGGTGGAATCAGCAAGAGACGGTCGAGGTCGTCACGCTCTCGCAACTGATCGAGCGCTACGGGATGCCAGGTTTTTGCAAAATCGACGTCGAGGGCGCTGAGCCTTCGGTGCTTGCGGGTCTGGACCGCGCGGTGCCGATGCTTTCGTTCGAATATCTCGCCGGGCATCGCGCCGCGGTGGAACAATGCCTGCAACACCTCGATCGGCTCGGTCCCTACCGGTTTAACGTCACCCGCGGCGAGCGCCGGCGGCTCGAGTTCGATCGATGGGTGGATGAAGCCGATCTGCTTGCCTGGATGGATCACAACGCCGATGATGCGGGTTCGGGCGATGTCTACGCCCGCCGGGTCGAGTAGGGGAGCCGCGATTGTTAAGGCAGATACTGTTAACGGCGCTGGTCACGTTGATCGTCGTTCTGGTGGTCCAGGCCCGCCGGCGTCGCGCCCGGGTGGATCAATCCCGCGAGACCCGGGCCGGGCTCACCCCTCAGGCCTGGGCCGGCTGGGCGCTGCTTGCCATCATGCTGGCCGCGGCGGTGGGCACCGCCTTTTTGCATGATGGGCTATGAGCCGGTCATCGCCTCAGTGCGACGGCGGCGATAGGCTTCGATCATTGCCGTCATCTCGGCGTCATCATAGTCGCGTAAGCCGCTGATCACCATGCGCTTTTCGCACTCGCCAATGGCCGTCTGGCGGTTGCGGATGACAAACCGGAACGCCGCATCGCCGCGTTTGCCGCTGACCTCCAGCGTGGTGCCCTCGAGCTCGAGGCTGACATCCCGATCGGGCGACTCCTCCAAAGCCAGTGTCATGCGGTCGTAGACCACGAAAGGCCGGC
Source organism: uncultured Ectothiorhodospiraceae bacterium (assembly GCA_913061005.1). Classification (GTDB taxonomy): domain Bacteria; phylum Pseudomonadota; class Gammaproteobacteria; order Nitrococcales; family Nitrococcaceae; genus Spiribacter; species Spiribacter pallidus. Next base: position 19,991 of record CAJXSH010000014.1, on the reverse strand, counting down.
GCGGATTGAACATCACCCCGTGGCGGGCCAGCAGCGGCTGAAGCAGATCCGGAAACGTCTGCCCCGACCATCCCACATAGGCGGCGACCAATGCCCAGACGCCGGGGCCGGCGACGTCGAGCCGACCCTGGTGTGCGACCTCGACATACGCCTTGCCGCTCTCATCCGCGATGCCAAAGGGCGCGTCGGTCTGGAGTGGCGGGAATTGCAGGGGCGTGTCGGCGCGGAGCATGCCCTTGAAAGCAAGCTGCATGCGATGACTCAGCCCGTAATGGCTCACCACCAGGGCGAACAGCAGGTCACCGGGGACGCAGAACCGGGGCGCATCGATATCGTGAATGGGGTTATGGTCGCCGGCGATCTGTTTGGCGAAGCCACTGCCCTGGGGGGCGCTGATATTTACCCAGCCATCGCGTTGTTCAAAAAAAGGGGCCAACTGCTGGGCCAGGCCCGCATTGTGGGCGTCCATGTCGTTATCGCTCCCGATTCCCGGCCGTTTTTTTGGGGCCGCAGATTATAGCGGCCCGGCATGGTCGTGGCGACTTGCAACGTTGTCACCCCCGGGCAAGATTGGCAAACTGTTTTCACACGAACATCGCGCGAAAAGCGCGGGGAATGCCGAGGAGACCACCCCCGATGCCTGCCATGGACAACGGCCCACTGGGCCTGACCGGCCCGGTCGTACACAAGGACCCCACCACCGCCATTCTCTACGAACATGCCCTGCGCCATGACGCCGCCGCCGCCCTGGCGGACAGCGGCGCACTGGTGGCCCTCTCCGGCGAGAAGACCGGGCGCAGCCCGGGGGATAAACGCATTGTTCGGGAGGCGCAAAGCGAAAACGACATCTGGTGGGGTCCGGTCAACCGGGCCTTGACGGGCGAGGCCTTTGCGGCGCTGCGGCAACAGGCGGTGGGGCATCTGGATCGCGCCGAACGGGTCTATGTGGTCGACGGCTGGGCCGGTGCCGATGCCGGCAGCCGGGTGGCCGTTCGGGTGGTGTGTGAACGCCCGTATCATGCGCTTTTCATGCGCAATATGCTGATCATGCCGGATGCCGGGGGTGAGCCTGGCTTCGAGACGCCTGATGTCACCATCATCAACGCGGGCCGCCACCCGGCGGACACCGGCATTGACGGCGTTGACAGCCCGACGAGTATCGCCCTTAGCTTTGCTCGCGGCGAGTTGGTCATTCTTGGCACCGAGTATGCCGGCGAGATGAAAAAGGGCGTTTTCACCTTAATGAACCACCTCATGCCGGCGCGGGGGATCTTATCGATGCACTGCTCGGCCAATGCCAGTGTGGATGGCCAGGTGTCGCTTTTCTTCGGGCTCTCGGGTACCGGCAAGACCACCTTGTCGGCGGATCCACGGCGACGGCTCATCGGTGATGACGAACATTGCTGGAGCGATCAGGGCATCGCCAATATCGAGGGCGGATGCTATGCCAAGGTGATCGACCTCTCGGCCGAGGCCGAGCCGCAGATCAGCGCGGCGATCCGCTTCGGCGCCGTTCTCGAGAACGTGGTCCGCGACCCGGACACCGGTGCCATCGATTACAGCGACGACCGGATCACCCAGAACACGCGCTGTGCCTACCCCATCGAGCATGTCGACAACGCGCAATTACCGGGTGTAGGCGGGCATCCGCGGGATATCATCCTGCTGACCTGTGATGCCTTCAGCGTGCTGCCCCCGGTCAGTCGGTTGACTGCCGAGCAGGCGATGTATCACTTCATCAGCGGCTATACCGCCAAGGTCGCCGGCACTGAAATGGGAGTGACCGAGCCCCAGGCCACTTTTTCGGCCTGTTTCGGGGCACCGTTTCTGGTCCGGCATCCCGCCGTCTACGCCCGGATGCTTGCCGAGCGCATCGAGCAGACGGGCTCGCGCGTGTGGATGATCAACACCGGCTGGACCGGCGGGCCTTACGGCATCGGCCGGCGCATCCCACTGGGGTATACACGCGCCATGATCGATGCCATCCACGACAACGCGCTCGAGTCGGTGGGCTTCTGGACGGACCCCGCCTTTGGTCTGTCGGTGCCGGATCATTGTCCGGGCGTGCCCAACGAGGTGCTTGACCCCATGAGTGGCTGGCCCAGCCGTCGCGGTTATCTAGAAGCCGCTGCCGAGCTGGCCGCATTATTCCACCAGAACTTCGCCGCCTATGCCGACGTGGCCGACGCGGCCATCCAGGCGGCCGGACCGGCCAGCCCCGAACACATCCAACGCGAGACCGCCGAGCCTCAGCCAGCCAGCGCCGCGAAGTAGCCGCCGGCCGGTGTGACCGCGCTAGGGCTGACCCGCGGCCGTGACCCAGGCCGAGACCTGCGACTCCGACACCACGGCCTTGTCGGCTTTGAGCTTTGCCGTCAGCCCGGACGGATCCGCCGCGGCCAGCTCGGCACGGGTGTGGATGCCCAGTTTGTTGAGTCGCTTTTCCATCGCTGGGCCGATCCCCTTGATGGTGGTCAGATCCTCCGGCGCAGTGGTCGGAGTCGGGGCCGCGGACACGGCTTCATCGGCCGGCTCGGACGCCGGCTCGGGCTGTTGCGGCCGGGGGGTTGCCTGCCGGGTGTCCGCCGGACCGGAGGGATCGGCAGCGTCCCCATTACGGCCAGGCACCCACCATAGCGCCATATCCATCCAGCGTTTGATCAAATCACTCCACATGCTTGCCATCTCCCTGCTGCTTTGCCGTTTGATTCATCCGTCAATTGTATTCGCTTCGACACCCAGCGCGCGCAAGGTCTCGGTATCCGGGTAGCCATCGGCGATGAGGCCGGCGGCCTTTTGATAGCTGCGCAGTGCCGCGCGGGTCTGCGGGCCCACCCGGCCGTCAACCGGCCCGGCGTCATGACCCAGGGCATTCAAACGCCGCTGCAGCGCCCGGACGGTGGCGATCGCCATGGCAGGCTGTGCCGGCGGCGGGTTGCGCAGCGCCTCGGCGCCAGCCAGCCGATCAGCCAGAAGCCCGACCGAGAGGGCGTAGAGCCGGGATGGGTTCCAGCGCATGATGACATCGAAGTTGGGATAGACGAGAAAGGCCGGGCCCTCGACGCCGGCTGGCAGCAGCAGCCGCGCGGGGATGTCCACCGCGGGCAGGGGATTGCCGCTGGCTTTTCTCACCCCCAGATCCGACCAGTCAGCAACGGACTGCTGGTCTTCGAGGCGCGCGAAGTCGAAACCATCGGGCAGCAGCACCTCGCGGCCCCAGCGCTGGCCGGGCTGCCAGCCCCGCTCACGCAGAAAGGCCGCGGCCGATTCCATGGCATCCGGCAGACTCTGCCAGAGATCGCGGCGACCATCGCCATCGGCATCCACCGCGTGGTCGCGGTAGACGCTCGGGAGAAACTGAAAGTTGCCAAGGGCGCCGGCCCACGAGCCAGCCAGCTGTTCAGGCTCGAGCGTGCCCTGATCCACCAGCTGCATGGCGGCGATCAACTCGCCGCGGAAAAACTCCCCCCGGCGTCGGTCACAGGCCAGTGTTGCGAGGGACCGGACGGTATTCATGGTCCCGACAAATCGTCCGTAATTGGTCTCAAGCCCCCAGAACGCCACCAGATACCGGGCCGGCACCCCGTAGTCGCGCTGGATGCGCGCGAGTAGATCCTGATGAGTTTTCAGTCGCTTTTGACCGGTGCGGATCCGCGACGGGCTGACCCTGTTTTTGAGGTACCCCCCCAGGGTGCTGACGAATTCGGGCTGACGACGATCCAGCTCGATGACCCGCGGATTGGGTGTCACACCGGTCAACAGGCGATCGGCGGTGGTGGATTGCACGCCCGAGGCGATGGCATCGCTGCGGATCGTCTCCAGACAACGCCCGAACTCAGCGCCGACGGCCTGGGTGGATAGCAACGCCGCGGTGATGAGCACTGAGAGTCGTTGTCCGCAAAGCCTGCGCATGGCACGCCCTCGATCCGTGTTCCGGTCGAGGCAATGTTACCCTTGACATACTGACAATCCCAGACCGGAGGCGATGTGCCGACACTGCTTGTGCTTTTTGTGACGGTCCCCCTGGCCGAGCTTTTCCTGCTCATCGAGGTCGGGCAGGTGATTGGGGCGCTGCCAACCATCGCGCTGTGCCTTTTGACCGCGATGCTCGGGGCGGCGTTGTTGCGACAGCAAGGCCTACAGACGCTCGCCCGGGCCCGGGGCAACCTGGACCAGGGCGCTTTGCCGGCCATCGAACTGCTCGAGGGCGTGGCGCTCGTCATCGGCGGGGTGTTGTTGCTCACCCCCGGTCTGGTCACGGACGGCGTCGGATTCGTCTGCCTTTTGCCGTTTACCCGCTTGTGGCTGGTCCGGCTGGTGCTCGCCCGGCTGAGTGTCCGCGTCGGCCCGTCGGGCGGAGGCGGGCCGCAGCCGCCGGGGGCGGGTGACGACCCTCATGTCATCGAGGGCGAATACGAGCGTCGCGACGAGCATCACCGCTAGGGGCGCCGGCACTGGTCATCATCGCGCAGATTCTCGCGCCGGTTGTCCTGGTAATTGCGCTGGGCTGGAGCCTGGTCCGGCTCGGGTTTCTCTCGAACACTGCCATGGGCGAGATCAACCGCCTGACCTATTGGGTCGGGCTGCCGGCCCTGCTGGTGGTGCGCATCAGCGAGGCGACTCCCTCGTTCGAGCGCCTCGGCGGGCTTTTGGTGGTGCTCTTTGGTGCCACTGCGGCGGTCATCGCGCTTGCCTCGGTGGTTGCCTGGTGGGGGCGGTTGCCGGGTCGATCGGCGGTGACGTTTGTCCATGGGGCATTTCGCGGCAATCTGGTCTTTGTCGGGCTGCCGGTGGTGGTTTACGCCTTCGCCAATACCCCGCAGGCCGCGGCCATCGAGGCCTCGGTTTTGGTGGCCATTGTCCCGGTGGTGATCGCCTACAACACCCTGGCGGTGACGCTCATGCAGGTCCCCGGGCGGGGTGATCCCCTGACCGCGCTGCGACGGGTGGGGCGGGGGCTTGTCAGCAACCCGATTCTGCTTGCCACCCTCCTGGGACTGGCGCTTGCGCTGGCCGGCGTGATGATGCCCACCGCGGTTGACCGCACATTGGCCGCGCTCGGGCAGATGGCCCTGCCATTGGCGCTCATCGGCATCGGTGGCGGACTCTACGCCAGTCGCACGGGGCGAGGGCAGTATCCGTGGGCATGGGTGGCGGCGCTGATGAAAACCGCCCTGGGGCCGGCGGTCGGTTGGCTGATCGGTCAGTGGGTCGGGCTGGGTGATGCCGAGATGCGCGTTGCGCTGACGTTGCTCGCCTGCCCATCGGCGGCCGCCTCGTATGTGCTTGTCGCACAGATGGACGGGGATGTCCCGCTGATCGCGAGCATCATCCTGCTCAGCCATTTCATGGCGCTGCCGGCGATGATCGGCGTGCTGGCGCTCACCGCGTAGGACAAAAAAAAGCCGCCGGCTTGCGCCGGCGGCCTTCGAGGCCTGATCGGGTGACCTGATCAGTTGGCCTTGGTGGCCTTCGCCGCCTCGGTGGCGGTGTCGGTGGCCGTTTTGACGTTGCTCTCGACGAGCTTGCGGGCTTCGTTGACGAAGTCCTGGTTCATGGCGACAACCTTCTCGGCATCACTCTTGACCTTCTCGGAGAGGTCCTTGGCCACTTTCTGCTGCTCTTCGGCGTAGGCCTTGAGCGCCTCGGGATCCTTGATCTCGAGGGCGGCACGGGCCTGCTTCATGCCGATCTCGGTGTAGGCCTTGGCCGCCGCCATCTGCGCTTCGATCATGCGCTCGGTGTAGTCCACGGCCAGCTTGGCATAATCACGGCTCGGGCCCATGAACATCTTCTCGGCCTGCTCGGTCATTTTGTCAAAGTTCTCGTTCATCATCGCTGAATCCTCTTGTCGGGTTGGTTCCAAGGTCTCTTCGACCTTGTTGCGCTGCATCATAACCCAGGCGTTTGTGCAGTGCAACAGAAAAATGCCTGATCATGTGAAATTTTTATGAACCCGCCAGGAAGGCGGGTTTGGCGGGCTCTGCTATCCTCTCCCGAGCCAGAGCAATCAACGAGTATCGAATCCATGGATATCGCTTCTTTCATCGGTGCGGGACGCGAGGGTCTGACGCAGTGGGCCAACATGCTGATTGCTGAGCTCAGCGGCCTGGAGCAACTCATCGCCGCGACAGTATCCATGGAAAGCGCCGTTGCCGCCGGGCGTCTGGTGGTTTTTCTCGCCCTGGTGACCGCGGTCAGCCAGCTGACGGCCCGGGGCCCGGGCCGGGCCTTGGCGGGGCTCGAACACTGGGCGCTGGCAAGCCAGGGGGCCATGGCCTCGATCCGACGCCTGTTGGGCTTGTTGGGCCGCTTGGGGATAGAGACGCTGGGCATTGCCCTGATGCTGGGCGTTGGCTATGCGTTGTTGATGCTTGGCCTTGTCACCGGCGAGGTGCCGCGGGTGGCCGCCCTGCATTACCTATTGGCGCTGGCGGTGCTGCGGTTTCTGTCGATGGCAACGCGGGTGGCGCTGGCGCCGGACTACCCGGGGCTTCGGATGGTGCCCCTCGCCGATGCGCCGGCGGCAAGCTGGCAGGCGAGCATCAAGGCATTGTTGCCATTGGCGGTGTTCGGCCTGGTGCTGGTGGTCCCGGTCATCGCCGTTGTGTTGCCGGCGACAGGGCAGCTGCTCGAGGCCATCGTGCTGGCTGTCGTGTTGCTGCAGTTAAGGCGTTTGCTCGCATCGGCCCACCCACCGGTATCGACATTCATCCGCACACAGCGCGCCCGCACGCCGGGCATGTTGTCGCGAGGGCTGCTCTTTGTCCTGGGGATTGCCTGGCACTGGGGGGTGGGGCTGGCCGCGCTGATCCTTGCCGGCGTCGCACTGCTGGGCCCGCGCTCGGCGCTACTTGATACCGGGCTTGCGATCGGCGCGACCATCGCCATCGGGCTCGTGGCCGGTCTGCTGGGGCACTGGGTGGGGCTTTTTGCCCGCTCGCCCGTGCATGTGCCGCCGGCCGCCCGGGCACGACTGCCGATGCTCGAGCAGCGGCTGAGGCATTGGATCCCGCTGATCCAGCGCACCGCCAATGCGCTGATCACCGCGGCAGCCGTTGGGTTGATTGGCCATGTCTGGGGCGTCTGGAACCTCTGGGTCTGGCTGGCGAGCCCCGCCGGCCAGTCGGTGGTCGGGGCCCTGGCGGGGCTTTTGGGGGTGGCCATCCTGTCACTCGCGGCCTGGCTGGCGGCGGCCAGCTGGATCGAGGATCGGCTCAACCCCGACACCGGAAGCGGTGCGCCCGGGGCGCGCGAGAAGACGTTGCTGGCGCTTTTCCGCAATGCGCTTGCCATTGTCATTGTCACCCTGGGGGTGATGGTGGCGCTCTCCGAGCTGGGGATCGACATCGGTCCGCTGCTTGCCGGCGCCGGTGTCATCGGCCTGGCGGTGGGTTTCGGCGCCCAGAAGCTTGTCCAGGACATCATCACCGGGGTGTTCATCCAGCTCGAGGATGCCATTCACACCGATGATTTCATCACCGCAGCGGGTATCAGCGGGACCGTTGAGCGGTTGAGCATTCGCTCGCTGGGGCTCAGGGATCTGACCGGCACGCTGCATGTGGTGCCTTTCTCGTCGGTGGATACGGTCTCTAATTACACCCGGGATTTTGGCTACCACCTGGGCGAGTACGGGGTCGCCTATCGCGAGAACATCGGCGAGGTGGTGAGCCATCTGCACAAGGCCTACGAGCGGCTGAAAGTCGATGATGCGGTGGGTGATGCGGTCACCGGCGCGCTCGAGGTCGACGGGGTGACGGCGCTAGCCGACAGCTCGGTGAACATCCGCGTGCGCATCCGCACCGCCGCCGGCATGCAGTGGGCGGTGGGGCGTGCTTACAACCGGCTGGTCAAGGAGGTCTTTGACGAGGCAGGCATCGAAATCCCGTATCCGCACATGACGCTTTACTTTGGCGAAGACAAGACGGGGAACGCACCGGCGGCCCGTGTTGCCCTGACACAAGGAGGCAAGCCGGCGGCGGAGGATGAATGACCGTCCACATCGATGAGGATCTGCGCATTCCCATGGCCGATGGGGTGACGCTCTCGGCACGGCTGTGGCGGCCTGCCGATGCGGTGCGATCGCCGGTCCCGGCAATCGTCGAATACATTCCCTACCGAAAGCGCGACCACACACGCGCCCGCGATGAGACGCTCCATCGCCATTTCGCCGAGCATGGTTATGTCAGCGTGCGGGTCGATCTGCGTGGCAGCGGCGAATCCGGCGGCATCCTCGGTGATGAGTACTGCCAGCAGGAACTCGACGATGGCTATGCCGTGGTGCAATGGCTCGCCGATCAACCCTGGTGTGACGGCCGTGTCGGGATGATCGGTATCTCGTGGGGCGGGTTCAACGGCCTGCAGATTGCCGCCATGCGTCCGCCGGCACTCAAGGCCATCGTCACCGTCTGCTCGAGCGATGATCGCTACGCCGATGACGTCCACTACATGGGTGGATGCCTGCTCGGCGACAACCTCTCGTGGGCGTCGGTGATGTTTGCCTACAACAGCCTCCCCCCTGACCCGGCGCTGCGGGGCGCGGACTGGCGGGCCCAGTGGCATCAGCGGCTTGAGGCCAACGAGCCGTGGCTGATCGAGTGGCTGTCGCACCAGCATCGGGATGCCTACTGGCAGCACGGTTCGGTCTGCGAGGACTACAAGGCCATTGAATGCCCGGTGATGGCGGTCAGTGGCTGGGCGGATGGCTACACCGACGCGGTGTTCCGGCTGCTCGAGCATCTGCATGTCCCGCGCCAGGGACTGATCGGCCCGTGGAGCCACAAATACCCCCACCAGGGCGTGCCCGGCCCGGCGATAGACTTCCAGGGCGAGACCCTGCGGTGGTGGGACCGCTGGCTGAAAGGCCGGGATACCGGGATTATGGACGAGCCGATGCTGCGCGCCTGGATCCAGGAGGCGGCCGAGCCGGCCACCCGTTACCGTCGCCGGCCGGGGCGTTGGGTGGGCGTAGACACCTGGCCATCCGAAGGCATTACCGAGCGCTGGCTCTTTCCAGCGCGCGGCGGGTATCTCACAGACCAGCCCATGGCGGCCGATGAACAGCCGTTCAGCCTCCAGTCACCGCTCAGCCTCGGGCTTTTCGCCGGTAAATGGTGCAGTTACTCGGTGGGCCCGGATCTGCCCTATGACCAACGCGAGGAGGACGGTGGCGCGCTGGTATTCGAGACCGCGCCACTCACCGAGGCCATGGAACTGCTCGGCGCCCCCCGGCTGAGGCTGTGTTTTCAGGTCGACCGGCCGGTTGCCCAGGTGGCGGCGCGGCTCTCGGATGTGGCCCCGGACGGCAAGGCCACCCGGGTCACCTACGGGGTGCGGAACCTCAACCATACCACCGATCATGCCGACTCCGAGGCCCTGACGCCGGGGACGACCTACACCGTCGAGGTCGACCTCAACCATTTGGGCCATCGTTTCTTCGCAGGCCATCGGCTGCGGCTGTCACTGTCGACCTCTTACTGGCCGCTGGCCTGGCCGCCGCCGGAGCCGGTCAATCTCAGCGTAATCGGGTCCGGGACCGCGCTCGCGCTGCCGGTGTGTGATCCATCCAGGGGACTCCAGCCGGTGCGCTTTGCCTCCCCCCCGGCGGATGGCTCGGCGGTGCTCACTCAGCACCAGGAGCCCGAGTACCGGTGGCGGGTTCATCGCGACCTCGAGACATCGGCCTCGGAACTCGAGGTCATTATGGACGAGGGCGAGAAGTATCTGCCCGATGTGGATCTGACCCTGCGCCATCACACCTGGGAGTCTTACCGATCGGTCGCCGATGAGTTTGACAGCATCGAGGGTGAGGTCATCGCCAATCGCGAATTCCACCGCGATGACTGGCGCATTCGCACACGCACCCGAACCTTGCTGCGGTCTGATGCGCAGGCGTTTTACGTGGTCGCCGAGCTGGATGCCTGGGAGGGCGAGGACCGGGTGTTTTCACGCAACTGGCAGCAGCGCATCCCACGAGCCGATGTCTGAGCCACGGCGCTAGGCCTCGCGGGCCGGATCCCGCGGGCCGACCTCGGTGATCCGCGCCGTTTCATCGACCACCCGCCAGCGCACCTCGTGGCCGAGTAAGGTCATGCCGTAGCGCTCGTCGGCCCGACGCCGGTGATAGGCCGGGCGCGGGTCGGCGGCGATGGTCTGCTCGATTAGTCGCACCAGCGACTCACCGTGGCGCATGGCGCTGTGACGGGCGGCCGTCTCCCAGGTCACCGGCAGTCCGTTCGGTGTTTTCTCGAACCCGCTGGGTGGGATGGCCGCCGGGCGGGATTCAATGGCGGGCAGATAGGGCTTGATATCGTAAACCGGGGTGCCATCCATGAGGTCCTGGCCGGAAATGGCCAGGCCCACGGCGGGTCCGCTGAGGCGGCCCTCGAGCCGGACCAGTGACAATCCCAGCCGATTGGGCCGATAGGGCGAGCGGGTGGCAAAAACGCCGAGACGCTGATTGCCACCCAGCCGGGGCGGGCGGACGGTGGGTCGCCAGTCACCGGCGGGCATGGCGTGAAAGCCAAAGACAAGCCAGATATCGGTGCAGTCCTCCAGACCGCGCAGCGCCTCGGGGTGGGCATAGGGCGGTGTGAGCACCACTTCGGCCCGGGCCTCGGGCACCAGGCCCGGCTGGCGAGGTGTCCCGAAACGGGCCTCGAAGTCACTGCGGATGGTGGCAATCGGTTCGATCTGCATGGCCAAAGTATAATGATTTACAATCCGCACATGCGTTATCCAACCGTTGATCAGTGCGTCGGCAATACCCCCCTGGTGCAGCTCCAGCGACTGGCGGATACCGGATCCAACACGGTGTTGCTCAAGCTCGAGGGCAACAACCCGGCCGGTTCGGTCAAGGATCGCCCGGCGCTCAACATGATCACCCAGGCCGAAGCCCGCGGTGAAATCCGCCCCGGTGATACCCTCATCGAGGCGACCAGCGGCAATACGGGCATCGCCCTGGCGATGGCGGCGGCGGTCAAGGGCTATCGCATGGTGCTGATCATGCCCGAGAACATGACCATGGAACGCCGCGCCTCGATGCGTGCCTACGGCGCCGAGCTGATGCTGGTCACCAAGGACGAGGGCATGGAGGGCGCCCGGGACCTGGCCATGCGCCTGCAGGCCGAAGGCCGCGGCCGGGTGCTGGATCAGTTCGCCAATCCCGATAACTGGGGCGCCCACTACAACGGCACCGGCCCCGAGGTCTGGCGTGACACCGCCGGGACGGTCACCCATTTTGTGGCCTCGATGGGAACCACCGGCACCACCATGGGCGTCTCGCGCTATCTCAAAGCGCAGAACCCCGCCATCCAGATCATCGGTGCCCAGCCCCGTGAGGGCGCCAGCATTCCGGGGATTCGCAAATGGCCCGAGGCCTACCTGCCGGCCATCTACGAATCACACCGGGTAGACCGTGTCGTTGAGGTTGCCCAGGACGAGGCCGAGGAGATGACCCGGCGGCTTGCCGCCGAGGAAGGGATTCTTGCCGGCATCTCCAGTGGCGGGACCCTCTGGGCGGCGCTGCAGATCGCCCGCGAGGTCGAGAATGCCACCATCGTGAGCATTGTCTGCGACCGGGGCGATCGTTATCTCTCAAGCGGCGTCTTTCCGGATCGATGAATATCTTCGCCTTTGACATCGAGACCGTCCCCGATGTCGCCGGCGGCCGGCGGCTCCACGGACTCGATGGGCTGGACGATCATGATGCCGCCGAGGCCATGCTCGCGCTGCGGCGCGAAGAGACCGGCAACGATTTCCTGCGTCTGCCCCTGCACCGGATCGTGGTGATCTCGGTGGCGGCGAAAATTGGCGAGAAATTCACCGTCTTCTCGCTGGGGGAGGGCGGCAATGACGAGGCCTCACTCATCGAGCGTTTCTTTGACGGCATCGAGCGCTACGTCCCGCGTCTGGTGAGCTGGAATGGCGGCGGGTTTGACCTGCCAGTACTGCATTACCGGGCGTTGATGCATGGCATCAGTGCGCCGCGCTACTGGGACACCGGCGACCAGGACCGGAGCTTTCGGTACAACAACTACCACAATCGCTTCCACGACCGGCATACCGATTTAATGGATGTCCTGGCGGGGTTTTCGGCCCGGGCGGTGGCACCGCTCGATCAGGTCGCCACGCTGTGCGGATTCCCGGGCAAGCTGGGCATGAGCGGCGCGGCGGTGCGCGAGCATATCGAGCAGGGCGACTTTGCCGCGGTGCGTGATTATTGCGAACACGATGTGCTCAATACCTATCTGCTGTGGTTGCGCTTTGAGTGGATGCGCGGTGGCCTGGACGCCAGCGGCTACGAGACCGAGTGCCGGCGACTCCGCGATGCATTGACCGAGGCGGATAAACCGCATTTGAACCGTTTTCTCGAAGCCTGGGACCGCTGATCGATGGGCGGACGGCGTGGTCGGCGGCTGCCCAAAGAGCCCGTGACGCTCGATATTGAGACGCTCAGCCATGAGGGCCGGGGGATTGCCCATCACAACGGGCGTGTGGCGTTTATCCAGGGCGCGCTGCCGGGGGAGACGGTCGAGGCAAAGATCCACAAGCGCCGCCGGCAGCAGGATGAAGGCCAGGCCCTCTCGGTACACGAGCCGGCGGCCGAGCGCGTCGACCCGCCTTGTCCCCATGCCGGTGTCTGCGGCGGTTGCAGCCTGCAGCATCTCGACCCCGAGGCGCAGATCCGGCACAAGGCGCAAAGCCTGGAGAGCCTGCTGACGCGCACCGGCGGGGTGACACCCGAGCGCTGGCTGGCGCCGATCACCGGCCCGGTCCAGGGTTATCGGCGTCGGGCACGCCTGGGGGTCAAATATGTCCCGCGCAAGGGCGATCGGGTCCTGGTGGGGTTTCGCGAGCGCTTCAGCCCCTTTATCGCCGATATCGACAGCTGCGGTGTGCTCGACGAGCGGGTCGGCGCGCTGTTGCCGGCGCTATCCACATTGATTCGCGGCCTGAGCATTCCGGACCGGATTGCGCAGATCGAAGTCGCCGCCGGCGATGATGCCGTCGGCCTTGTCTTTCGTAACCTCCGGACGCTGTCTGCCGGCGACCGGGAAGCGCTGATTGCCTTCGGGAAGACGCACAGCGTGCGGGTTTATGAGCAACCCGGCAACGAGCAGACCGTCGCCCCCATCGGTCATGGGCATGATCGGTTGCACTACGCGCTGCCGGCGTTCGGGTTGACGTTTGCTTTTGCCCCCACCGACTTCACCCAGGTCAATGCGGCGATCAACCGGGCGATGGTCAGCCAGGCGGTGGAGCTGCTGGCCCCGGCGCCGGACAGTCGTGTCCTGGACCTTTTCTGCGGGCTTGGCAACTTTACCCTGCCGCTGGCGACCCGGGCCGGTGAGGTGATCGGGCTCGAGGGGGACGAGGCCCTGGTCGCCCGCGGCCAGGAAAACGCGGCCGCCAATGGTGTGGCCAATGCCCGTTTCGCCGCGGCGGATCTGACCCAACTCAGCCCCAGCGCCGAGTGGCTGGGTGGGCCGGTGGATCGGGTGCTGCTCGACCCGCCGCGGTCCGGCGCACTGGAAGTGCTGCCCGGCATCGCCCGGCTGGCGCCGCAGCGTATTGTCTATGTCTCCTGCGGGCCGGCCACACTCGCCCGGGATGCCGGCATCCTGGTGCATGAGCATGGCTACCGGCTGGAGCAGGTGGGCCTGATGGATATGTTTCCGCACACCGGCCACGCCGAGGCGATGGCCGTTTTCTCCCGGGGCCGATGATGAGTCGCGACTACGAGATCCTCAAACGCGAGATTGCCTATGACGGCTATTTCCGGATCAGCCGCTTTACGCTGCGCCACGCGCTTTTCGCCGGCGGCCAGACTCCGCCGATTGTGCGCGAGCGCTTCGAACGCGGCCATGCCGTCGGGGTGTTGCCCTATGACCCCTGGCATGACCGGGTGGTACTGGTCGAGCAGTTCCGTATCGGTGCACTGGATACGGGAATGGGGCCCTGGTTGCTGGAGACCGTCGCCGGGATGGTCGAGCCCGGTGAGTCGGCCGAGCAGGTGGCGCGCCGGGAAACCCGCGAGGAGGCCAATTGCCGCCTTGGCGAGCTGGAGCTGATCGCCCGCTATCTGGTCAGCCCCGGCGGCAGCTCGCAGACCGTGCATCTGTTCGCCGCCCCGGTGGACAGTCGCGACCTGCAACGCGACGGCCACGGCAACGACGACGAGGCCGAGGACATCCGGCTGCATGTGCTACCGGCGGACGAGGCCATCGCCATGGTCGATCACGGCGGCATCGAGGCGGCCATGCCGATCATCGCGCTGCAGTGGTTGGCGCTCAACCGCGATCGCCTGCGAGATCGTTGGCAAGCCGCGCCGCCAGCCCCGTATAACGGGCCGGAGTAAGCTCTCGAAGCCCGGCGCGTACGGCCTCGGGCAGCGGCAGCTGGTCAACAAAGGCCTTGAGCGCGGCCTGATCCACCCGTTTGCCACGGGTCAGTGCCTTGAGCTTTTCGTAAGGGGCGTCGATGCCATGGCGGCGCATGACCGTTTGAATGGCCTCGGCGAGGACTTCCCAGTTGGCATCGAGATCTTCGGCAAGTCGGGCCTCATCCACGGCAAGCTTGCCCAGCCCGCGCATCATCGCCTCGTAGCCGATCACGCTGTGGGCAAGGCCAACGCCGATATTCCGCAGCACGGTCGAGTCGGTGAGATCGCGCTGATAGCGCGAGACCGGCAGCTTGCGCGCCAGGTGATCAAGCAGCGCATTGGCGATGCCGAAGTTGCCCTCGGCGTTTTCAAAATCGATGGGATTGACCTTGTGGGGCATGGTCGATGAGCCGACTTCGCCCTCGACCAGGCGCTGACGGAAATACCCGAACGCGATGTAGCCCCAGAGGTCGCGGACCAGATCGATACCAATGGTGTTGATTCGCCCCAGCGCATCGAAGAGCTCGGCGATCCCGTCATGGGGTTCGATCTGTGTGGTGTAGGCGTTCCAGTCGAGCCCCAGGTTTTCGATGTAACGCCTTGAAAACGCGACCCAATCGATCTCGGGGTAGGCGCTGACATGGGCATTGAAATTGCCCACGGCGCCGTTGATCTTGCCAAGGATCGGGGTTGCGGCGAGTTGGTCGCGCTGACGTTGCAGTCGGGCGAGGACGTTGGCGAATTCCTTGCCCAGGGTGGTTGGCGAGGCGGGCTGGCCGTGGGTGCGGGCGAGCATGGGCAGATCGGCGTATTCGACCACCCGGTCTTTAAGATGTTGGATGATTTGATCGAGGGCCGGAAGCAGTACATCATTCCGCGCGCTGCGCAGCATCAGTGCATAGGCGAGGTTGTTGATGTCCTCGGAGGTGCAGGCGAAGTGGACGAACTCGCGGACGGCCGCCAGTTCGGGGTGGTCGGCCATGGACTCTTTGATGTAGTACTCGACCGCCTTGACGTCATGATTGGTGGTCGCTTCGATGGCCTTGATGCGCGCTGCGGCGGTCTCGTCGAATCCAGTGGCGATGGCGGTGAGCGCCCGCGCGGCGCCGTCGCTCAGGGGCGGCACCTCGGCAATGCCGGGTTCGGCGGCGAGGGCCTTGAGCCATTCCACCTCCACCAGTACCCGGTGGCGGATGAGGCCGTACTCGCTGACCAGTGGCTGCAGCGCCTCGGTCTTGCGACCATAGCGGCCGTCGATGGGAGAGATGGCGGTGAGTTGACTGAGCTCCATGGGCACCGATCCGTCATTGGTGAAAACAACAGTTTACTAAAAGCCTGGAGAGGATGATGAGCGATAAAGGATTCCGGATCGAAAAGGACAGCATGGGCGAACTGCAGGTGCCCGCCGAGGCCCTCTATGGCGCCCAGACCCAGCGCGCGGTGGACAACTTTGGCATCAGTGGCATGCCCATGCCGCGACGGTTCATTCAGGCACTGGGGTTGATCAAGGCCAGCACCGCCGAGGCCAACCAGGCGCTGGGGGATCTGGATGCCGATATCGCCAGGGCCATCATCGGGGCAGCCGACGCCGTCGCCGCCGGTGATCATGATGCGCATTTTCCGGTGGATGTATTCCAGACCGGCTCGGGCACCAGCAGCAACATGAACGCCAACGAGGTGATCGCCCATCTGGCCACCCAGTCGCTGGGCCGGGATGTCCACCCCAATGACCACGTCAACATGAGCCAGAGCAGCAACGATGTCATCCCGACGGCGATCCATGTGGCCGCGGCGGTGGCCTGCGCCGAAGAACTGCTCCCGGCACTGGACCACCTGGCCGGCACGCTGGAGGCCCGGGCGGCGGAGTTGGCTGATGTGACCACCACCGGGCGGACCCATTTGATGGACGCCATGCCGGTTTCGCTGGGCCAGGAAGTCGGCGGCTGGGCACAGCAGATTCGTCTGGGTGAAGCGCGGGTGCGCGACGCCCTCGACCGGGTGCAGGCCCTTGCCCAGGGGGGCACGGCGGTCGGCACCGGCATCAACGCCCGGCCGGCCTTTGGCCGTCAGGTGGCCGATGCCCTGTCACGCCGTACAGGGGTCGCCTTTCGTGAAAGCGATAATCGCTTCGAGAGCCTCTCCAGCCAGGATGCCGCCGTTGAGCTCTCGGGCCAGCTCAAGGTGGTCGCCGTCAGTCTGATGAAGATCAGCAACGACCTTCGCTGGATGAACTCCGGGCCGCTGGCCGGTCTCGGCGAGATCGCCCTGCCGGCGCTTCAGCCGGGGAGCAGCATCATGCCGGGCAAGGTCAATCCGGTCATCCCCGAGGCGGTGGCCCAGGTGGCCGCCCAGGTGATCGGCAACGACACCACCATCACCGTGGCCGGACAGTCGGGCAACTTCCAGCTCAATGTGATGCTGCCGGTGGTGGCACAGAACCTACTACAGAGCATCCATATCCTCGCCGGCGGGGCCCGGGCCCTGGCCGACCGGGCGGTGGCCGGGTTTACGGTCAACCAGGACCGCCTCGAGGCGGCGTTGGGCCGCAATCCCATCCTGGTGACGGCGCTTAATACCGTGATCGGCTATGAGCTGGGCGCGACCATCGCCAAGCGGGCCTACGCCGAGGGCCGCCCGCTGATGGAGCTCGCCCGCGAGATGACCGACCTCTCTGATGCCGATCTCGAGCGGCTGCTCGACCCCCGGGCGCTGACCGAGGGGGGCATTCCCGGCGCCGAGTAGGCGGTCAAGCCGCCCCGGATGGATCGAAACCCATCCGGGGCGCGCTACAATGGGGCCATGACTTCGGCAGCGGCATTCGACCCGGACCCCATCCTCAAGACCCTGCCCACCGGGCCGGGCGTCTATCGCATGTTCGGGGCCGATGGCACGGTCATCTACGTGGGCAAGGCCCGCAATCTCAAACGCCGGGTCAGTAGCTACTTTCGAAAGGGCGCCCACAATGCCAAGACCCAGGCGCTGGTCGGGCAGGTGGCCGATCTGCAGGTCACCGTCACCCACACCGAGGCCGAGGCGCTGATCCTCGAGAACAATCTGATCAAAGAACACCGGCCGCGCTACAACGTGCTACTGCGTGATGACAAGACCTACCCGTACATCTACCTATCGACCCAGCAGGACTTTCCGCGGCTTTCCTTTCACCGTGGACAGCGCCGCGGCGAGGGCCGGTATTTCGGCCCGTTTCCGTCGGCCGGCGCGGTGCGTGAAACCCTCAACCACCTCCAGCGCGTCTTTCCGGTCCGTCAGTGTCGGGACAGCTACTACCGGCACCGCTCGCGGCCGTGTCTGCAACACCAGATCGGACGCTGTACCGCCCCCTGCGTGGGTCTGATCAGCCAGCAGGACTACGCCCGGGATGTCCGCCATGTCGAGATGTTTCTCTCGGGTCAGAGCAACGAGGTCATCGACGAGCTGGTCGGGCGCATGGAAGCGGCAGCGGAGTCGCTGGATTTCGAGACCGCCGCCCGGTTACGGGATCGCATCACCAGCCTTCGGCGCATCCAGGAGCGACAGTACGTCTCCGGCGCCCGAGGGGATGTGGATGTGCTTGCCTGCCGCATCCGCGAGCAGACCGCCTGCGTGCAGGTCTTTGTCATCCGCGATGGCCAGAATCTGGGCAATCGCAGCTACTTTCCCAAGGCCCCGCCGGAGACCACGCCCGAGGAGGTACTGGGCGCTTTTATCGCCCGTCACTACCTCGGCCAGGAGACCCCGGGGGAGCTATTGGTCAGCCACGAGCTGCCCGACAGCGAGCTGCTCGAGGAAGCCCTTGGCAATGACGCCGGCCATCGGGTGCATATCTCGGCGCGGCTGCGGGGCGAGCGGCGACGCTGGATGACGCTTGCCGAGCGCAACGCCGAGCATGCCTTGAGCGCGCGGATGAGCAACGAGCAGGCCATGGAGCGTCGCTTCGAAGACCTGCAACAGGCGCTGGATCTCGAGACCATTCCCGGCCGCATCGAGTGTTTTGACATCTCCCACACCCGGGGCGAGGCCACGGTGGCCTCTTGTGTGGTTTTTGGCCGGGAGGGGCCGATCAAAGAGGACTATCGGCGCTTTAACATCGACGGGATCACCGGCGGTGATGACTACGCGGCGATGCGTCAGGCGCTCGAGCGGCGCTATCGGCGGCTCAAGGAAGAGGCGGGGGAGCTGCCCGATCTGCTTTTGATTGATGGTGGTGCCGGGCAGCTGGCGCAGGCCGAAGGCATCCTCGAGGATCTGCAGATCGAAGGGGTCACGGCGGTGGGCATCGCCAAGGGGCCCCGCCGGCGACCGGGCGAGGAGGTCCTGATGATCGCCGGTCGTGATGGCACGATCCGTCTGCCCCCCGAGTCGCCGGCGTTGCATGTGCTGCAGCAGGCCCGCGACGAGGCGCATCGATTTGCGATTACCGGGCACCGCTCGCGGCGCGGCAAATCCCGTCAGGCCTCGACGCTTGAGGAAATCCCGGGGCTTGGCCCCAAACGACGCCAGGCGTTGATGAAGCAATTCGGTGGCTTGAAAGGGATGAAACGCGCCGGCGTGGAAGACCTCGCCCGGGTCGATGGCGTGAGCAAGGCGCTCGCCGAGCGCATTCATGCCCATCTCAATGGCTAGCCGCCGGTCACTGCATGGCGGCTTTTGCATGATAATCTGCCGGCCATGAAACCGACGCTGCCCAATATCCTCACCTGGCTGCGGATTGTGTTGATCCCGGTGCTGGGGCTGCTTTTTCTCTTGCCCACGCCCTGGGCCAACGCGGCGGCGGCGGTGGTTTTTGCGCTTGCCAGCGTGACCGACTGGCTGGATGGCTATCTGGCGCGGCGCTGGAACCAGACCTCGCCGTTTGGGGCATTTCTCGATCCGGTGGCCGATAAGCTCATCGTCGCTGTGGCATTGATCATTGTGGTGGTCGAGACACCCGGTGCGCTCACCGCGATCCCGGCGGCGGTCATCATTGGCCGTGAGATCGCGGTCTCCGCCTTGCGCGAATGGATGGCCGAGCTCGGCCAGCGATCGAGTGTGGCGGTGGGCATGACCGGCAAGGTCAAGACCGCCGCGCAGATGATCGCCATTGTGCTGTTGCTCTATCGCAACGAGCTCTGGGGGATACCCGCCTGGCCGGTGGGGCTGGTGCTTTTGTACGCCGCTGCCGGGCTGACCCTGTATTCGATGGTGCTCTATCTGCGCGGCGCGATCCGGACCCTGGACGGGCTGTCACAGGGTTGACAGAAAAGCGGTGCGCACTAGAATAACGGCTCTGTTGCGGGAATAGCTCAGTTGGTAGAGCACAACCTTGCCAAGGTTGGGGTCGCGAGTTCGAGTCTCGTTTCCCGCTCCAAGACATCACCCCGACCGGATCCGGTCGGGGTTTTTTGTTTCGGGGATGTCAGCCCGGGCATCGCCAGCTGGTGTGCCGGTTGCTATGATCGGGCCTCGATGGCTAGGTGGCAGAGTGGTGATGCAGCGGCCTGCAAAGCCGTGTACGCCGGTTCGATTCCGGCCCTAGCCTCCATCAATGCCCGGATGGCGGAACTGGTAGACGCACGGGACTTAAAATCCCGAGGCCTTGGCCGTGTGGGTTCGAGTCCCACTCCGGGCACCA
>CAJXSH010000013.1 GCA_913061005.1 uncultured Ectothiorhodospiraceae bacterium | reverse complement strand
GGCGATCTGCAGCATGGCGTCGGTGGCGGCATTGACGCCGCCCGTCTCGATATCCACCACCACGGGCAGAAACCCGCGGAAGCTCTGGTTGATGGCACGGGGGGTCATGGGGCCTCCGGGGCGGCGGTGTCGTCGGTCAGCGACCAGTCCGTCTCGCCGCCGGCGCGCAGCGGCACGATATGGGCGTCGCCATAGGGGAGCGTCTCCGGTATGCGGCGCGGCCGGCGGGTGAGCGTGATACGCCCGGCGTTACGCGGCAGGCCGTAGAAGTCGGCGCCGAAGTGGCTGGCGAAGCCCTCCAGCCGATCGAGGGCGCCGGCCTGGTCGAAGGCCTCGGCATAGAGCTCGATGGCGAGCGGGGCGCTGAAAATGCCGGCACAGCCGCAGGCATTCTCCTTGGCATGGCGGGCATGTGGCGCACTGTCGGTGCCGAGGAAGAAACGCGGATGACCGGAGGTGGCGATGTCGATCAGTGCCTCGCGATCGCGCTCGCGCTTGAGGATCGGCAGGCAGTAGTGGTGGGGGCGGACGCCCCCGGCCAGCAGATCGTTGCGGTTCATGAGCAGATGCTGAGGCGTGATGGTGGCGCCCAGCCGCTCGGGGCCCTGGCGCACGAAATCCACCGCGGCGGCGGTGGTGAGATGCTCGAGGACCACGCGCAGCCCGCCATGGCGCTCGAGTAGCGGGGCCAGGCGCTCTTCGAGGAAAACCGCTTCGCGATCGAAGATGTCGGTCCCGGGCCCGGTGACCTCGCCGTGGATGCAGAGCGTGAGGTCGTGCTCGGCGATGGCGGCGAGGGCGTCGTCGCAGCGGCGGATGTCCGTGACGCCGGAGTCGCTGTTGGTGGTGGCGCCGGCGGGGTAGAGCTTGACTGCCTGGACGATGCCGCTTGCCGCGGCGCGCTCGATTTCGGTGGCGGGGGTGTTGTCGGTGAGATAGAGCGTCATCAGCGGCTCGAAATCGCAGTCCGCGGGGCAGGCCGCCAGGATGCGCTCGCGATACGCCTCGGCCATGGCCGTGGTGGTCACCGGCGGGACGAGGTTGGGCATGATGATCGCCCGGCCAAAACGCGCGGCGCTCCAGTGGACGACATCCGGCAGGACATCGCCATCGCGCAGATGCAGGTGCCAGTCGTCCGGGCGGGTGAGGGTGAGCGTGTCCATAGCCGCAGTGTATCAGGGCTGGTGCGGTGCCGCGGTGGTTGTCTTGATTTGTGCGCCGAGCCGCCGGATCATGACCGCTTTTCCACCGGCATGACCGAGCATTTCGAGAGTCTATTCATGAGCGATATCAAAAAGGTGGTGCTGGCCTATTCAGGCGGGCTGGATACCTCGGTGATCCTGCAGTGGCTGCGCGATCACTACCGCTGCGAAGTGGTGACCTTCACCGCCGACCTCGGCCAGGGCGAGGAGCTGGAGCCGGCCCGCAGCAAGGCCCGGGACCTGGGTGTCGAAGAGATCTACATCGACGATCTGCGCGAGGAGTTCGTGCGCGATTTCGTCTTTCCCATGTTCCGCGCCAACGCCGTCTACGAAGGCGAATACCTGCTCGGTACCTCGATTGCCCGGCCGCTGATTGCCAAGCGGCAGATCGAGATCGCCCGCGAGACCGGCGCCGATGCCGTCTGTCATGGCGCCACCGGCAAGGGCAATGATCAGGTGCGCTTTGAGCTCGGCTACTACGGCCTCGAGCCGGGCATTCATGTCATCGCCCCCTGGCGGGAGTGGGATCTGAACTCGCGCGAGCGCCTGCTGGCCTACGCCGAGGAGCGCGGCATCCCCATCGAGGGCAAGACCGAGGGCGGTGGCTCGCCCTATTCCATGGACGCCAACCTGCTGCATATCTCTTATGAAGGCGGCGTGCTCGAGGACACCTGGACACCGGCCGAGGAAGGGATGTGGCGCTGGAGCGTTGCCCCCGAAGCGGCGCCGGATACCCCCACCGAGATCGACCTGACCTTCCGCGGGGGGGATCCGGTGGCGATCAACGGCGAGACGCTCTCGCCCCAGGCGATGCTCTCGCGGCTCAACCAGCTGGGCGGCGACAATGGCATTGGCCGCATCGATATCGTCGAGAACCGCTATGTGGGGATGAAATCCCGCGGCTGCTACGAAACGCCCGGCGGCACCATCCTGCTGCGTGCCCACCGCGCCATCGAGTCGATCACCCTCGATCGCGAGTCCGCGCATCTTAAAGACGAGCTCATGCCGCGTTATGCCGAACTCATCTACAACGGCTACTGGTGGAGTCCGGAGCGCGAGGCGCTGCAGGCGCTGATCGATCAGACCCAGACCCGGGTCAACGGTGTGGTCCGACTCAAGCTCTACAAGGGCAATGTCATCGTACTCGGCCGACGCTCCGAGTCGGACAGCCTGTTCGATGACAGCATCGCCACCTTCGAGGACGACGCCGGGGCCTACGATCAAAAGGATGCCGAGGGCTTTATCAAGCTCAACGCCCTGCGACTGCGCGTGGCGGCAAGACGCGGCGAGTGAGCGCTCACCGGTGGCGCATCGCAGCGGTTGCGTTGCACCGTTGGCGGCAGGGGTCTAAATTGGAATTATTCCAATTTATGAGGTGACGACCTGTGCCCAAGTCACGCATTCGACGCGCCGCCATGGCCGTGGTCATCGCGCTTGCCCCGGGGCCGGTGCTGGCGGCACCGCTGGTGGTGGCGACCACTGGCATGGCCGGCGATCTGGTCGCGACCATCGGGGGTGACTGCATCGACGCCGAGGTGTTGATGGGCCCCGGTGTCGACCCTCATCTCTACCAGGCCACCGCCTCGGATGTCCGAGCCTTTCAAAAGGCCGAACTCATTGTCTACAACGGGTTCGGCCTGGAGGGCCAGCTGGCGGATGTGCTTGCGGGGCTGGATCGGCACAAGGCGACCCTGGCGGTGGCCGAAGCGGCCGCGCGGGCCGGTCCCATCGAGCCGTTGGATGGCAAGGCGGGTTATGCCACCGATCCGCATCTGTGGATGCAGCCGGCGTTGTGGTCCCAGGCCGTGCCGGCGGTGGAGGCGGCGCTTGCGCGCCTGGCACCGGACTGTCTCGAGCCGGTGCAGCGCCGGGCGGCGGCATATCGGCGACAGCTGCAGGCCCTCGACCGCTGGATGGCCGCGAGCCTTGCCACGATACCGTCCGGCCAGCGGGTGCTTTTGACCGCCCACGACGCGTTTGGCTACTTAAGCCAGGGTTACGGGCTCGAGGTCAGGGGGGTGCAGGGGATCAGCACCCAGGCCGAGCCCAGTGTCGCGGCCATTCAGTCGGTGGCCGATCTGATTGCCCAACGCAATATCCCGGCGGTTTTCATTGAGACCACCATCAACCCGCGCACCGTCGAGGCGGTGATCGAGGCGGCCCGCGCGCGGGGGGCGGATGTCGAGGTGGGTGGCAGCCTCTACGGCGATGCGCTGGGGCAGCCGGGGACACTGGCTGATACGCTGGTGGGTATGTTGATTCACAACACCCGGGTCATGACCGACGCCCTCGGGGGGCAGGTCATTCCGCTGCCCGACGCGCTGGCGCCCTGGCAACAGCGGCGCGAGGAGGTCGCGCCTTGAGCGATCTCCGAGCGGATATCCACACGCCCCATGAACCCGAGCTGGCGCTGCATATCGAGGATCTAACGGTCAGCTATGGCGATCGTCCGGCCCTCTGGGATATCGATCTGAATATCCCGCCGGGGGTGTTGGCGGGCGTGGTCGGGCCCAACGGCGCCGGCAAAAGCACCCTGCTGAAGGCCATCCTCGGTCTGGTCCCGCGCTCCGCCGGTCATGTGCGGTTGTTCGGACATCCCTACAAAAGCCAGCGCAAGCGGGTGGGTTATGTGCCGCAACGCTCGAGCGTGGACTGGGATTTTCCCACCACCGCGGTGGATGTCGTGACCATGGGGCTGTACGGCCAGCTGGGCTGGTGGCGCTGGCCGGGCCGTCGCGAGCGCGACCGGGCGCTGCGGGCGCTCGAAGAAGTGGGCATGGAGGCGCTGGCGGACCGTCAGATCAGTGAGCTCTCGGGCGGGCAGCAGCAACGGGTTTTCATCGCCCGGGCGCTGGTCCAGAAGCCGGATCTGCTGTTGCTCGACGAGCCCATGGCCGGGGTGGATGCCACCACCGAGCGCAGCATTATCGATATCCTCTCGCGGCTGCGCAGCGAAGGCCGCACCATCGTGGTGGTCCACCACGATCTGCAGACCGTCCAGCGCTATTTCGACTGGCTGGTGTTTCTCAACGTGCGGGTGATCGCCGCCGGCGAGATGGCCGCGGTGTACAGCGCCCGCAACCTGCGTCGTACCTACGGCGGGCAGATCGCGCTGCTGGACGAAAACGGCGCCGCCGCGCCGGACGCCCCGGGTGAGCGATGACAGCGCTGCTGGGCGACTACACCCTGCAGAATGTCATGCTGGGCGCGGCGCTGATTGGCGTGATCAGCGGCGTTCTGGGCAGTTTTGCCGTGCTCCGCCGCGAGAGCCTGCTGGGCGATACCCTCTCCCATGCGGCCCTGCCCGGGATCTGCCTAGGGTTTATCGTCACCGGGGTGCGTGACATGGGCAGTCTGCTGGCCGGTGCGCTTTTCACCGCCGTGGTCGCGGCACTGCTCATGGTGGGGCTGACCCGACGCACCCGGCTTAAAACCGACGCTGGCCTGGCCATCATGCTCTCGTTGGGCTTTGCCCTGGGCGTGGTGCTGCTGACCTGGATCCAGAACCGGGGCGGGGCGGCGCAGGCTGGCCTGGACAGTTTTCTGTTTGGTCAGGCCGCCGCCACCACGCGGGCGGATCTGTTGCCCATGGCCTTGCTGACCGCCGTGGCGCTGTCGGGCGTTGTCATGTTGTGGAAGCCGCTCAAGTTGATGAGCTTTGACCCGGAGTTTGCGGCGGTCATGGGGCTGCCGGTGCGGCGGATCGAACGGCTTTTGACCGCCATGATCGCGTTGGCCGTGGTGGTGGGGCTGCAGATGGTGGGTGTGGTGCTGATGACGGCGATGATCATCGCCCCCGGGGCGGCCGCGCGGCAGTGGGCGGGCAGCCTGCTGGGCATGGTCTTGCTTGCGGCGGGCTTTGGTGCCACCGCGGGGATCAGTGGCGGGCTGATCAGCACCCTGGGCCCGGGGCTTGCCACCGGGCCGGTGGTGGTGCTGGTGGCCACCGCGCTGGCGCTGGTGTCGCTGCTCATCGCCCCGCGGCGGGGGTTGCTGCCGGCCTGGTGGCGGCGCCGGCGACGGCGCAGCCACACCTCCACCGAACAGATCCTGCAGACCGTCTACGAGCTGGCCCGGGAACATGGTGACTGGCGCTACCGCGTCGAGCAGGGGGCAGTCGACGCCTACCACGGGATGATCACCGAGCCGCAACTCGCCACGCTGGCCGATCGGGGCTTGCTCATCAGTACCGAGCATATGCCCGATGAGGGCCCGCACTGGCGGCTCACCGAAAAAGGCCAGGGCCATGCCGCCGAGCAGGCCAAACGACGCAACGAGCGACGGCGCTGGCGGGTGCGGGCATGAGCGGGCTGGCCAATCCCACCATCGCCATTCTCTTGACCGGCATGCTGGTGGGGATGGCCGGCGCGCTGCTTGGCAGTTTTCTGGTGCTGCGTGGCAACAGCATGCTGGCCGACGCCATCAGTCATTCCATTCTCTTCGGGATCGCACTGGCGTGGCTTGCCACCGGCGAGACCAGCGGGGCGGTGCAGATTGCCGGGGCGGCGCTCAGCGGGGTGCTGGCGGTATTCTTGATCGAGACACTCGCCCGCAGCCGCCGGCTCCGGGATGATGCGGCCATCGGACTGGTCTTCCCGGCGCTATTCAGCATTGGCGTGGTCCTGATCAACGTCTTTGCCCGGGACGTGCATCTGGATGAGCACACCGTGCTGCTTGGCGAGATCGGCTTCGTCTGGCTGGATACGGTCACCGTGGCCGGCCTGGTCGTGCCGCGGGCGCTGCTGGCGAGCGCCACACTGTTGCTGGTGGACGCCCTTTTCGTGCTCGCCTTCTACAATGCCCTCAAGCTGGCGACCTTCGATCCGGGGCTGGCCCGGGCGTTGGGGCTGGCCCCGGGGCTGGTGTTCTATGCCCATCTGTCGCTGCTCAGTGGCACCGCCGTGGCGGCCTTTGATGCGGTGGGCGTGGTGCTTTTTGTCACCTTTGTGGTGGTCCCCCCGGCGGCGGCCTATCTGCTCTGCCGGCGGCTTTCGAGCCTGATCGCAGTGGCCATGCTGATCGCCGTGGCAAGTGCCCCCCTTGGCTACGGGGCCGCGCTTTGGCTGGATGTATCGGTGGGCGGCGCCATGGCCCTTGCCACCGCACCCTTCCTTGTTGGCGCGTTCAGCTGGCGGCGCTGGCGCGAGCGCCGCCGGTACCGCGCCGCTCAGCCACCTGCTGTGTCCGCGTCCTCGTCGGCGTAACGCGTCTTGTCCTTGAACTCGCAGAGGTCGTAGATCGGGCAGGCGCCGCAGCGGGGCTTGCGGGCCACGCACACGTAGCGGCCGTGCAGGATCAACCAGTGGTGGGCGTCTTTGAGAAATTCACGCGGCAGCAGCCGCAGTAGCCGTTCTTCGACCGCCCGCACGGTCTTGCCCCGGGCGATGCCGGTTCGGTTGGCGACGCGAAAGATATGGGTGTCCACCGCCATCGTGGGTTGATCGAAGGCGGTATTCAAAACCACATTGGCCGTCTTGCGACCGACCCCGGGCAGGGCTTCCAGCGCTTTGCGTTGCGCCGGTACCTGGCCGTCGTGTTCATCGACCAGGGCCTGGCAGGTGGCGATGATGTTCTTCGCCTTGCTGTTGAAAAGGCCAATCGTGCGAATGTACTGCCGAAGCCCGGTCTCACCCAGCGCCAGGATGGCTTCGGGTGTGTTGGCCACCGCAAACAGCGGCCGGGTGGCTTTGTTGACGCTGCGGTCGGTGGCCTGTGCCGAGAGGATGACCGCCACCAGCAGCTCGAAAGGGGTGTGGTATTCGAGTTCGGTTGTCGGCTGCGGATTGGCGGCGCGCAGTCGCTCGAAGATCGCCTGGCGTTTGTCCCGGTTCACCGCGGCTGGCCTCCCGCCCGCGCGCGGCGTCGGGCACGGGCTTTTTCGAGCGCGGCCTGTGCCACGGCGCGGCGGCGTTCGCGGTCGGGCAACGGCGCTGGGCCGTCTGCTGCGGGATCATCTGCGCCACTGCGCCGGGCCCGGCGTTGCTGGCGTTTGGCCTCGGCCTCGGCAGCGCGGCGCGCCAGCCGGGCCTTACGGTTGTTGAAACGCTGTCTGGCCCGATCGCGGCGGGCCTTTTGCCGGGATGCGGGTTCTTGCTCGCGGTCGGTGGGCTGCATATGGATGCAATCCACCGGGCAGGGCGCCAGACACAGATCACAGCCTGTGCATTCCTCGGTGATGACGGTATGCATGCGTTGCCGGGCGCCGACAATGGCATCCACCGGGCAGGCCTGGATGCACTTGGTGCATCCAATGCAGACCGACTCGTCGATCCACGCGACCCGGGGGGGGCGATACGCGCCATGATCGGGGTTGAGCGGCTCGACCGCCCGGCCGGTCACCTCGGCCAGCGCCTTGATGGTGGCCTCGCCCCCGGGCGGGCACTGGTTGATCCCCGCCTCGCCGCGACTGATGGCCTCGGCATAGGGGCGACACCCCGGGTAACCGCACTGCTCGCACTGGGTCTGCGGCAGCAGCGCGTCGATCCGGTCAATCAGGCTCGCGCGATCGCTCATGCCGGTTTGAGGCTCTCCCGCGAGTCTTCGATCATCGCCTCGACCGCGGCCGGGTCGATGCGCGTCATCAGCGGTTTGAAGCGCTCGATGCGATGGTCGAGCAGCGGCTGACCGGCGTCCGCCCAGGCCATGGGCGGGACCTGGAGGAAGGCCTCGGCGGCCTCGGCGGTCCGTGGCAGCACCGGTTTGAGATAGAGCATCAGCACCCGGAACAGGTTGATGCCGGTGGTACTGATCGCATGCAGTGCCTCGGCCTGGTCCGGGTCCTTGGCCAGCACCCAGGGCTTTTTCTCGTCGATGTACTGGTTGGCTTCATCGGCCAATGCCATGACCTCGCGCACCACCCGGGCGTATTCGCGCTCTTCGTAGAGCCCGCCGATGGTCTCGGCGCGGGCGCTGATGCGGCGGAAAAGCTCGGGCGTGTCGAGCCGCGGGCCAAGCTGGCCGTCAAAGCGTTTTTGGATGAAACCAGCGCAGCGGCTGGCGATATTGACCAGTTTGCCCACCAGATCGGCATTGACCCGCTGGGTGAAGTCCTCAAGGCTCAAGTCGATGTCATGCACCCCGGTGCCCAGTTTGGCGGCGAAGTAGTAGCGCAGATATTCCGGGTCGAGATGGCGCAGATAGGTCTCGGCCATGATGAACGTCCCGCGCGATTTCGACATCTTCTGCCCATCGACGGTCAGAAACCCGTGGGCACAGACCCGGGTGGGGGTGCGAAAGCCGGCCCCGTGCAGCATGGCCGGCCAGAACAGGGCGTGAAAGTAGACAATGTCCTTGCCGATGAAGTGGTAGAGCTCGGCGTCACTGTCGGCGCGCCACCACGCATCGAAATCAAGTCCCTGGCGGTTGCACAGATCCTGGAAGCTGGCCATGTAGCCGATCGGCGCGTCCAGCCAGACATAGAAGTACTTGTCAGTGGTATCCGGGATCTGAAACCCGAAGTAGGGGGCGTCCCGCGAGATATCCCAGGCCCGCAGGCCGGCGTCGAACCACTCCTGGAGTTTGTTGGCGACCTCTTCCTGCAGCCCTTCGCCGGTGGCCCACTCGCGCAGCATGGGCTCGAAGTCCTGCAGCCGAAAGAAGTAATGCTCCGAGGCCCGCTGGACCGGCGTCTCGCCCGAGATCACCGAGACCGGGTTCTGCAGCTCGTCGGGCGAGTAGCTGGCGCCGCAGGCTTCGCAGTTGTCGCCGTACTGGTCATCGGCACCGCAGCGCGGGCAGGTGCCTTTGATGTAGCGGTCGGGCAGGAACATCCCCTCGCGCTCGTCATAGGCCTGGGTGATGGTCTGCCGGTCAATCCAGCCGCCATCGCGCAGCCGGGTGTAGATGAGCTCGGAGAAATGCCGGTTTTCTGCCGAGTGGGTGCTGTAGTAGTTGTCAAAACCAATATGAAAGCCGGCAAAATCCCGGCGATGATCGGCGCCCACCTGCTCGATCAGTGCCTCCGGAGTGATGCCCTGCTCCCGGGCCTTGAGCATGATCGGCGTGCCGTGGGCATCATCGGCACAGACGTACCAGCATTCATGGCCCTGGAGCTTCTGGTAGCGCACCCAGATATCGGTCTGGATGTACTCGACCAGATGGCCGAGGTGGATGGGCCCGTTGGCATAGGGCAGGGCACTGGTCACCAGAATCTTCCGGCTCATTGACGCTCCGCGCGGTGGCAAATCAAAGGGGGCATTATGCCAGAGGCGAGGGCAGGGCATGCGCCCGGGTTAGCGTCGCGATCACCCGATCGGCCACCGCGAACTGATCATCGCCGCTGGCATCGACGCTGAACTCGGCACAGTGCGCATAAAGCGCCTCGCGCTCGGCGAAAAGCGCCGTCAGGCTCTGGCCGGGCGCTCGGGCCAGCCCGCGGGTGGCGGCATCCTGCACCCGGTCGAGGATCGTCTCCAGATCCACCTGCAGATGGACGATCACGCCGTGGCGCTGCAGGGCGGTCATCGCCGCGTCGCTGTAGACCGCGCTCCCGCCGGTGGCAATGACATGATGCCGGTAGTCGATCTGCGCCAACACCCGGGCCTCGATCGCCCGCAGGGTCTGGTGCCCGTGGGTATCGACGATCTGCTGCAGCGTCTGCCCCTCGCGGTGTTCGATCAAGCGGTCGGTATCGGCAAAATCCAGGCCCAGGCGACGGGCCAGCAGTGCGCCAACGGTGCTCTTGCCGGCGCCGGGCATGCCGATGAGCACGATGTTCGATGGTCGGCGGGTCATACGGGCAATATCCCGCGGCAGACGCCGCCCCCGCAAGCGCAAGGGGGTGGCCATCCGGGGCGGCTGCGGTTTCCACTGCCGGCGGCGGGGGTTAGACTTGGCGGTTAATCCCTTGCGACAACCCATGGGGCGTTCATGAGCACAGTCACCCGCGAAGCCGTCGAGACCGCCCTGCAGGGCTGGGTGGAGCCGGCCCTGGGGCAGAATCTGGTTGACGCCGACGCCGTCGAGGCGATCACCGTCGATGGCACGGCGGTGACCATCGCCCTGCGACTGGGTTTCCCGGTCGGCCGCTACCAGGGCGAACTCGAGCGCACTCTGGCCGAGCATGTCAAGGCGCAGACCGGGGCCGGCACCGTGACCATCAATGTCGACTGGCAGGTCTCGGCCCGCCAGGTCCAGGCGGCGCTCAAGCCGCTGGAGAACATCCGCAACATCATCGCCGTGGCCTCGGCCAAAGGCGGGGTGGGCAAGTCCACCACCTCGGCCAACCTGGCCCTTGCACTGGCCGACGAGGGGGCCCGGGTGGGGCTTCTGGATGCCGACATCTACGGCCCCAGTCAGCCCCGCATGATGGGGGTGGCCGGGCGCAAGCCGGACAGCCCGGATGGCAAGCACATCACGCCGCTCGAGCACTACGGCGTGCAGATCATGTCCATCGGCTTTCTGATCGAAGAAGACACCCCCATGGTCTGGCGCGGGCCGATGGTCACCCAGGCATTGACCCAGCTGCTCAACGAAACCCGTTGGGAGTCGCTGGATTATCTCATCATCGATCTGCCACCCGGCACCGGCGACATCCAGCTGACCCTCTCGCAGAAGGTCCCGGTGGCCGGGGCGGTGGTGGTGACCACCCCGCAGGACATCGCCACACTGGATGCCCGCAAGGGGGTGAAGATGTTCGAGAAGGTCAAAGTGCCGGTGCTGGGCATCCTCGAGAACATGTCCTTGCATGTCTGCTCGCAGTGCGGACACGAGGAGCACATATTCGGCGCCGGGGGCGGCCAGCGCCTGGCCGACCAGGAGGGGGTCGAACTGCTCGGGTCGCTGCCGCTTGATCTGCGCATCCGCGAGCAGGCCGACAGCGGACAGCCCACCGTGGTGGCCGACCCGGAGAGCTCGGTTGCCAACCATTATCGAGAGGCGGCGCGCCGGACGGCCGCGTTGCTGTCGCGCCAGGACCCGGCGGGCGCCAGCCGTTTTCCCAACATCGTCGTCGACGACGACTGACCGAGGACCCTGTTCGATGACCATCAAATCCGACCGCTGGATCCGGCAGATGGCCGGTGAGGGCATGATCGAGCCCTTCGAGCCCGGCCAGATGCGCGAGAACGCCGGCGGGCGGATGATCTCGTACGGCACCTCGAGCTATGGCTACGATGTCCGTTGTGCCGATCATTTCAAGATCTTCACCAATATCAACTCGGCGGTGGTCGATCCCAAGGATTTCGACGAGTCGAGCTTTGTCGATGTCCGCTCGGATGTGTGCATCATCCCGCCCAACAGCTTTGCCCTGGCGAGCACCGTGGAGTACTTCCGCATTCCGCGGAACGTGCTGACCATCTGTCTGGGCAAATCCACCTATGCGCGTTGCGGCATCATCGTCAACGTCACGCCCCTCGAGCCCGAGTGGGAAGGGCATGTGACCCTGGAGTTCTCGAATACCACGACGCTGCCTGCCCGGATCTATGCCAACGAAGGGGTCGCGCAGATGCTCTTTCTCGAGTCCGACGAGGTCTGCGAGCAGTCCTATGCCGATCGGGCCGGCAAATACATGGGCCAGCGCGGCGTGACCCTGCCGCGCCCCTGACGGCGATCAGCCGCCACCGCGCATCCCCGGCTCGCGGCGCAGGCCTTCGAGGCTTTCCAGGACCAGCCGGGCACTGCGGCTGCCGTCCTCCCACTGTTCCACCTGCACGGCGAGATACCCCAGTGCTGGCGCGCACCAGAGGATGGTGTGCCGATCGCTGTCGGTGTCCCGCCGCTCGATGCGCAGCACCCGAAACCGGCCCTGCGGGGTGGTGACCGTCTCTTCGCCCTCGATGGTGAGCAGATAGGTCTTCAGCCGGCCACCATCGGCGATGCGATAGACAAGACGATTGGCCGCCTCGCCCCGCTCGGTGAGATCGTGCATCAGCTGCAGTGGGCTGATGACCCGATCGATGGTGTCGTGGGTGATCTCGGCCCGCCAGGGGTAGTCGGCGATGTCGTTGACCACCTCCAGCGCCTGCCAGTCAAAGCGCAGCTCGGCCTCGCGGGCATCGTCGCCGCCGGTGCGCTGATAGCGATAGACCTCGGGGCGGAACCCATCCTCGACGATGCGCCCGCGGCTTTCTTCGCGGACCTGGGCGGGGAAGAGCCACCGGGCCAGGCCCACGGCCCGGGTGTAGAGGCGGTAGTGGTAGCGTTCACCCGGCAGCCGGCGATAGCTCAGATCGGCCCGGCCCAGCGTCAGGCCGGTTCGCTCAACCGCATAGCGGGCGCTGAAATCGGCAGGTGGCCGGAATGTCTCGGCAGCGGCCGCGCCGCTCCCGATGGCCAGAGCAAAGGCCATCCAGCCCAGCCATTGGCGGATGCACCGCTTCACGTCTCGCCTGTCTCCAGACGCACCGGGGTCTGACCGGTCTGGCCGTCGAATACAACCGAGCGGTCGGCCATGGATACGCGGCCGGCGGCGATCCACTGCACCACGCGGGGGTAGAGGCGATGCTCCATGGCCCGGACCCGGTCCTCGAGCCGTGCTGGTGTGTCATCGGCGTGGACCGGGACCACCGCCTGGGCGATGACCGGGCCGGCGTCCAGCTCGGGAATGACGTAGTGAACACTGCAGCCATGCTGTCGCTGACCATCGGCGATGACCCGCTCATGGGTATGAAGCCCGCGGTAGGCGGGTAACAGCGAGGGGTGGATATTGATGAGCTGCCCCTCGAAGCGCTCGACGAATGCATCGCCGAGGATGCGCATGAAGCCCGCCAGCACCACCAGATCCGCCGCCAGGGCCTCGAGCCGGCTGGCAAGCCGGCGGTCGTAGTCAGCGCGGCTGGCGAATTGGCGGTGGTCGATGACCTCGGTGTCGATGCCGTGGCGTTGGGCCCGCTCCAGCCCGCCGGCGCCGGGGCGATTGCTGATGACCCGGACGATGGTTGCATCGATTTCGCCGGCCTCGATGCCATCGATGATGGCCTGCAGGTTGCTGCCGCTGCCGGATATCAGCACCGCGATGCGCAGACGAGCGTCGTTCATTCGCCGGCCTGATAATGGACGCTGGGCTGCGCGCCGGACGCCGGGACCACCTCGCCGATCGTCCAGACCGTCTCGCCGGCGGCCTCGAGGCAGCGGATGGCATTGTCGGCCTCGGCGGCCGGGACAACCGCCACCATGCCGACCCCGCAGTTGAAGGTCCGGCGCATCTCTGCGGTGCTGATCCCACCGGTTTGCTGCAGCCAGGCAAAGACCTCGGGCCATTGCCAGCTGTGGGTATCGATCCGGGCGTCCACCCCGTGCGGCAGCACCCGCGGCAGGTTCTCGGTCAGCCCCCCACCGGTGATGTGGCAAAGCCCGTGCACCGTGACTTGACGGGTCAGCGCGGCAATGGCCCGGGCATAGATCCGTGTCGGGGCGAGGAGTGCTTCCATGCCCGGCCCGTCCGGCCGCTCGGGCTGTCGGGCGGCCGGGTCAAGCTCGATGACCCGCCGCACCAGCGAGTAGCCGTTGGCGTGGATGCCGCTGCTGGCCAGGCCGATCAGCCGGTCACCGCTGCGGATGGACTGACCATCAATGATGCGGTCCTTTTCGACCACACCCACGCAAAACCCCGCCAGATCATAATCGCCGTCGCCGTACATCCCCGGCATCTCGGCGGTCTCGCCGCCAATCAATCCGGCGCCGGCCTGCCGGCAGCCCTCGGCGATCCCGCGGATGACGCGCTCGGCGGTCGCGACATCGAGCTCGCCGGTGGCGTAGTAATCGAGAAAGAACAGCGGCTCGGCGCCGGTGACCAGCACGTCATTGACACACATGGCCACCAGATCAATGCCGATGCCGTCATGCCGGCCGCTGTCGATGGCCAGCTTGAGCTTGGTGCCCACCCCATCGGTGCCAGAGACCAGCACCGGTTGGCGGTAGCGATCCAGCGGCAGCTCGAAAAGGCCGCCAAAGCCGCCCAGGCCGCCCAGCATGCCCGGGCGGTGGGTCGCCTTGACATCGGGTTTGATGCGCTCGATAAGGGCGTTGCCGGCATCGATGTCGACACCGGCATCGCGATAACTCAATCCACTGTGGCGGTCGGCTTCGGTCACGCTGGGCTCCGAGGGACGGGTGCTTGGCTATTGATCCGGCCATGGTACCGTAATCGCCGATCCATCGGCTGCAGCCCTCGTAATGAAAATACTGCTCAACCGCCTCTTACTTGCCCTTTGCCTGTTTCCGGCGGCGTGGCCGGCGATCGCCCAGAACGCGTCGGCGCCCGGCGAGGTCCGGGTGGCGGTCAGTGATGACTCGGCCGCGGCGCGGTCAGCGGCCATCGAGACGGGCGTGGCCCGCATGATCACCCGGCTGACCGGCGATCCGGCGGTGGGCGACAGTCTCATCGGGCAGCGGCTGCAGGAACAGGCGGATCGCTACGTCGAGGGGTTTTCGTATCGCCGGCTCGAGACCGAGCCCGAGACCGGGACCGGGGATGCCGCCGATGCCCAGCGCCTCGAGCTGGCGTTGCAGCTGGATGAACCGGCCCTGCGCGAGGCGCTGGTGCGCGCCGGTGTCCGGGTCTGGCCATCGGAGTTGCCCACCGTGCTGGTGTGGCTGGCGCTCGAGCGCGATGGCGAGCGGCAGCTGCTCGACGCCTCGGCGGCCGCGGCATTGGCCCCCGGGTTGCGGTCGCTGGCTGCCGAACGGGGCATCCGCGTGTTCTTCCCGCTGCTCGATCTTGCCGATCGCCAGACGCTCACCTATGTCGATGTGGCCGCGGGCTTTACCGAGCCGATCCGCGAGGCCTCAAAGCGCTACAACGCGGATCTCGTGCTTGCGGGTCGACTGCAGCGCGATGCCGCCGGCTACGTCCGCAGCCGCTGGATCGGGCTGGGCGAGGAAGCCAGCCGCGGGCGCTGGCAAGCGGCCGGGCCGAGCGTCGAAGCGGTGGTCGAGGACATGGTCCCGCGCATTGCCAGGCGGCTGCGGCGGGCCTATGCCTTTCTGCCCGATCTGGATGCCCGCCGCCGCCTCGAGGTCGAGGTCCGGGGGGTCACCGACTTGTCTGCCCTGGATGCGCTGCAGCGCCGTTTGGGTGCGATCGCCGGGGTGCAGCGTGCCCGTGTGACCCGCGTCGCCGCCGACCGGGTGACGCTGAGCCTGGCGCTGCAGGTGGATAGCGAGCGGGTGCTGGCGGCGTTGGCGGACGACCCGCGCCTTGCCGAGTCGGGGTCGGGCTGGCGCTGGCAGCCATGACCGGGGCGCATCGGCGGGCACAACGGGCGCTGGCGTTTCAATGGAACGACCGCGCGGATCTGGCGAGCTTTGTGCCGCATGGCAACGAGCAGGCGGTCGCCGCCATCCGGTCGTTGGGCGATGGCCATCCGCAGGGGCTTTACTTGATGGGGCCCGGCGACAGCGGCAAGAGTCATCTGCTGCAGGCCGCCTGCGGCGACGCCACACAAAAAGCAGGCCAGGCGGTCTATCTGCCGCTGGCGCAGCTGGCCGGCCAGTCACCGGCGCTGCTCGAGGGGCTCGATCAGCTCGCACTGGTGGCCATCGATGATCTGGCGGCCGTGGCCGGCGATCCGGCCTGGGAGGAGGGGCTTTTCCATTTGTACAACCGCCTGCGGGATCAGGGGGGGCAACTGGTGGTCGGCGCCCGGCAGGCGCCGGCTGGGCTGGGGTTGCAGCTGCCGGATCTGGTCTCGCGTCTCGAGGCGCTGCTCAGGCTGCGGTTGAGCGCACCGGATGATCAGCGCCGCCGTCTGATCTTGAAAGCGCTGCTCGGCCAGCGGGGGCTGACGCTGCCCGAACCGACCATCGATTATGTTCTGCGCCACCAGTCGCGGGATCTCGACCATCTGCTGACGGTGGTCGAGCGGTTGGATGCCGCCTCACTCGAGGCCGGGCGCCGCCTGACCGTGCCCTTTGTCCGCGAGGTACTCGGACCGCCGGATTAGTCGGTCCCGAGGGTTTGTTTTTCGGCCTTGTGGCGCTGCTTGCCGCGCCGTAACACCAGCATGGCGGCGCCAAAATAACCCAGCGTCAGCACCAGCTCGGCACTGCCCAGCCAGCGCTCGGGAAAGCCGCCGGTGGCGGCCAGCATGCCGTGGACGAAGTAGGCCAGGATCAGCATGCCTGTCCATTGCAGCGTATAGCGGCGCCGGTGAAGCAACCCACGCAGGCCGAGCAACAACGGCAGCAGAAAGATCACCAGCATCAGACTGCGGGATTCGGGGGGCGGTGGTGACAGCCAGATGAGCCAGGCGAACAGCAACGCGATCTGCCCGACATAGCAGGCCGCTGCGATGCGGTAGAGCGGCGTGTCGCCGACCCGGTGGGCGCTTTCGTCGGTCGCGCTCACAGCCACGCGTCCGTATCGCTTTGCAACCGCCGCGCGGCGTTGGCCACCCGGCGGCCGAGGGCCTGGCAGAGCTGCGCCTCATCTTCGTCCACCGCCCGGTCGGCATCGGCGCCGGCCAGATGGCTGGCGCCATAGGGCGTGCCACCGGTGGTGGTCCGCATCAGCGCGGCTTCGTGGTAGGGCAGGCCGGTGATCAGCATGCCGTGGTGGAGCAGCGGCAGCATCATGGACAACAGCGTGGTCTCCTGGCCGCCATGGAGGCTGCCGGTCGAGGTGAAAACGGCGGCCGGCTTGTCCGTCAGCGCCCCGCTGAGCCACTCGCTGGTGGTCTGGTCGAGAAAATGCTTCAACGCCGATGCCATGTTCCCGAACCGGGTCGGGCTGCCCAGGATCAGCCCCTGACACTGCGCAAGATCGGCCAGCTCGGCATAGGGTGGCCCTTCGGCGGGTACCGGTGCCGCCACGGCCTCGCTGACCTCGGAGACGGCGGGCACGGTCCGCAGTCGGGCCCGGCAATCCGAAACGCTTTCGATGCCATGGGCGATCTGACGGGCCATGCCGTGGGTGGCGCCGTGGCGGCTGTAGTACAGGACCAGGATTTCGCAGCTCATCCCGGCATCATCGGGATTCGGCGGCGTTGACGCAAGTCAACTTTACCGCCGTTGCGATCCATGGAAATATATGGCGCTGCGTCGGGGCGCCGTCCCCGGCTGGATTGCCGGAACCGGCTGAGAGGAGTGCAATGAGAATCACGCAAGCGATGGCGGTTGCCATCATGCTGCTGCCACTGGCCCTGCCCGGGATCGCGCTGGCCCAGGGGGATATCGAGGCGGGCCGCGCCAAGGCTTACACCTGCCTTGGCTGTCACGGGGTCGAGGGTTACCGCAATGCCTATCCGTCCTACCGGGTGCCCAAGCTCGGCGGACAGCACGCCGAGTACCTGGTCTCGGCCCTTCAGGCCTACAAAAACGGCGACCGCCAGCACGCCACCATGCAGGCGCTGGCCGCCACGCTCAGCGATCAGGACATGCAGGATATTGCGGCCTATTTCGAAGCCGCCGGCCGGGAGGACAACCCATGATGCACCGGGCAACGAAAGCCTGCCTGCTGGCGGGGGCGTTGATGAGCGGCGCGGCCGTGGCCCAGCCCATCGGTGATGTCGAGGCCGGGCGCGAAAAATCCCAGGCCTGCATCGCCTGTCACGGCGAAAAAGGTGCGGCGCAGAATAACCCCGCCTGGCCCATGCTTGCCGGCCAGCACCCGGATTATCTGTTGCACGCGCTCAAGGCCTACAAAAGCGGCGACCGGCAGAACGCCATCATGAACGGCCAGGCGGCCGGGCTGAGCGAGCAGGACATGCGGGATCTCGCCGCCTACTTTGCCGCCCAGACCCCGGCGGTCCATGGCCTTCAGCGCGAGGCGGTCAGCAGCGCCGAGTAACCGGCGCGAAAGTCCGGGTAGATCAGTTCGTAACCCGACTGCCGGAGCAACCGATTGCTGCAGCGCCGCCCGGCGCTGTCCCCGCTGACATGATCCGGCGCCGGCAGCGCGAGTCGCCGGGCCAACCAGGTCATCACCTCGCACTGGGTCGCCGGATGGTCGTCGACGCCGACAACCACCGCCGGCGGGGCCGACAGGTCGCCCAGATGCGCCAGGATGCCGACGCAGTCGTCTTCGTGGATCCGGTTGGTAAAGCGCGGTGGCCGGGCCTGGCAGGCGTCGCCGCGGCGGACCTTGCGCAACAATGCCTCGCGCCCGGCGCCATAGATGCCTCCAAAGCGAACCACCGTGGATGGCCCGTGATGGCGGTGGGCCAGCGCCTCGGCCTCAAGCAATCGCACCCCAGAGAAACGCGCCGGCCGGGTGGGGCTTGCCTCATCCACCCAGCTGCCATCGTCCTGGCCGTAGACGCCGGTGCTCGAGACCATGACCAGCCGGGCGTCATGGCTGTGTCGATCGGGCAGGGCGCCAAGCAGATGCTCGAGGCTTGTGACGTAGGCGGCCCGGTAGCCGGCGTCATCGTACTGATCCGGGGTCATGATGAAGTAGATGCGGTCGAGCCGCTGTGGCAAGCGCGATGACAGCTCGCGGGTCGAGGCCAGGTCGGCCGGGCACGGGACGATGGCCGAGGGCAACGCGTCGCAGCGCCGGCGCAGACCAAAGACGTGATGCCCGGCGGCGGCAAGCCGCACGCCCAGACGTGTGCCCAGCCGGCCACAGCCGGCGATGAGGATTCTTTCTTTCATCATCGCTTAGAATACGCCGTTCACCGCCATGGAGGACAAGCGTTGACCGCCCATCGCCTGAATCGCTGCCGTGCCGCGCTGGATCGCCGTCAGCCGGATCTGCGGGTACTCATGGACGGGGTGCACAAGCCCCACAACCTCAGTGCGATCCTGCGCACCTGCGACGCCGTGGGGGTGTTCCAGGCCCATGCCGTCGTCCCCCGCGGCAATCTGGCCATCCACCGCCACTGCGCCGCCGGCGCCGGGCAATGGGTTGAGACCGTACTGCATGACGAGGTCACCGCCGCCGTCCGGTCGCTGCAGTCCGAGGGAGTCCGCGTCTATGCCGCGCATTGGTCGCCCCGGGCGGTGGATTTTCGCGACGTGGATTACACCGCACCGACCGCGGTTTTGATGGGCGCCGAGTTGTGGGGGGTCAGCGACGCCGGGGCCGCGGCGGCCGACGGCCATATCAGTGTGCCGATGGCCGGGCTGGTGGAGTCACTGAACGTTTCGGTGGCGGCGGCGGTGATCCTTTTCGAGGCCCAGCGTCAGCGCCAGGCCGCCGGTTTCTATGACCAAGTCCGACTCGATCCGGAGCGATATCGCCGGACCCTTTTCGAGTGGCTCCACCCCCGGCTCGCGGCACGCTGTCGCGAGCTGGGTGAGGCCTATCCGGCGCTGGATGCCGACGGCGACCCAATCCGCTCGGCCAGCGCCGCGGATAACTGATCCAGCGGCAGGTCCTCGCTGCGCTCGGCATCCCGGGGGCGATACTCCACCGTGCCGGCCTCGAGCCCTCGGGCGCCGATGACCACGCGATGGGGGATGCCGATGAGCTCCATATCGGCGAATTTCACCCCGGGTCGTGCCCCCCGGTCGTCCCAGAGCACCGACCATCCGGCCTCGCCAAGGGCCGCATAGGTTCGCTCGGCCGCCTCGGCGACGGCCGGGTCGCGGTCGGCCCCGATGGAGATGAGCGCCACCTCGAAGGGCGCGAGCGGTGCCGGCCAGACGATGCCCTTGTCGTCGTGGTTCTGCTCGATGGCGGCGGCCACCACCCGCGAGACCCCGATGCCATAGCAGCCCATGATCAACGGTTGCGGCGTGCCCTGTTCGTCGAGGACCGTGGCGTCCATGGCCTCACTGTATTTGGTGCCGAGCTGGAAGATATGGCCCACCTCGATGCCGCGGTGGATTTCGAGTTGGCCCTCGTCGCAGGCCGGACAGGGTTCGCCGGCCTTGACCATGCGCAGGTCGGCCACCGGCGGGCGGGGGGTGTCGCGCTCCCAGTTGAGGTTGATCCAGTGGTGGTCGCTGCGCCCGGCGCCGCTCGAGAAGTTGCTCAGATCGGCTGCCCGGTGGTCGACCCGCACCGTCAGCCCGGGTGGCAGGTCGACCGGGCCGATGAAGCCGACCGGGGCACCGGTGGCTTGCTCTGCCTCGGCGGGCTCGGCCATGCGCAGTTCATCGGCCCCCAGGGCACGGGCGGCCTTGACGTCGTTGAGTTCGTCGTCGCCGGCGATGAAAAGCACGGCCGGTTCGCCATCGGCCATGACCACCACGCTTTTGACCACCTGGTCGGGGCGCAGCCCCAGGGCCTGGCACTGGGCCTCGACCGAGCGCGCCCCCGGGGTGGTGTGCTGCTCGGCGGGCTGCGGCTGTGTTGCCGGGGCCGGCGCCGGTCGGCTGGTCGCGGTTTCGGTGTTGGCGGCGTAACGGCAGTGGTTGCAGCTGGCGATTTCGTCTTCGCCGGAGTCGGCGAGGACCATGAACTCTTCGGACACCGACCCACCGATGGCGCCGCTGTCGGCGCCGACCGCCCGAAAACGCAGCCCCAGACGCGCAAAGATGCGTTCATAGGCATTGCGCATGGCCTCATAGGTGGCCTGCAGCGAGGCCTCATCCAGGTGAAAGGAGTAGGCGTCTTTCATGACGAACTCCCGGGCCCGCATTACCCCGAACCGCGGCCGGATCTCGTCGCGGAACTTGGTCTGGATCTGGTAATAACTCAGCGGCAGCTGCCGGTAGCTGCGCAGCTCGCGGCGCAGGTAGTCGGTGATCACCTCTTCGTGGGTGGGGCCGATGCAGAAGTCGCGCTCGTGCCGATCGGTCAGTCGCA
This sequence comes from uncultured Ectothiorhodospiraceae bacterium, assembly GCA_913061005.1. Lineage (GTDB taxonomy): Bacteria > Pseudomonadota > Gammaproteobacteria > Nitrococcales > Nitrococcaceae > Spiribacter > Spiribacter pallidus. The sequence goes on along the minus strand of CAJXSH010000013.1, from coordinate 23,368 downwards.
GCAGCTCGGGGCCGTACACCGACCAGCGACCGGACTCGTGCCACAGCTCGGCGGGCTGGACGGCGGGCATGAGCATCTCCAGCGCGCCGATGGCATCCATCTCTTCGCGGACCACCTGCTCGACCCGCCGCATCACCCGCAGGCCCAGTGGCTGCCAGGTATAGAGCCCGGCACCGAGTTTCTCGATCAAGCCGGCGCGCAGCATCAGCTGGTGACTGATGATCTCGGCATCCGCCGGTGTCTCTTTGCTGGTGAAAAGCGGAAAACGGCTCACCCGCATGGTTTGTCGCCCTGTCGGTGGCTGGGTTGGCGCCACAGGGTAGCCCAGCGTCGGGCGGGCGCCCACCCCTGCCAGCTTGACGCTCATGGCTCGGCACCGTAATTTGAGCCGCTTTCATCGGATAAGCAGCGGATCGCGATCAGCGCCGGCCACGGGATTATGCGACATATCATCTCTATCCTCGTCGAGAATGAGTTCGGCGCGCTGGGCCGGATCGCAGGGCTTTTCACCGCCCGCGGCTACAACATTGATTCGCTGACGGTGGCCCCCACCGACGACGCCACCCTCTCGCGCGTCACCCTGGTGACCCAGGGGGATGACCAGATCGTCGAGCAGATCCTCAAGCAGCTGAACAAGCTGCTCGATGTGGTCCGGGTGCTGGACATCACCGAGGCCACCCACATCGAGCGCGAGCTGATGCTGGTCAAGGTCCAGGCCACCTCGGGCGAGGCGCGTGAGGAGTTCAAGCGCCTGGCCGATATCTTTGACGCCAAGGTGGTGGATGTCACCGACAAGACCTATACCATTGAGGTGATCGGTCGCAGCAGCAAGCTGGATGCCTTTCTCGAGCTGCTCGATCGCAAAACGCCCATGGAGGTGGTGCGATCCGGCGTGATCGGCATCGCACGCGGCGAAAAACAATTGCGTATCTGAACACAACCCCCGGGGGAGTCATGAAGGTTTTCTACGATAAGGACGCGGATCTTTCCATCATCAAGGGCATGAAGGTGGCCATTCTCGGGTATGGCTCGCAGGGGCATGCCCATGCCAACAACCTCAAGGAGTCCGGCGTACCGGTGGTGGTGGGGCTGCGTGCCGGCTCGGCCAGCGCCGAGAAAGCCCGTGCCGCCGGTCTCGAGGTCGCCGAGGTGGCCGATGCCGTGGCCGCCGCGGATCTGGTGATGATGACCCTCCCCGACGAACACCAGGCGGCGGTCTACGAATCCCAGGTGGCGCCCAACCTCAAAAAGGGCGGCGCCATCGCCTTTGCCCACGGATTCAACATCCACTACCAGCAGATCGAGCCGCGGGCGGATATGGACGTCATCATGGTCGCCCCCAAGGGCCCGGGGCATCTGGTGCGCTCGACCTATGTCGAGGGCAACGGCGTCCCCAGCCTGATCGCAGTGCACCAGGATGCCAGCGGCAAGGCCCGCGAGATCGCCCTGTCCTACGCCTCCGCCAACGGCGGTGGCCGCTCCGGGGTGATCGAAACCAGCTTCCAGGAAGAGACCGAAACGGATCTTTTCGGCGAACAGGCAGTGCTCTGCGGCGGCATCACTTCGTTGATCGAGGCCGGCTTCGAGACGCTGACCGAGGCGGGTTATGCCCCGGAGATGGCGTATTTCGAGGTCCTCCACGAGACCAAGCTCATTGTCGATCTGCTCTACCAGGGCGGCATCGCCAACATGCGCTACTCGATTTCTAACACCGCCGAATACGGGGATTTCACCCGCGGCCCCCGGGTGATCAACGAGCAAAGCCGTCAGGCCATGCGTGAGCTGCTCGAGGAAATCCGCAATGGCGAATTCGCCAAGGAATTCGTCCTCGAAAACCAGGCCGGTGCGCCGCGACTCAAGGCCATGCGGCGTCGTGCCGCAGAGCATCCCATCGAGGCGGTCGGCAGCAAGCTGCGCGGGATGATGCCCTGGATCCAGGCGAATCAGCTGGTTGATCGCGACCGCAACTAAATCCCGGGCGTCCGCCGCCCGGTCGAGGGAGGCATGAGCGACCCGAGCCCCGAGCCCCGGCGAAAGCGCCGGGGCATCTATTTACTGCCCAATCTGATCACCACGCTGGCGCTATTCTTTGGCTTCTACGCGGTGGTCGCGGCCCAGTCCGGAACCTATGAGCTGGCGGCCATTGCCATTTTCGTCGCCATGGTCATGGATGGTCTGGACGGGCGGGTTGCCCGACTGACCCACACCCAGAGCGATTTCGGCGTGCAGTTCGACAGCATCGCCGACATGGTCTCGTTTGGCATCGCGCCGGCGCTGGTGGTGTATCTCTGGGCGCTCGCCGACCTGGCCAGTCTCGGCGCTGTCTGGGAAAAACTCGGTTGGCTCGGGGCGTTCATCTACACCGCCTGTGCCGGTCTGCGACTGGCACGGTTCAACACCCAGGCGGGGATGGCCGACAAGCGCTATTTCCAGGGTCTGCCCAGCCCGGCCGCGGCGGCCACACTGGCCGGGTTGGTCTGGGCCGGCGATCGGCTGGATTTTGGCGGCTGGCCGGCCGGTATCCCGGCGCTTGTCATTACCCTTCTGGCCGGGGTGTTGATGGTCAGTAATGTCCGCTATGACAGCTTCAAGGAAATCGATTTTCGCTATCGGGTGCCGTTTGTGGTGATGGTCCTCGGGGTCATGGCCGTGGCCCTGATGTCGCTGCATCCGCCGAGTGTGCTGTTCGCCCTGGCGCTCACCTACATGGGGTCGGGGCCGGTGTTGACCGTGCTGCGTCGACGTCGGCGTCGCAAAAGGCGCAAGGCGGGTTAGAATGAAATCGCCAACCCGTTAAGAGGATACATCCGATGAGCGATGCGGATCGTTTGATCATCTTTGACACGACGCTCCGTGACGGCGAGCAGAGCCCCGGGGCTTCAATGACCCGCGAAGAGAAGGTGCGGATTGCCCGGGCGCTGGATCGACTGCGGGTGGATGTCATCGAGGCGGGTTTTCCAGCGGCCAGCCGGGGCGATTTCGAGTCGGTCCAGGCGGTGGCCGAGACGGTCGAGGACGCCCGGGTGTGCGGCCTGGCCCGGGCCAACGAGGCGGATATCGATCGCGCCGGTGAGGCGGTGGCGCCCGCGCGGGCCGGCCGGATTCACACATTCATCGCCACTTCGCCGGTGCATATGGAGAAAAAGCTCCAGCTGACTCCCGATGAGGTGGTCGAGCGGGCGGTGACCGCGGTCAAGCGCGCCCGCGGGCTCTGCGATGATGTGGAGTTCTCGCCCGAGGACGCCGGCCGATCCGATCCGGACTTCCTCTGCCGGATCATCGAGGCGGCCATCGAGGCCGGCGCGACCACGATCAACATCCCGGACACGGTGGGCTACAACATGCCGCGGCAGTTTGCCGGTCTGATCCGCAGCCTGCGTGAGCGTGTCCCCAACAGCGACCGGGCGGTCTGGTCGGTGCACTGCCACAACGACCTCGGGGTGGCCGTCGCCAACTCGCTGGCGGCGGTGCGCGAAGGGGCCCGGCAGATCGAGTGCACCATCAACGGCCTTGGCGAGCGGGCCGGCAACGCCGCCCTCGAGGAGATCGTCATGGCGTTGCGTACGCGCCAGGACGACTTCCCCTGTGACACCCGGGTCGAGACCCGCGAAATCCTGCCCACCTCGCGGCTGGTCTCCAACATTACCGGTTTTCAGGTCCAGCCCAACAAGGCCATCGTCGGCATCAACGCGTTTGCCCACGAGTCGGGCATCCACCAGGACGGCGTGCTCAAGCATCGCGAGACCTACGAGATCATGCGCGCCGAGGACGTGGGCTGGGGAACCAATCGCATGGTTCTTGGCAAGCACTCGGGCCGCAATGCCTTTCGCAGCCGTTGCGACGAGCTGGGCATCCGCTTCGAGACCGCCGCCCAGCTCAATGAGGCCTTTCAGCGATTCAAGGACCTGGCGGATAAAAAACACGAAATCTTCGACGAAGACCTCCAGGCGCTCGCCACCGAGGCGGTGGCTGCGCTGGAGGAGGACCAGGGGGCAACACTGGTGGCCTTTCGCTGCTGCTCGGAGACCGGCGAGACGCCGGTGGCCGATGTCACGCTGCAGGTCGATGGCGAGGAGCACAAGCACAGCGCCGCCGGCGATGGACCGGTGGATGCCGCATTCAAGGCCATCGACGGCATCCTCGATGTGAGCGCCGAGCTGCTGCTGTATTCGGTTAACAACATCACCACCGGCACCGATGCCCAGGGCGAGGTCACCGTTCGTCTCGAGCGGGGCGGTCGCGCGGTCAATGGTCAGGGCTCGGATACGGACATCGTGATCGCCTCGGCCAAGGCCTATCTCAACGCGCTCAACCGGCTGCGAAGTAGCGCCAACCGGACCCACCCCCAGACCGAAGGCGTCTGAGAGGCCGCGTTGTGGCTGGGCTCGATGCGCGACGGCATCGCCTGCTGGCGGATATGGGGGTGACGGTCTGGTCGCCCCGACGCGCCGAGCACCCGGCCCCCAGCGGTGCCGAACCGCCCGGTGCAGCCGCAGCCGTCGATGACTGGGCGGCGCTGGAAGCGGGCATCCGCGGCTGTACCCGCTGCCCGCTACACCAGACCCGGATCTGTGCGGTGCCCGGGGTGGGTGACCGGGATGCCGAGCTGCTGATCGTCGGCGAGGCGCCGGGCCGCGAAGAGGACCAGCGGGGTGAACCGTTCGTCGGCCGTGCCGGCCGCCTGCTCGATGCCATGCTCCGGGCCATCGATCTGGATCGGCACCGGCGGGTGTATATCACCAACGTGATCAAGTCCCGGCCACCGGACAACCGGGATCCCAAAGCCGAAGAGTTGAGCGCCTGTCGGCCCTGGCTCGAGGCGCAGATCCGGCTCATCCGCCCGCGACGGATTCTGGCCGTGGGCCGGGTCAGCGCGCAGCAGCTCATTGGCACGCGGGAGGGCATCGGCAAGCTGCGCGGCCGTTGGCACCACCTCGGCGAGGCCGAAACGCCGCTGCTTGTGACCTATCATCCGGCCTATCTGCTGCGCGAGCCGGCCGCCAAGGCGCGCAGCTGGGCCGATCTGCTGATGCTCAAAACGGCGCTGGAAGCCGACGGCTGATGGTCGCCACGGCCTTTTTGCCCGTGATCCGCCCCATGCGACCGGCGGATCTCGCGTTGGTCGAGGGCGTCGAGGCCCGGGCCTACGACTATCCATGGAGCATCAATATCTTCCGCGACTGTCTGCGCATGGGCTATGAGTGCTGGGTGCAACTGGCCACCGAGCGGGTGGTGGGCCACTGTGTGCTCGCCATGGGCCCGGGCGAGGCCCATGTGCTCAATCTCGCGATCGACCCGGACTGGCACAACCGCGGCCTGGGGCGGGCACTGCTCGAGCGGCTCCTGACCCGGGCCGAAGAGCTGGGGGCGGAGTCGGTGTTCCTCGAAGTTCGTCCCAGCAACGCCCCGGCGGTGCATCTGTATCGCGCCACCGGATTCCGGCGGGTGGGACGGCGACGCGATTACTATCCCGCCGAAGATGGCCGCGAGGATGCCCTTGTGCTGCGCTATACGCTGCGCGAGGTGGCACCCGCGGGCCGTCGATGACCCCCATGGCGGGTGTGGCATCGCCGGCTCGGCCGTCGCGGCGGGTGGTCTGGTCGTGGGCCCTCTACGACTGGGCCAACTCGGCGTTTGCCACCGTGGTTCTGGCCGGGTTTTTTCCGATTCTCTTTCAGGACTACTGGAGCAGCGCCGCTGCGCCGGCGACAGCCAATCTGCGTCTGGGCTGGGCCAATGGGCTGGCCAGTCTGCTGATCGTGCTGCTGGCGCCGCTCGCGGGGGCGATGGCCGATCGCGGCGGCTGGCGCAAACGGGCGCTGCTTTTCTTTGCCTGGTCGGCGGCCGCGCTGACGGCGCTCCTGGCGCTGGTCCCCGGCGGCGACTGGCTGGTTGCCGCGACGCTTTTCGTCCTTGCCACGGTGGGCTTTATGGCCGCCAACCTGTTCTACGACGCCCTGCTGGTGGGGATCGCGCCACGCCGGCAATGGCATTCGCTCTCCGGGCTGGGGTTTGGCCTGGGCTATCTGGGTGGCGGTCTGCTCTATCTCGGCTGTGTCATCGCCGTGCTCCAGCCCGCCCGTTTCGGCCTGGCGGGGCCGCTCGAGGCGGCGCTGGCCGGCCTGATGGCGACCGCCGTGTGGTGGGCGGTGTTTGCACTGCCGCTGGCGCGCTATGTGCCCGAGCCGCCCTCCGCCGGTGGCGGTGCCTCGCTGGGCGGCGGTCTGCGGCAGATCGGCTCGACGCTGCGGCATCTGCGGGCCTATCGGCCGGTGGTTGTGTTTCTGCTTGCCTATTGGCTCTATATCGATGGTGTCGGCACCACCATCCGCATGGCGGTGGCCTACGGCCGGGCCCTGGGGTTCGAGCAGAATGATCTGATCGTGGCCCTTTTGATTACCCAGTTCGTGGGCTTTCCGGCCGCGATTGCCATGGGGGCATTGGGTGAGCGCATCGGCGCGCGCCCTGGCATCCTGCTGGGCCTCGGGGTGTATATCCTGATTGCCGTATGGGGCGCATTCATCCAGGCGCCCTGGGAGTTTTACTGCATTGCCGCGCTGGTGGGACTTGCCCAGGGGGGTGTGCAAGCGCTCAGCCGGTCGCTCTACGCCCGTCTCATCCCCCCGGAACGCGCGGCGGAGTTTTTCGGCTTCTACAATCTGCTCGGCAAGTTCGCTGCCCTCATCGGTCCACCGGCGTTCGGCTTTCTGGGCGTCTGGCTGGGGGATGTGCGCTACTCGATGCTGGCCCTGATCGTGCTGTTTACCGCCGGTGGGTTGATATTATGGCGGGTGGATCTGAGAGGAGCGGAAGCATGAGTGATAACGAACAGACCCCGACGGCACCGCGTCTGACGGTCTGGCAGGTGATCAAGAGCACGGTTGCCGCTGCGTTTGGCGTGCAGACCGAGGCCGCCCGGCAGCGCGATTTCAAGCAAGGCAGCGCGGCGACGTTCATCATCGCCGGGCTGGTCTTTACCGCGGCCTTTGTGGTGGCGCTGGTGGTGATCGTCAATCTGGTGCTGAGCGGCGCCGGCTGACGGGCAGCGGCACCATGACCGCGGCGGTCACCAGGCTCGAGGCCACCAGCGCGCCCAGAAACGGCCCCAGTGTGGGTGTCGCCGCCGGAAAGCTCGCCGCCAGCAATCCGGCGGCAAGGCTGCCCCCGGTGACCACGCCAGGGATGATCGCGCCGACGACGCCGGCCAGACAGCCGAGCACCGCCGCTTTGGTTGAAGCGCGATGGAAAAGCGCCGAGAGCAGCGGGACCACCGCGGTGGCGCAGAGCAGATCGGCAATCAGAAAGAGCCTCAGCACCGAAACCTGCTGGAGCGCCAAAAGCACCACCGGCAGCATTAACAACGCGGTCAGAACCCGCGCCCCCCGCAGACCCAGGCGTCCGGTCTCGGAGGCCCCCAGCGAGACCAGTGCATTCTGTAGCGTATCCACCGACGAGGCCACCAGGGTGATGCCAAGCACCAGCGCCGGCAGGGTCAGCCAGGCGGGCGCTTCGGCGAGTAGCGCGAAAAACGGGATGGGCGGGTTGCCCAGCTCGAGGCCGCGCCCGGCGGCCACCAGCCCGAGGCCGCCGAGCACGCCGATGACCAGCATCGTCGCGATACCGCCCAGCAGCGCGCCGCGTCGCAGGGCAGGGATATCCGCAGCGGCCCAGACCCGTTGCCAGTAGCCCTGGTGGAAAAGATTGGCGGCGGTCACCGCGATCACCAGGGTGAGGGCGACGGTCAGGCCCGTGGCCGCCGATGGGGGCGCGGTGCTTGCCGCGCCGGCCGTGGCATCCCCCGCGGGCGCCATCAGCGCCGCCAGCGCCACCAGGGCAAGCAACACGAGCAGCAACCCCCCTTGCCAGCGGTCGGTGATCAGGCTCGCCCGCAACCCCCCGGCCATGGTGTAGACCAGGGTGGCGGCGGCGACCGCCGCGATGGTGAAGGCCCCGTCTATCCCGGACAAAAGGGCGGTGATCGCCCCCACCGCGGTGAGTTCCGCGGCCAGAAAGCAGAGCATGTAGAGCAGCGAGAGCACCCCGATCCAGCGCCTGAAGCCATTGCCGAAGCGCTCGGCGGCAAACTCGGTCAGGCTTCGCCCCTGCGCCAGCCGCCGGCGGATGGTGGGGCCCATCCAGGCGAGCAGGGCGAATGGCAGTGCCGAACCCAGTGCGTAGCCGGCCACGGCCACCGGGCCGACAAAGGCCCCCACCTCGGGTGGGGCAAACAGAATCCATGCGCCCATGCCCGAGGCCAGAAAAGACAGGCCCAGCGTGAGTCCGGTCTGGCTGTTGCGGGCGGTGAGATAGTCATCGAGGCCGCCGGGGTGGCGGGCCCGTAGCCCCAGAAGGACAAAGATCAAAAGCGCGGCGGCGATCGCCGCCATGGTCAGGGTCTGCATGTCGCACTTCCTCCGCCGGTATCACCCGGTTCAGGTTCCAGGGTCTGCGCGAAGCGCACTCTCAGTCCGAAGACTCCCCTGGCGACGAAAATCTGGATTGTTCGAGGATCGAGTATGACCGCCGTGGGTGGGGTCGCTCAAGTCGTCGGCCGTGGTTGGGCTGGGCGTGGCGCCGGCAAATCGGCATGATGGCGGCCGAAACCAACAACGGGAGTACTGGCACCATGGCGCGTAGACGGCACTGGCTATTGACGGCTCTGGTCGTGGGGGTCGTGGCAGGCGGGGTTGCCCTGCCCATCGTCAATGGTCAGCGGGCCGAGCAGGCCTGGGTGACGGGGATCGAATCCGTCGATGCAATGCTTGAGGGCGACTATGGCCGGCCCAGTGGGGTCGAGTCGCGGGTCTATGAGCGCGGGCTTTTCAGCGCACAGGCGCGGGCCCGGATCCGTCTGGCGGCACCGGCTGTGTCACCGGCGCTTGCCGCGGCACTGGGCAATGATCGCGGCGAGGTGGTGCTGACCCTCGAGCAGACCATCGAGCATGGCTTGCTGGGGATTCGCTTTGACGGCCACCTCATCCCGCATGATCGACTGGCCACGCAACTGGGCCGGTTTGTCGCCGATCCCGCCGAGGCCGTCCGCGTCGGGGGCAAGGTCAATTTGCAGATGCGGCAGCTTCGGGTCTCGACTGTGCCGTTGAGCGGATTGATCGAGGCCGACGAGCCGCTGGTGCTGGACGCCGCCCCGCTTCGCCTGGAGCTCAGCTTCCAGCCCGATGAAAAGCGCCTCGACACCCTGCTGGACTGGCCGGGCATGACGCTGGACGCGCCGGAGCAGGGCGGCGAGCTGCGTGTCGATGACGTCTCATTGAACAGTACCGGCCGATTGGTGGCGGGCGATCTGCTCAACGGCCTGTGGGTCGGGCGCAGTGAATTGCGGCTCGGCGATATGGCCGCCCGATCGCCCATGGAGCCGCCGGTCCGGCTCGCCGAGCTGTCGGTGACGGCCAACAGCGAGGCGGCGGACAACGGCCGGATCGATGCCGGCCTGGGGCTGCGTTTCAGCCGGCTGTCGTTGCCGGAGTTTCCGGTGGTGCGCGGCCAGGCCCGATGGCAACTGCGCTCGCTGGCCGCCGAGCCGTTGATGGCGCTAAGCCGCATGGCCCCGGCGCTGGAGGATAGTTCTACGCTTCCCGCTCAGGCACAGGGCTATCTAGCTGATCTGGCAGCGGCAGGCCCGGTGCTCACCCTCGAGTCGATGCGGCTTGAGACCGAAGCCGGCACGGGTTTGAGCAGCACCGGCCGCGTGATGGTCGATCCGGCGATGGCCGAGGCGCTGCGCACCGGGGCACAGGGCATGGCGCTGCTACGGCATCTGGATATGACCGCAACTATGGGGCTTGATCAATCCCTCGGTGATGCGCTGCCGGCCGAGCCCGCCGCCTGGCTTGCCCAGCTCCAGGCCTTTGGCATTGTCCGCCGGCAGGCCGGCGAGTACCGCATCGAGGCGGCGCTTGAGCGGGGCACGTTGACGATCAACGACCGGCCCTGGTGGCGCCTGGATGGGTAGCGTCGGCGGCCTTTAAAGCCGGGCGATGCGGTTGATCTGATCTTCGATCCGGCCGAGGGCCGCCTGGGCCTCGGCGAGCTTGTCCCGCTCTTTTTGCACCACATCGGCGGGTGCCCGGCTGACAAAGCGCTCGTTGCCCAACTTGCCCTCGGTGCGTTCAATATCGCCGGCAAGCCGGCTGCGCTCTTTCTCCAGTCGGGTGAGCTCTGCATCCTTGTCGATCAGCCCGGCCATCGGGACCCGGATTTCGAGCTGATCGACCAGGGCCAGGGCCGACTCCGGTGCGTTGTCGGCCGCATCCAGCACGCTCACCGACTCAAGGCGTCCGAGAAAATCCAGCGCCGCACGATGGCGTTCGAGCCGGTCGAGATCCTGGGCCGAGGCATTGCCAAGCAGCACCGGCAAGGGTTTGCCCGGGGCGATGTCCATCTCGCCACGGATGCGCCGGATCCCGAGAATGAAACGCTGCAGCCAGTCGATCTCGGCTTCGGCTTCGGGATCCTCCCGGGCGGGCTCGGCCACCGGAAAGGGCTGGGTCATGATCGTCTCGCCACTGACACCGGCAAGGGGCGCTACCCGCTGCCAGATGGCTTCGGTGACAAAGGGCATGATGGGATGGGCCAGGCGGAGCACTGCCTCGAGCACTGTCACCAGTGTCCGGCGGGTGCCCCGGGCCGCGGCGTCATCGCCGGCGTCCTGGAGCGCGGGTTTGCTGAGCTCCAGATACCAGTCGCAGTACTCGTCCCAGATGAACTCGTAAATCGCCTGGGCGGCCTGATCCATGCGATAGCCGGCGATCGCGTCGTTGACGGTCCGCTCGGTTTTCTGCAGCCGTGAGATGATCCACCGCTCGGCGGTGCCCAGGGTCTTTTCACCGCCCGAAGCGCCGCAGTCCTGGCCTTCGGTGTTCATCAGCACGAAACGCGCGGCGTTCCAGAGCTTGTTGCAGAAGTTGCGATAGCCATCGACCCGGCCCATGTCAAAGACGACGTCCCGTCCCGTGGTGGCCAGGCTGGCAAAGGTGAATCGCAGGGCATCGGTGCCGTGGGCAGCAATGCCCTCGGGGAAGGCCTTGCGGGTCTGCTTTTCGATGGCACCCGCCCGCTGGGGCTGCATCAGTCCGGTGGTGCGCTTGGCCACCAGCGATTCCAGATCGATGCCGTCAACAATGTCGATGGGGTCGAGGACATTGCCCTTGGACTTGGACATCTTCGCGCCCTCGGAGTCGCGCACCAGTCCGTGGATGTACACCTCGCGGAACGGGACATCGCCCCGGAACTTGAGGCCCATCATGATCATCCGCGCCACCCAGAAGAAGATGATGTCAAAGCCGGTGACAAGCACGCTGGTGGGGTAGAAGCTGGCGAGCTCCGGCGTCTCGTCCGGCCAGCCCAGGGTCGAGAACGGCCACAGCGCCGAAGAAAACCAGGTATCCAGCACATCCTCGTCCCGGGTAAGGGCCGTGGCCTCGTCCAGGCCGTGAGCCGCGCGCACCGCCTGCTCATCCTCGCCGACATAAACGTTGCCGGCCTCGTCGTACCAGGCGGGGATGCGATGGCCCCACCAGAGCTGCCGGCTGATGCACCAGTCCTGGATATCTTCGAGCCAGTTGTAATAGGTCTTGGTCCAGTTCTCGGGCACAAAGCGGATATGGCCCTGGCGGACCGCCTGGATGGCCGGTCGGGTGATCTCGGCCCAGCCGCCGGGCCGGCCATCGGACTGGGTCTCGCGGGTGAGGTCGACAAACCACTGGTAGGTCAGATAGGGCTCGATCACCGCCCCGGTGCGGTCACAGCGCGGCACCATCAGCTTGTGCGCATCGATGCCCTCGAGCAGGCCCGCCGCCTCGAGGTCGGCGACGATGCGCTCCCGCGCCTCATAGCGGTCCAGGCCCTGGTAGGCGGCGGGGGCATTGGCGTTGACCCGGGCGTCGCCGGTGAAGATGTTGATGGGCTCGCAGCCGTGGCGGCGGCCGACTTCGTAGTCGTTGAAGTCGTGGGCCGGGGTAATTTTCAGACAGCCGGTGCCGAAACTCGCGTCGACATACTCATCGGCGACGATGGGGATCTCGCGGCCGACCAGGGGCAGCTTGACCCGGCGGCCGATGAGGTGGCGGTAGCGCTCGTCCTCGGGGTTCACCGCCACGGCGGTATCCCCCAGCATGGTCTCGGGCCGGGTGGTGGCGACCACCAGGGTCTCGTCACCGTCCGCCAGCGGGTAGCGCAGCCGCCAGATCGAGCCCTGCTCTTCGGCCGACTCGACCTCGAGGTCGGACACGGCGGTCTGCAGCACCGGATCCCAGTTGACCAGGCGCTGGCCGCGATAGATCAGCCCCTCCCGGTAGAGCTGGATGAAGACATCACGGACCGCCGTCGACAGGCCCTCATCCATGGTGAAGCGTTCTCTGGACCAGTCCACCGAGGCCCCGAGACGCCGCATCTGGTTCTGGATGGTGCCGCCGGATTGGGCCTTCCACGCCCAGATCTTGTCGACAAACGCTTCACGGCCGAGATCGTGGCGGGTCTTGCCCTCGGCGTTGAGCTGACGCTCGACCACCATCTGGGTGGCGATGCCGGCGTGGTCGGTCCCCGGCTGCCAGAGCGTGTTATCGCCATGCATCCGGTGGTAACGCACCAGGATATCCATGAGCGTGTCCTGAAAGGCGTGCCCCATGTGAAGGGTGCCGGTCACATTGGGTGGCGGGATCATGATGCAGTAAGGGTTGCCCTTGCCGTCGGGCTGGAAATAGCCCCTCGACTCCCAGGTCTGATACCACTGGGTCTCGATCTGCTGGGGGTTGTAGGTCTTGTCCATGGACGCGAAAGGCTCCTAGTGCTCGATGCGATGGGTGCGGGGGTCGATCCCGGCCTGTTGATAGTCGCGGTAGCGTTGCCGCCCGGCCCGGCGGACCGTGTCATCGGCGGTGATGATCTCGGCGATCCGCTCGCGTTCTGACCACTGCGCCGGCAGATCCTCGCCGAGGTTGATCAGCAGCCGCCCGGGCGCCGGATCCGGGTGGATGACGATGGGGTTGTGGCCATCCTGCGAGGATTGGCCATGGGGGATGAAGCTCTCCGGCTCGAACGTCCACAGCGCCTCATCCAGTCGCTGCGCGCTCGCCGCGTCGGCGGTGCGGATGTGGACATCCAGCCCCTGCTGCCAGGCCCGCGCGGCGAGTCGACAGCAGAAATGCTCGCGGGCGTCATCTCCGCCCCGGTCGAGGATGTAGAAATCGATGCGCGGCATCATCGCCCCGGCAGCTGTACCATATCGGCCCATCAAGGGATGGGCATGGATGTCGTTACATTGCACAAACGCTGGAAGGTTACCGCAGCCGGGCAGGGCGTGTCGTGGGGCTGAACCGCCTGACGCGCTATTTGCTGCGTGAGCTGCTGCTCGCCTGGGCCGCGGTCACGCTGGTGCTGGTGGTGGTTTTGCTGACCAATCGGCTGATTCAGTTCATGGCCGATGCCGCCAGTGGCGAAATCCCGCCGTCGGTCATCTTCACCCTCCTGGGCCTCAAGGCCGCCGCCAATATCGGCGTGGTGCTGCCGGGCAGCTTTTTTCTGGCGGTGGTGCTGGCGCTGGGCCGGCTCTACCGCGACAGCGAGATCACCGCCATGGCGGGTTGCGGGATCGGCCCGAAGCGGATCTATCGGGGGATCTTTGCCCTGGCGGTGCCCCTGGCGCTCGGGGTGGCGGTGCTCACCCTGTCACTGGGGCCGGCGGCGGAACGCCAGGCCGATCGGGTGCTGGCCAATGCCGAACAGCAGGCGCGCTTTGGTGGGGTGCAACCCGGACGGTTTCTCAATTTTGGCGATCAGACCACGGTCTATGTCGGCCAGCTGGGCGCCGACGGTGGCATGCAGGGCCTGTTCGCCGAGCGGCGCGTGGATGGGCAGTGGCAGATCTGGGTGGCCGAAGGGGGGCGACGGGTCGCCAACGCCCTCGGGCCCGGCGAGTTTCTGGTGCTCGACAACGGCTGGCGGTATGACGGCAACCCCGGCGAGGCCGCCTGGCGGGTGATGGAATATGCCGAGCATGGCATTCGCGTGGCGATGCCGGCGCCGGTCGAGCCGGGGGTTGGCATGGACAGCCGCGGCGTGACGGCATTGATCGAGCAGGCCGATGCGGCGGCCTGGGCGGAGTTGCAGCGTCGCCTGTCCCCGGCGGTCATGCTGCTGGTGCTGGCCCTCGCCGGTTTGCCCCTGGCCCAGTCGGCGCCCCGCAGCGGGCGCTTTGGCCGGGTGGTCATCGCAGTGCTTGTGTTCATGGTCTATTTCAACCTCATCTATACCGCAGCGGACTGGCTCGAGTCCGGTCGGGTGGGTCTGCTGGGCGGCCCGGTCTGGGTGCACGGGTTGGCGTTGTTGATCACCGCAGCGGCGGTGGTCGTGCGCCTTGGGGTGAGCCCGCTGCGGCGCTGGCAGCCGGGGGCGGCAGGGTGACGCGGGTGGATCGCTACATCGCCACCACCGTGGCCGCCGGTGCCCTCGCCGGGTTGCTGGTCATCGTCTGTCTGAGTTTTGTCTTTGAGTTCATTGATGAGGCCGATGACATTGGCCGCGGTGGCTATACCTTTGCCACCGCCATGCTGGTGGTCGCTTTGTCCATGGTGCAGCGCGCCTACGAGGCTTTTCCCATGGCGACCCTGATCGGCGCACTGGTCAGTCTGGGTGGGCTTGCCGCGCGCAGCGAGCTGGTGGCGATGCGTGCCCTTGGCTTTTCGGTCGGGCGGATCGCCCGGGCGGTGGTGGTCGCCGGTGTGCTGCTCGCGTTGCTGGCCGCGGCGATGGGCGAGTGGGTGGCGCCGGCGGCCAGCCGACTGGCCCAGCAGCTGCAGACCGAAGCCCGGGGCGGGCCGGTGGGCACCCTGGGGCAGGGGATATGGGCCCGGGATGGTGAATACCGGCTGCGCGCCGAGCGAGTCCCGCAGGCTGACCGGCTCGATGGCGTTCGTGCCTACCGTATCCGTGACAACCGACTCGCCGAGATCATCACCGCGCCCCGGGCGAACTACGAGGACGGCGCCTGGCGGTTGCCCGAGGCGACGGTGACGCGGTTTCTATCTGCCGGCGGGGTGGCACTGCAACAGGCGTCGTCCATTCGCCTGGGCGGGGCGTTGACGCCGGAGGCGCTCGAGGTGGTGGTGGTCGAACCGGACACCCTCTCGGGCGGGGATTTGCTCGAGTACGTGGGCTATCTCGAGGGCAATAACCTCGACAGTGACCGGTATCGACTGGCGCTGTGGGTCAAGCTGGCGACACCCCTTGCCACGGTGGTGATGCTGTTGCTGACGGTGCCGCTGGTCTTTGGCTCGCAACGCAGCGCCGGCGTGGGCCAGCAGGTCTTTCTGGGGGTGTTGATCGGCCTGGCGTTTTTCCTGCTCAACCGCTTCATCGGCAACGCGGCGCTGATCTACGGGCTGCCGCCGGCGGTCAGTGCGCTGGCGCCGACGATGGTGTTTCTGGCCATCGCGCTTTTCACCCTGCGCCGGGTTCGCTGAGGCGCCGGCCTAGCGGCGCTTGGGGTCGAGATAGAGATAGGTCCGCGAGAGCCGGTCATGCCAGGTCAGTCCCTGACGGTCGAAAAGCGCCCAGAGAAACCCTGCCCCCGCCGGCAGCCACGAGAGCAAAGCGGCAAAAAACCGGTTGCTGGCCCCCACCAGCCCCACCTTCTGGCCGTTGGCATCAATCAGCCGCATCCGCCAGGCCTGCAGTCCCAGGGTTCGACCGCCCCACACCCAGAAGCCGACAAAGAACGCGAAAGACACCCCCAGCAGATAGAGCCGGAACAATGCATCGCCGGGCGCGGCGGCGTTGCCACCGTGCAGGGCAATCCACGCGGCGCCGGCGCCCATCCACAGCGCGATCAACAACATGCCGTCATAGAGCACGGCGGCCAGGCGGCGCAGCAGGCTGGGGTGGTTTTCCTCAGGTAGATCCATGCCGCGATTCTAGATCCTGTGGCGGGGAAAGGATAGCGGCTTGGGTGATGGCGCTGTGTTAGTTTCTCGGATAAGCCGGTTGCCGAATTCTGCTTGATCTCACCAGTACGACACATATTGTCGGACGTACGCGTCACCTTAGACGTCATACTTCCAAGTGAACCATTGATCATGCCCGCATCCGTACAGTGGTCCGACGCCCTCAAAGCCCAGACGCGCGACGCGCTCGAAAGCCATGGGCTGGACATGCCTGTCCCGGCGATGGAGTTCATCTGCTTTAAAAACGCGGATGGCGGCTACGGGGTGATGCAGATCGACGCGCTGCTCGCGGCTCGCTTCGTGATCACTCGCCGTGGAACGGGTACCGTTGAGTCCTTCGAGACCGCCAACGCGGTCATCGAGGCGGGATGGGTGTTGGACTGATTGCGAATTGAACGCTCCTAATTAGGATAAAGGCTGAACATCACAAAAGCTGCTGACTGTCAGTCTGGTGTGGGTGGTGAGCGCGACGACGCTGAATCTGACCCCATGTAGCGGAGATTGACACTCCTACCTGGTATCGGTAGCGTCATTTTCCTTATTTATACGGCCTGAAAGACTTTTCTTTGTTGATTATCGAGCGCCTTCGATAAAGACCAGCCAAGCGTTGACAGCATTCCACCTAAAATAAGCATGGAGGTTTATTATGAATAGCAATGAGGTTGAGCAGATCTTGGATCGAATCCTGGATCATGCGACTGAGGTGAAGCGGCGAGCTGGAAAAAATTATGCGCACGGACGAACCGATCCTGGTGGTCTAATCTCAGTTGCGGCGCTTAAGGACCTCGTTCGAGTAAGTTTCATCATCTCTGGTCAAGCGAATGAAATTGATGCAGAGGGCTTTTATGACTGGGTTAATAAGTCGGGTATCTTGAAAGCATCAACACCTGAGATTGCTGGATTTGAGATACGCCAAGGGCAGAAGAATAAAAGCAAGATCGAAGTGTGCGCAGAAATCCCGTTTGAGGGTCGTAGCGTAGATGAAGTGGTCACTGACTCAGTTATTGCTTACAAGCTCCTCATAGACAAGTTGAGCGATACTTTTGAAATAAAAGGAGTCGCAAGCACTAATTCAGAGTGGGGCGGCGCTCCGTCAACGGCCGAGGGTTACGAAACGTATCACATACTAATTGCAGATATTGATAGTGATTCAATCCTGGCGAATGTTGTGTATGCAGAAGTAGGACAGGAAATTTGGGGCTTATATTCCGGTTATGCCGGCGGTGGTGTTGTGGACTATCGTTTTTTCCATTTTGACGCCGATTATGAGCCCACCATTGAAGATGACTTCCTCGCTTTCCCGATTGATGATCAGCAGAAAGCAGTGGCGGTCTTTACCCAGTTGGAGGCAGCTAGGGCGCGGATGGAGTCAGATGACCCGGAGGCTCTCATGCTGTCTGAGCTCGGACAAGAGTTCATTGATGACGGTGAGGTTGACCACGGCAGCGGTATTCGTAGCCGCCTCTCTGAAGATGCGAGCGAGGACATTGTCTATGACCTCCAGGATGAGTGGACCCTGCTGTTCCAGCTCCAATGACCTTAGGTGTGGGTGCAGCCCCGCACCATTGGGATTCCGAAGGGAGCAGCTTCGATGTTCAGTGAAAGGACGTGCGAGAGGGTTGGATTGTATGTCTATCGGCTGATAGATCCGCGAAATGGAGAAACGTTTTACGTTGGCCGAGGACGCAACAATCGCGTATTTCAACACGCTAAAGGCGAGGTCGCTTCCACAGCGGAAGAGGATGAAGTAGGCGCTAAGCTCTCAAGGATCAGTGAAATAAGACAGTCCGGGCTGGAAGTCTTGCATGTGATTCATCGCCATGACCTGCAATCCGATGAAGTGGCCAGCGAAGTGGAGGCTGCGCTCATCGATGCCTATCCGGGCCTCACAAATGTTCAAAGTGGCAGCGGTAGTGGCGATCGCGGTCCCATGAACCATAAAGAGATTGAGTTTAAATATGGTCTCCCGGCGCTGAGGATCCTAACCACCGATCGTCTCATCTTGATAAATATAAACAACCTTGTGAACCGGGCTTCGCAAGACGAGGTATATGATCAGGTTCGTTACGCGTGGCGAATTGATACGTCTCGCGCGTCCAAAGCTGAATTTGTTTTGGCAGTAGTGAGAGGCATTGTTGTGGGTGCGTTTGAGGCTCACAGATGGCTGCCTGCATCAGTGGAGAATTTTCCAGATTTACTTCATCCTCGTCCGAGCGTACGTGGTCGGTCGGGTTTTGTGGGGGCGCCTGCGGGTCCTGAGGATTGGAGAAGGTTTGTCGGGGACCATGGCCGAAGGATTGAGGATCCTAGGCTGAAGCACGTGCAGAACCCAATTCGATATTGGAATGTATGAAGCAGGCCGAACTGTACATCTTTAGAACTGAGATGCTAACTTATGCCGATCCCGGCATTAAAAAAGTCCGTATTTTTTAATTATCAGGCAATATTTAACGAGAGTTGGGATGCATAAATTTTTAATAACTTTTCAATTAGAGTCTTTCTATGAGGACTCGACGTATAATAAAACTGAGATTTCTAAGGTAGAATTAGAGGCAGAAAACTTAGATCATCTATTTGAAATATTGGACTGTGTGGATGAGATCGACCGAATAAATGACTAGAAAGTGATCAGTGCTGATATCAAATCAGATCCGCTTGAGGTTAATATTGAGCATGTTGTAATACATGAATCTGTGGGCGTTGAGTTGTATAGAGATGATGATTATATAGGTTGAAGGCTCATCCCTTACAACTATAAGTGAAGATATAGAGAAATAAAGAAAGCGTCATGGTACGGACCCAGTTCCTTAGACACTTAGCAGCTTCTTAAAGTAGTTGTCCTCGAACTTTTTGGGTGACAACGGTAATCCCCTCATTTATAACCGGGGCAATAAGTAGAGCTCTTTATTCATCGCTATCGTAATGCTCCGGTTGATCCGAAGGTCTTGTGGTGCGGGATCAATCTGAGAGCGTAAAAATAGTAGCCCAGCTTACTGTTATCAAAAGGAATTAGGTGAAGAGGCATGAAACCTATTTTTACTGTGCATGCAGGCGAGTTTGTTTTTGCAGAGGCCGTGGAAAAAAGATATCCTGATTTAAAAATATGGATGCCCACCAAGGATACTGGGGTGGACTTCCTGTTAACCGGGGAGACATCGAAATCGTCGGTCTCAGTGCAAGTGAAAATGTCTAGAGATTATCGCCCAGCCTTCGCAAAAGACGAGTTTGATAAGCAATTAAGAGCCGCCGGTTGGTTTGTTTTTAGCCACTCGGCCCTTGAGCGTTCCTCTGCTGATATCTGGAGTTTGATATTGATTTCGCATGAGAGGAAGCAAAAACCTATCTTTTTGAACATAGCTCCACGCATATTGTTGGAGCGGCTAGTGGAAACGCACGGGCTCCGGAATAGTTATCACTTATACCCATGGGTGCTGAATGATGGGCATTGTATCGAGGGTCGGGGTATGAAGAGATCAGATAAAAGAAAATATCTGTCAGGTTCAATCTCCTCCATCTCTCGAGATATGTCCGAATTTTTGGAGAACTGGACTTTTGCAGAAAACCGGCTGTTGGGCTGAATTGGGGTAATTTTATTGCGAGATCCTGAGTCTCGGATGGGTTGCACACCATCCTCCGGACCACGGATGGCAGTCAAGGTGTATCGTTTGGCTGCGTCTCCATTGGCATTACGTTTCTCACATATGAGCCCAATGGACCTCAGGCGGGGTTTGTTAGGCTCTATTTCATCGCTATGGACATGCCTGGAAAGCGTTGGCATACGGTACAGGACGTGTCCGAGAGCCAGGCGTCATTTGCCTAGTCTATCCTTCACGCGGTGGCACCAAGAGAGCATGCGTCATTTACAGTCCGTGCGAAGCCGGATACGGTTTATGCCACGACAACTGGGCGACAAAGGAAGGCTAGGGTGGCACGTCAGTGGTTAGATCATGCTCTATTCGAGCCCAGGACGCGCGGACAGTGGATGGTTTACTGGCTCATCATCGCTGCGATACTCTCGACCACGATAGAGCTCGCGATACTGTCCCAATATCCCGACGTTTATAAGGAACACCGGTGGTTCTTCGAGGCGATCAATGGCTTCCTGATTGCGTTTTTTACGATAGAGCTATTGATTCGCCTTGTTTGTCGCCCACAGCCGACACAATATTTGTTTACTTGGCAGGGCCTGATCGACCTAGTCGTGCTGATACCCGCATGGGCGAGCTTGATTTTCCCGATTTCGCTCATGAGTCTTCTATGGATTAGGGTTCTCAGGTTACTGCGTCTTGTGAAAGCAGTCGCATTGCTGAAGCATGCTAAACGCGGCAATCAAGAACATCTGGCGGTCCTAAGTCGGTTAGCGCCACTATTTGCAGGCGCATTGGCAATAAAAACCGGTATGCTCTTCCTTGAGGGCGTCGGGTACTGGCCGCGCATAACCGGGCTAGAGACCATCATTACCGTGGTCGGCTTCGCAATCGGTATCCTGCTGTCCAGCCGGCTTGCCACCGTCCACAGCCGGATCTATGGTTTTGATCAATCAATACAATCGCTGACGGGCTCCGTTGAGGCAGCTCGCGCCTATGCTGATTCTGCGTTGCTCCTTCGATGGCTAAAGGAGATCCATGAAATCATCACGAGCGGGGGAGAGGACCAAGGGTTTAGTCGCTGGAATAAAAAGCTTCGCGATGAGGCGTCTGGATTAATCCCACCGGCGATTTATAACTCGATGCAACGCGACGCATTATATCTCTTGCATCGAGTTCGCACGCGGACACCAAGGGTATACACAACTCTCTTGGTACGTTTATCGGGAATCTACATCTTTGTCCTAACGGCAACAATGCCTGGTGTAACGGGGCTTATCGCAACCATGCTCGCAATTTATGCCATTGGCGGAATGTCGATCATTGTGAACGCGATGGATAAGCCTTATGAGGTGTCCGATGACAGCTTTGTAAACGCCGATCTTTCTGGCTTGGAGCGATACCTCCGTGAAGAGGGCGGGTACTCGTTCGCAGATCTCTCGAGGCAACATGATGAGTGATCGTGGATACCTATTCGTTTAACGATGCGGAGGCGGAAGCGTCTGCTCCCCCGTCAAGCATAACGACTTACAGAAGACACTTCGCCGGTCATCTGGCGCCGGAATGACCTCGAGGTTGTACTGGGTGAAGCCAAAGGCCCGACCCTAGTCGCGGCCAGCTCCCATCAAGCCAGTCCGTCCATCCGAAGAGGTTTTTGATGCCTTTGAATGTTTAAATCCGCCCTGATTCCGACACCCTGCGTCGCAGGCCACGGTCATGATACGGTTCAAACTCAACTGGCGTCAGATGACCTAAAGGGGTATTAAGCATGAAAGTAGAGCGCAAAAGCTTCACCTACGATAGCCGGGGAGATGGGGAGTACGGATATGACATAGAGGTTTCGGCTGAGAATGATTCTGATAGCACCATCGAGTTGGCAAGAACCTCATGTGTCTTGCTTGCAAAAGATGGAGCGACCGTCGGTGGTAGCGCCCATGATGAAGAAGATCTTTATTTGGAATCCGGGGACATTGGGTCCCTCGATGTACAAACTTGGGGTACTGTTTATCGGTCGCAGCTCGAAGGTGAACCCGATAGCGCTAGGGCACAGGTCGACATTACATTCTTTCGACGGGAATTTATCATTCTCGGAGATTTCAAGGTGCCGGCCAAGAACAGCGAAGCTGAGCTAATACACGACTACAAGGATGTGTCTGGTGGCGATCTTAAAATTCTGGGCGCTTCGATCAAGCGGGATCCAGAGGACCGAGATGGTGAGAGCTCCGTAGAGGCTATTGTCGGTCTGCGCAATGTCGGCCAAGGAGTGGTGCAAAAAGCAATCGTCAAAATGATTCTGATTGATCGTGACGGCGCGCAGATTGATTTCCGGGAGCGTGATGAGTCTATTCCGCCACGGTCCGCAGTCGTTTTCGATCCTAACATTTATGCAAAAACCGGGCGACTCAAAGGTGCCACCGTCAAAATTACGATTACCCTCTTCGAACCCATTGCATACGAGAGTGTTTTGCTCGACACGCCAACCAAAAACGATGGCTGGTAATACAGTTAAACCAAGCTTAAAGACCTTGGAGGAACGGGTCCGGTTGTTCGGGCCTGTTTCATTGTGTGCGAAGCCGTCGCTTCCCCTCAAAACTCCGTTGGGTGATCAGTGTCAGGGGCTATTGCTTAATAACCTGATAACGGCACAGACGCCTTTAAAGGAGTTATCGGCGGCTTTAGAGGTCGATCACAAAAACCACAGGTTTTATTGGCTGATGGATGAGAGAGTAGTAAGAAGTGATACGATTTTGGGTAACCTTTCACTACATGTCCAGAGGCACCCTTTAAGAGGGAGCGATATCCAGAGATTAAATCATGAGTTATCGTTAGTCTTGAGCCGGACAGGAAATGCAAATACCTACGCTGATATCGATGAAATTATCGCTCGGCTTGAAAGATTGATAAAACGGGCTCGATCTCGAGAGGAAACTTCATTGATTAACAACGCCATTGCGAATACCGAGTTTTTTCAGGAGAAGGTCGCAACATGGCAACGCGAAGGAATACACAAACTTATCGAGCAGCGTAATCACTGGGTTTCATAGCCGACCGAGGCTCTTCGTAGGAATACATCAACTCCCTCTTAAATAGGCTTAAATTTCCGCCGGGCCCTTAAAGGGGCATCTCGTATCCGGACTTTAAGGTGGTCCACCTAAGCTCCCGTGCTTTGGCTCCTGACTGTCGGATTCGGTCGCCGGATCAACAGTTACTTACGGGCAAAGGCGCGCAGCGCTGTATTCACAGGATCTATGATTTGCTCTAACTCATCCCAGACTTTGGTGATAGCTGTTTTGATGTCGGGAATGTTGTCCGCTTCTTTGACTCCTTCCTTAGTGCTATAAAAGCGAGAATATTTCGCGCTGTCTTTTTCCGCGCCAGACCGGAACCATTGTTTCGAACCGGTTTTTTCCACTCCGGAATCGTTAAGCGAAGCCGTCAAGTGATGTATAAGTTGGCGGCGCTGCTCGCCGTCCCTAAGAGGACCTACCTCTGCGGCAACTTGGAGGTCATACGCGCCCTGCCTACTTGCTTCTCGTATCTCTAACCAAATCCCCGCTGGGAAAGGAAGACGCCAATTTTCGCAACCAGTCCAGAGATAATTATCACGCTCTGGGTTTGCTCGATCGTGTCCGCCAAGACTATTGGCCCATGTTTCTGGAATAACGCTCACATAGCGTTTTCCGAGTCGCTCTACGATTAAATTAGTTTTGCCGAGTCGTATTCTGCTCCGGTGCTCTAGGTTGTCGCCCTCACCAAACTCAGCGAGGGCAAGATCAAGTGCGGTTTGCGACCCATGTTCAACGATGAAGTCTATTACTCTACGAT
>CAJXSH010000012.1 GCA_913061005.1 uncultured Ectothiorhodospiraceae bacterium | reverse complement strand
ATGCCCGGTGTAACGGGGCTTATCGCAACAATGCTCGCAATTTACGCCATTGGCGGAATGTCGATCATTGTGAACGCGATGGATAAGCCTTATGAGGTGTCCGACGACAGCTTTGTCAACGCCGATCTTTCTGGCTTGGAGCGCTATCTCCGTGAAGAGGGTGGGTACTCGTTCGCAGATCTCTCGAGGCAACATGCCGAGTGAGCGTGGATACCTATCAGTTTAACGATGCTGCGACGGAAGCCTGTGTGGTCAATGTCAATGTACTGGAGAAAAACTATGAACCGTATGTCGGGTCGCATGCGTAGTTTGGCCAATCGGCACTGTTGGAGGGTTGAGTAGAATTTGTGAAGCGCTGTTGTGGTGGGGGTGATCTATGCAGAGCGAATTTGTCACGGTTTACGGCAATATGAAGTGGTTCCGAGTGGCTGAACAGCCACAATACTCAGCTCTATTGCCGACGAAAATTGTGCAGGCAAAGAATCTATGGGACGCAGCTAAGGAAGGTAATTCGCCAGCCGTTATTGAATTAGTAGCGCCATTCGTGGGCGGGCTCTTTGTGGCTGACAATTTTGAAGGGTGGAGAGATATCCTGAAAGAGGATACCTTTGGCGAATTTGAGGCGTCGACGGTCCGTGTAGTCGGTGTAGACTTCTCAAGCTCCCCCATCCCGCTCTGTAAGGTTGAAGGGTGGTTTGATCTTCCCTTGAAGGATGGAGTTTGTCGCTCAGATTTTGAGCGTTGGATTGATCGCGATCATCAAGGGGAGTTATTTAGTGGAATGTCCTTTTACTGGAACTTCAGCGCTCCTGAGTTAGGAGATTTGGATCTGACCGTCGGTGATCATCTGGGAGCCGAGGCGTTGATCATTGCGGAAGCATAGGTGCGGTTTCTGGATTAAGGCTAGCTGGGCCGTACAACAACCCTAATTTCGCTACCGTCTGAGTCAGGCTCCATGATCCAATCGGTAGCAATATCGATTTCTTCCCACTCATCGGCTTCCTGATCGCTGCATTTCCCCCAGACACGATCCGCAACTTGATGGCAAAGCGCGGTTGCTGCATCCACGACAGTGACGTCGCGGTCGTCGTAGGTCCGGTTCTTGAAGGACTGGATTGCGTCCGACAGCGTGGAGGGGCTTACTGTACGCCCGAGTTCCGCTGTGGCGAATGCGCTAAGATCCTCGCCGTCTATAATAATTTTGTTGCGTAGGTCTGCGCGATTCTCAGCAACTAACCTTTCGGCGATTATATCTTGATCCATTGGTATTCGCTCTCTTGCATAATAGCACTACCCGGCCTGCTAGTGCTGTCAAAAAAAAAGCACTCGAATGGAAGTTATCACGCTGATCCTGCGGTGTCGAGGCTGCATATAGCGAAACCTGCATCCGCTACACGCGCTGGGAAACAGCGTATTCATCGCTAAAAGCGGCAATTTATCTGAATTGGCAGTGGATGTTGGGTCTGCGAACGCCGAGGCGATCGGCCTTGGTAGCCGGCTATTCCAACCCATGTCAGGGTTTATTGCACTCAGCCCTGGCGTCGGCGGCTGGGAAGGGTTTATAAAATCAAATCTTTGTAATGCTCCAGGCAAGAAGAGGTTTGAGAATTAGGAATTTAACCATTTAAAAAACCGAAAAATTGAGAAGGTACTCAGTGTACCGTACGATTGAGTGGATTGATGAGTGCTAGAGCCGATTAAAAAAGCGGTCATAGGGTTAATCTCGGACCTGAATTGGTTGTGCAATGAAGTTGTCAGCAGGTATAGAGTATCCGAACTCGACGAGTCCGTTAGGGGGGGCTGTGGAACCGGAGAAGATCTTCGGATTTTCAATCAGCTCTGCCCACGTGCGTTGCTGTTCCTCGGTTACTACGCCGCTATAGCCGTTATGGTCTTCAGCATAGTACGGTGGCTCGCCGGCAAGCCCACGGGAACCACTAGTGATGCTGAGGTTGGTGTCCCGTATCACTCGACGGAACGCGGTGCTGTTTACCGTACCATTAAGGCGGAAGCGAAAGATTGGCGCGGGATATCCAGCGAGACCCTCTCGAGCAATGTACACACCGAACGGTTTGCCGTTAATATTTGTGTATCCGTCATAAAGTATTTTGGGGGGAGTAATTCTTAGTTCCGGGTTTTGGTCGGTTAGCAAGAAAGGTTCCCAGCATAAGT
This sequence comes from uncultured Ectothiorhodospiraceae bacterium, assembly GCA_913061005.1. Classification (GTDB taxonomy): domain Bacteria; phylum Pseudomonadota; class Gammaproteobacteria; order Nitrococcales; family Nitrococcaceae; genus Spiribacter; species Spiribacter pallidus. The sequence continues at coordinate 47,353 of CAJXSH010000012.1, read as the reverse complement.
TAGGTGTGATACAGCGGCGAAAGTCATGTGCCTCTAAGTCGGAAATTTCGGGCTGCCGTGGCTGAGTGTTCGCAACTGCGTTACGGAACACAAACCGCATTATAAATTCATTTGATTCCATTGGTGTCGCACTTTTGTTCTGGAATTCCGTGCGCGTTCTTTAGGTTTAAGTATAGATTTGCGGAATGTCCTTCGTTTGCGTTTTTGGTCCGATAAAACTCGAAGGTGTCATAAGTTGTAATTTGGATTTTATTGGTGAGGTCGAGGTATGGAATTTACGTCGTTCATTGCGAATTGGCGATAATGGTGGAACTAAAGGACAGGGACTCCGCACGGATATGATGATATTTGCATAATGATCGGAATTGGGTGCGGTTAGTTATATGCCTGATCCTCCCACTCAGCTATTAGCTCTGCAAAACCGACATTTAATACGCTATATGGGTTAAGAATATCTTCTGAGAAGTGTCGCACTTCCTCGATTTGTTGTTTCGTCAAATTAACTATCCGGTCCGCTTGATAATAGGTAAGGACCTTTTCCTTAACAAGTTCCCGGATCTCGTGCTCAAAGTTCTCTTCATATGTTTCTAATCGGGGCCATTCGAATGCCATTTAATCTGACTCCTCCATTTGGCGACATTCTAGGACTTCACTGAAGGTTAACAGCCAGTAAGGCTCACTTCGATGGGTGTGCGGGATACAAGATGGACGCAGTCCGAATATGCTCATGCTGCATGGCCTTAGGTGATTCTCAGCTCTTTGGGCGAGGAGGAGTCTAAGCCCCCAAGGAGGTTTGCTGACCATAAGATGCCGGTCACTGACCATATTCGCCTACTGCCTCGCGGATAAGGTAAAACCCATTGTCATCAGCAAATGTATCGGTCGCTAAAGTCGCGGCGACCTCTTTGGCGATACGATCGTTGCGATCGCGTACGATCCATCCCGTGACTAGGCGGTTTCGCCAGTCAGATGATTCAGCCAACTTCCACAGCTCTTTGTTTGATATGGGTAGGGTTTGCCTAGCAGCAGCGAGAAACTCAGCAGCACGTACGATGACTTCATATGGTGTCGTGCCAGCGACGTTGTCACATTGAAGCCAGTAGTCTTCTACCCGCGAAATAACGTCGCTTGCAGCGAGTAGATGGCGGCTAGCCGTCTCCAGTGTCGATTCGATAATGTAGTCGGCTTGTACCGAAAGGGCGGAAGCGGTTTCTTCTATTTCCGATACGTTAGCGAATAAAATCTCCTTCGCCGCGTCGGCGTCGGTCCTTCCCTGGCTGGCTAGCTTTATCGCCTCCTCGATGGACAACGTAAAAACTCCGTTTGGCTAATCCCGAGTCTGTGCTGAGCAAGGTGACCTATGTCCCTGCTGGCAGTCAAATTTATTGGCACAACCGCGAGGCCATAATGCAGCACTATTTGGTCGAGGGGATCACGTTCAGGGCCAGTCGCAAGCCCCGCGTGGGCGGTATCAGCACGTTTGGGGATGCTCAGATAGCCAATGAGCGTTGGTCTGGTTAAGCCGGCGGCACGCATGTGGCGTTCGAGGCGGCCGCTGGTTCCGTCTCATGAGGGTCCCGTTGAAGGAGCAGTGGGACTGGTCTTGGGCACGGGCGATGTCTTGCAGTATCGATAGTGCAGCCTCTCCGTAGCACTGAGTGTTGGTTAGGAGCGCCTCGCGGTCTTACTCGCCGCGCATGAGCACCCGCGTGCTGATCTAGTATCAGGAGGGCCGTGGCTCAAGGATAGTGATTCTGGTCACTTCAGTATTAGCGATGACCGCGAGGACCTCGGACAGATGATGTGGTTCTACCCCACCACTGCGGACGGTTTCGTTAAGCGTCGTTTCTCATCCATTGGTTGGTCAACCCGCCGACGCATTCTCGGGTTGTGGAATCGCTCAATATAATCAAACACATCACTCCGCGCCTCGGCGTGTGTTCGGTAGCGCTGGCGTTGGACCCTGAGCGAAGTATGGGTGCGCGTAGCGACCGGTAAAGCAAGGGCGCTCATAGTGCTTGGGTAATAGCGCACTTAGGTAGTCTTATGCATGATGCAGCAGACGTTTGGGAGCTGCATCACAGTCGAGCGGTCGATGAACCCACGCAGGTGCCGGTCAAGTGGGTCAGGTATCCCGCCTTGCGCTCCCTAAAGATCCTCGGCGAACAGGATCATGAGCCAGTCCCCAGTGATGCCCTCCTGTTCAATCGCGACCCATAGAGTTTGGGTGGTCATCCAACAGATTTCGGCGTCCGAATGCGCGTTGGGGCGCATGCTAATGCTTGCGATAAGATCGAAGTGAGGGTGTTGCGCGAGTGCGCGCTCGAACTGTTCTGCCGCGATCTGTTGTTGGCTCGGAGAAATTGTCTTTGGTAGCGGTGAATCGCGGAATTGCGCCAGCATGGCTTGGGCAGTCAGGTCGAGATACTCGCGTAAATCCTCTCGAGAGAGATTCCGCTGATAGGCCATCGCGAGGTTGGTCGCCTCGGCTGTGCTTAGCCGGTTCTCAATGAGCCCAACACAGCGATCCGGCGTTGTTTGCTCCAGCATGAGCGCCTCATGGGCGAGGAGAAGTCGAATATCGCTGGGAGATAGTCGGCTCAACCCCTGCTGCACTGCCCGCTGGGTTATGCCGAAATCGACTTCCGCCATCATCGGCGCAACTAAACATCGTGTCTTCAATGCGGCTGGCTATCTTGAGGTCGTCTCGTCGCTCAGTCTCAGTTGTTTGTGTTCTACGCTATTACTGATTCTCTTGCAGGAGCAATCGGATTCCTGCCCGCATGATGGAGTTCAGGAACTGGCGTTGGAACAGCAGGAAGGCGATTGATAGGGGCGCGACGCTGAGCAGCTTGGCCGCACTGATAGTCGCCCAGTTCACGCCGGTCTCCGGAGCCGAGAAGATGGCGAGGCCGAAGGTGAGCAGACGGGTCTCCACCGAGTTTGTCACGACGAGCGGCCAGAGGAAGTCACTCCAATGGTGGCTGACTGAGATCCGTAGTTATTTTGCGAGTCTGAGCATCGAACGAAATAAATCGCGTCCGCTCAGTCACCTGTTACCTGCTTAGCCACCTCCCTGGCGGGAAGTTGTTCACTCGAGGCCTCATGCGTCCGCGACTGATGCTCACCGTATTTTTGACAACTTTTAAGCAAGTGAAGGTGGCGGGTGCGGTAAGTGTTTGATTAAGTGGCGCTCCCACGGGGATTTGAACCCCGGTTTCCGCCTTGAGAGGGCGGCGTCCTCACCACTAGACGATGGGAGCGTTGTCGTTTGGCCGGCGTTTTTGACCGCCGATCGGCGCGCCAGACAAGGGCTGGTATTATACGGGCTGCAACCCACCGCACAAGAGGCGACTGCCGCTCCGTGAGTGATCCGCAACCACAATCCATCGAACCCGCCATCATCCCGCGCGACCAGCACGTCATCTCGCGGTCACAGATCAGCGACAAGGCCCTGACCGTACTCTATCGGCTCAAAAACGCCGGCTACGGGGCCTATCTGGTGGGCGGTGGCGTCCGTGATCTCTCGCTGGGCCGGGAGCCGAAGGATTTTGATGTCGCCACCGACGCCACGCCCGATGAGGTCAAGGCGCTTTTCCGCAATTGCCGGCTGATCGGGCGCCGTTTTCGTCTCGCCCACGTCCACTGGGGCCCCGAGATCATCGAGGTGGCCACCTTTCGGGCGCTGACCCCGCCCGATGGCGATACCGACAGCGACCGGGTCACCGAGGACGGCATGATCGTGCGCGACAACGTCTACGGCACCATCGAGGAAGACGCACTGCGGCGCGATTTCACCATCAATGCGCTTTACTACAACATCGCCGATTTCACGGTGGTGGACTACGCCGGCGGCATGGAGGACATCAAAGCCGGTCGCCTGCGACTGATCGGTGACCCGGCGGTGCGCTACCGGGAGGATCCGGTGCGGATGCTTCGGGCGGTGCGCTTTGCCGCCAAGCTCGGCTTTACCATCGACACCGCCACGGCCGAGCCGATCCCCTGGATGGCCGAGCTTCTGGACGATATCCCGCCGGCGCGGCTTTTTGATGAGGTGCTCAAGCTCTTCATGGCCGGCCAGGGTGTGGAGACCTTCGAGACGCTTCGCCAGCACGGGCTTTTTCGCTATCTGTTTCCGGCCTCGGATACGGCCCTGGATGATGATGAACACGGGCAGTTTGTCACCTTCATCGCCCGGGCGCTCGAGAGCACCGACAAACGGGTCAACGAAGAACGCCCGGTGACACCGGCGTTTTTGTTTGCCGCGCTCATCTGGCCGGCGATCCTCGCGCAACTGCCCGGCGGCCGGTTGCAGTCACAGATCAACCGGGAGCTCTTCGAGCAGGCTGTCACCGAGGCCCTGGAGCGCCAGCTGCGGCAGGTGGCCATTCCCAAGCGCTTCTCGCAGCCGATGCGCGAGATCTGGGCGCTGCAACCGCGCTTTGATACCCGCTCCGAGAAAAAGGCCAAGCGGCTTTTTGCCCATCCGCGTTTTCGCGCTGCCTATGATTTCCTGCTGCTACGTGGTGAGGCCGGGCTGGCCGACAAGGCGTTGGTGGAATGGTGGCGTGAATACACCACCAGCAGCCCCGACGCCCCGCCGCCCACACCGGCGAGGCGCCGTCGGCGGGGTGGCAAACGCCGGCGGGGCGGCCATGCCGGCGAGGCCAATGCGGCGCCGTCCGATTCGGCCGTGGAGTCTGGCGGCGAGTGACCCCCAGCGTTGACGCCTTTGTCGGGATCGGCAGCAATCTGGACGATCCCGCCGCCCAGGTCCGTCGGGCCATTGTGGCGCTGGATGGTATTGGCGAGAGCCGCTGCCATGTCGCCTCCGGTCTCTACCGCAATCCGCCCATGGGACCGGCCGATCAGCCGGATTACGTCAATGCGGTGGCCTGGCTGCGGACCGGGCTTTCGCCGCTCGAGCTGTTGGCGGCGTTGCAGGCCATCGAAGCGGATGCCGGCCGCCGTCGCCAGGGGCCACGCTGGGGGCCGCGGCCGCTGGATCTGGATCTGCTGGTCTATGGGCAGCGGGTCATCGATACACCGGATCTGCAGGTGCCTCACCCGGGCGTCACCGAACGCGCCTTTGTCCTGTATCCTCTCAGCGAAATCGACCCGCACCGCATCATCCCGGGCAAGGGCAGCGCCGAGGCGTTGGCCGCGGCGGTGGATGGCGGTGCATTGCAGGCAATCGGGTAGGGCATGACGGACAGGGCGCTGGACTATGTGGTGGTCGAGGGGCCGATCGGGGTGGGCAAGTCGCGGCTGGCCGAGCAGCTTGCCGAGCGCATGAACGCCCAGCCGCTGCTCGAGCGAAGCCAGGAAAACCCCTTTCTCGAGCGCTTTTATCGCAACCCCCGCGAGGGCGCCTTCCCGACACAGCTGTTTTTTTTGATGCAGCGTGCCGAAATGCTCTCGGGACTGCGCCAGAGCGATCTGTTCCAGCCCCGGGTGGTCTCGGACTTTCTTTTTGCCAAGGACCGGCTTTTTGCCCAGCTCAACCTCGACAGCCACGAGTTCGACCTCTACGACCGGGTCTGGCAGACCCTCGCGCCCAGCGTGCCGGCGCCGGATCTGGTGGTCTATCTCCAGGCCCCCGTCGAGGTCCTCCAGGGCCGGCTCAAACGGCATGCCAAAGGGCCCGAGGCGCGGCTTGACGGTGACTATCTGGAGCGTCTGGCCGGCGCCTATGTGGATTTTTTCCACCACTACAGCGACGCCCCGGTGTTGATCGTCAACAGCGCCGGGCTCGACCCGCTTGGCAGCGAGGCCCATCTGGAGATGCTGCTCGAGGAGATGGGCCGGGCGCGCAGCGGACGGCATTACTTCAACCCGGACAAAAGCGTACTCTAGATGCCATGAGTAAACGCCTGAGCCTGACCCGATTGCGGCGCATGAAAGCCGATGGCGAGCCCATCGTGGCGTTGACCGCCTACGACTACAGCTTTGCCCGGGCGGTGGACGCCGCCGGCATCGATCTGGTGCTGGTCGGCGATTCGCTGGGCATGGTGGTACAGGGTCATGCGGGCACCATGCCGGTGACCGTCGCCGAGATGGCCTACCACACCCGCTGTGTTGCCCGGGGACTGTCGCGGGCCTATCTGATGGTGGATCTGCCTTTTCTCAGCGACTACGACGAGCGCAGCGCGCTGGAGAGCGCGGCGGTATTGATCAAAGAAGGCGGCGCGGACATGGTCAAGGTCGAGGCAACCGCCGAGCAGGCGCCCATCGTCGCGGCGCTCTCCCGCGCCGGTGTGCCGGTGTGTGCGCATTTCGGGCTGCGACCGCAACGGGTCGGGCAACTGGGCGGCTACCGGGTCCAGGGCCGTGGCGACGAGGGCGCGGCACAGCTTTGCGAGGACGCCCGAGCGCTGGAGGCCGCCGGTGCCGACATGCTGCTGGTCGAGTGCGTTTCGGCGAAAGCGGCGCGGGCCGTCCAGGCGCAGTGCCAGACGCCGCTCATCGGCATCGGCGCGGGTAGCGATTGTGACGGGCAGATCCTGGTCCTCCAGGACATGCTCGGCATCACGCCCGGTCAGCCGCCCAGTTTCAGTCATGACTTCATGGCCGATGCCGGCACCATCCCCGGTGCCCTCAGTGCCTATGCCGAGGCGGTACGCGCCCGACGCTTTCCGGGACCCGAACACGGGTTCGATTGATCCATGCAGACGGTCGAGGCCATTGCGCCGCTGCGCGAGCAGGTCGCCGCCTGGCGTCGGGCGGGAGAGTGCATTGGTTTTGTGCCCACCATGGGGAATCTGCATGGTGGCCATCTCGCGCTGGTGGACGAGGCCCGGGCCCGCAGCGATCGGGTCGTTGCCAGCATCTTCGTCAATCCCACCCAGTTCGGACCCGACGAGGACTACGAGAACTACCCCCGGACCTGGGAGGCGGACTGTGCGGCGCTCGAGGCCCATGGCACCGATCTGGTGTTCGCCCCCGCGGTCGAGGCCATCTACCCCGAAGGCCCGCAGTTGCGCACCCGGGTCGACGTGCCGGCGCTCAATGCGATCCTCTGCGGCGCCTCCCGGCCCGGCCACTTTACCGGTGTAGCAACCGTGGTCACCAAACTGCTCAACATCGTCCAGCCCGATCTGGCGGTGTTCGGTCGCAAGGATTACCAGCAGCTCATGGTCATCCGCCAACTGGTCGCCGACCTCAGTCTGCCGGTGGAGATCGTCGGCGGCGCCATTGCCCGCGAGCCCAGCGGCCTTGCCATGAGCAGCCGCAACGCCTATCTCACAGCAGAACAGCGGGCCCGGGCGCCGGCGCTTTACGCCACGCTCCAGGATCTGGCGGATCGATTGCTGGCCGGCGACCACCGGCTCGGCCGGTTGATCGACGAGGCCAAGCAGCAGTTGATCAATGCGGGGCTCGAACCGGATTATCTCGAGATCCGGCGAGCCGATGATCTCGCGCCCGCCGGCGCCGGGGATCAGTCGCTGATCATCCCGGCGGCGGTCTATCTGGGGCAGGCGCGGCTGATCGATAACATCCCGGTGAGCCTGCCGGCGCCGGGGCTGAAGGGGGTGTCATGAAGGCATTGACGGCAACGCCAGCCTGGCAGGCGCTGCTCGATGAGCGCGCATCCATCGAGGCGCGATCCATTGCCGGTTTGTTTGATGATGACCCGCAGCGCTTCGAGGCGTTTTCCATCGAACTCGACGGGCTTTTGCTCGACTACAGCAAACAGCCCCTCACCCGGGCGACACGCGATGCGCTGCTGGCCCTCGCCGAGGCCCGGGATGTCGCCGGGCAGCGTGATCGGATGTTGGCCGGCGAGTCGATCAACACCAGCGAGGGCCGCGCCGCGCTGCACACTGCCCTGCGTGTGCCGGACGGGGCCGCGGGTTGGGCGGGCGCGGCCACCACCCGGGCGGTGGCCGGCGCCCGGCGGCAGATGCGCGAGATGGCCGATGCGGTGAGGACGCAGCGCCGCACCGGCGCCACCGGTGAGCCCATCGAGCATGTCATCAACATTGGCATCGGCGGCTCCGATCTGGGCCCGCGCCTGGTGCTCGAGGCCCTGGCACCGATCGCCGACGGGCCGGCCGTGCATTTTGTCGCCAACGTCGATGGCGTTGAACTTGAACGGACTCTGGCGCGTTGCAACCCGGCCCGGACGCTGGTGCTGGTGGTCTCGAAGAGCTTCGGGACCGCCGAGACCATGGCCAACGCCCACGAGGTCATGGCCTGGCTGCGCCGGCGCGTGCCGGCGGATGATGTGCTCGAGCAGCAGGTCATCCCCATCACCGCCAATCTGGACCGGGTTCGCGCGCTGGGGCTTGATCCGGCGGCGGCCCTGCCGATGTGGGATTGGGTCGGCGGGCGCTATTCGCTGTGGTCAGCGGTCGGCCTTGCCATCATGCTGGGGATCGGCCCGGCGGGCTTTGATGCGCTGCTGGGTGGGGCCCATGGCATGGATCGCCACTTTGCCGAGGCGCCGCCGGCGTCGAATATGCCCTTGATGCTGGGGCTTGTCTCGGTGTTAAACGGCACGCTGCTCGGCCGGCGGAGCCAGGCCGTGGTGCCGTATACCGAGCGACTCGGCCGACTCTCCGCCTATCTCCAGCAGCTCGTGATGGAGAGCAACGGCAAGTCCGTCGACCGTGAGGGCCGGGCCATCGAGCAGCCCACGGCGGCAGCCATCTGGGGGCAGACCGGCACACCTGGCCAGCACGCCTTCTTCCAGGCACTGCATCAGGGCACCGACATCGTCCCGGTGGATTTCATCGGGGTGGCCCGGCCGGTCGCCGGCGAGCACGGCGACCCCCTCGAGCTCACCGCCAATCTGTTCGCCCAGAGTCAGGCGCTGATGCTCGGCCGCGCCGAGGCGGGTGTCGATGCGGCCCGCCGCTGCCCGGGCAATCGGCCCAGCAACACCCTGTTGCTTGACTCGCTGACACCGGCGCGGTTGGGGGCGCTGATCGCGCTCTACGAGCACCGGACCTTTGTCGAGGCTGCCATCTGGGGGATTAACGCGTTTGATCAGTTCGGGGTCGAGCTGGGCAAGGGCCTGGCCCGGGATCTCAAACCCCTCATCGCCGGCGGCCAGGCAGCGGACGGCGTGGATGGCTCCACCGCCGGGCTGGTGGGGTGCTATCGCCGGTGGCGGCGCTAGGCGGTCATCGCAATCAGCGGTTTTGCGCCGCGCGGCCGGGCTGCAGCCGCTCCAGTGCCCAGACGACGTGCTCGCGCACCAGTGGATGCGGGTGGCCGAGTCGGGCTTTCAGCGCGGTGATGGCCTGGGGATCGGCCGGGCCATTGCCAAGCGCCACCGCGAGGTTACGCAACCAGCGCGCGTGCCCCAGACGGCGAATGGCCGAGCCCTCGGTGCGGCGTAAAAAGGTCGTTTCATCCCAGTCAAAAAGCGCCACCAGCGAGGCGGTCTCGAGCCCGTGCCGGGGGTGGAAATCCGCCTCATCGGTGGGCTGGGCGTAGCGGTTCCAGGGGCAGACGGCCTGGCAGTCGTCGCAGCCGAATACCCGGTTGCCGATGGCAGGGCGCAGGTCCTCCGGGATGCTGCCCTCATGCTCGATGGTCAGATAGGAGATACAGCGTCGGGCATCGAGCTGCCGCGGGCCGGTGATGGCCCGGGTCGGGCAGATGTCGATGCACGCCCGGCAGCTGCCGCACAGATCCTCGGTGACCGGTCTGTCTTCGGGCAATGGCAGATCGGTAAAAAGCTCGCCGAGGAAGAAATATGAGCCGGCATGGCGGTTGAGCAGCAGGGTGTTCTTGCCGATCCAGCCCAGCCCGGCATTCCGACCGAGGGCCTTTTCCAGCACCGGCCCGCTGTCGACGAACACTCGGTAGCCGAATGCGCCGACCGCCGCCTCGATGCGCTCGGCGAGGCGTTGCAGACGCTTGCGCATGAGCTTGTGGTAGTCCCGCCCCAGTGCATAGCGGGCGATGAATGCCCGTCGGCCATCGGCGAGGATTTGATCATCCGCCTCGAGGTCGGGCGGGCGGTAGTCCATGCGCACGCTGATGACCCGCACCGTGCCGGGGACCAGTCGCTCGGGCCGCGCGCGCTTGACGCCATGCCGGCCCATCCAGCGCATGGTGCCGTGCCGGCCATCCTGCAGCCAGCGCAGCAGATGGGCTTCGTCCTCGGCCAGCGCCGGCCGGGCGATGCCCAGCTCGTCGAACCCCAGCGCATCCGCCCATTGCCGGATATCGTCGCTTAGGCGATGCATGTCGGCGGTGCCATCCATGGCCGCATTGTAACGAGTCCCGGCCGGTGATCGGCAGAGCCGTTATAATCACGCCATGAGCGAATTGCCCCAAGCCCTGTATACACCCGAGCAGGTCCGCGAACTCGACCGGCGGGCCATCGAGGACCACGCCATCCCCGGCGGTGTGCTCATGGCCCGCGCCGGCCGGGCCGCCTGGCGGTTGATCCGGCAACGTTTTCCCGATGCCCGGCGGCTTTTGGTGCTCTGCGGCGGCGGCAACAACGGCGGCGATGGGTATGTCATTGCCCGGCACGCCGCCGAGGCCGGTCTGGCGGTGACCCTTTGCCCGTTCGCTGATTCATCGGGGCTCGGCGGTGATGCGCGCCGAGCCGCCGACCAGGCGCTCGCGGCTGTCTCGCCGACGCCATTTACCTCGCAATGTCTGGCCGATACGGATCTGGTCGTCGATGCCCTTTTGGGCACCGGGCTTGATCGGCCGGTGAGCGGGCCGATGGCCGATGCCATTGAGGCGGTCAACGCAAGCCCTTGTCCCGTGGTTGCCGTGGATGTGCCCTCCGGCCTTAATGCCCGGACCGGGCAGGTCATGGGGGTGGCGATCCGGGCGGCGCTGACGCCGACTTTCATCGGCCTCAAGCAGGGGCTTTTCACCGGTCAGGCCGCGGACTGTGTCGGCGAGGTGGTCTTTGATGATCTTCACGTCCCCGCGGCGGTGTATGACGGCATCCAGCCGCCGGCGCAACGACTCGGCCCGACCGCCCTCGCCGGCGCGTTGCCACGGCGGCCGCGCACGGCGCACAAGGGTGCGTTCGGGCATGTGCTGGTGATCGGCGGCGACCATGGCATGGGCGGCGCGGTGCGCATTGCCGCCGAGGCGGCGGCCCGCAGCGGAGCCGGCCTGACCAGTGTCGCCACGCGGGCGGGGCATGTGCCCGCCCTCATCGGGGCACGGCCCGAGCTCATGGTGCACGGGCTCGAGCAGCCCGGCGATCTGTCTTTGCTGCGCTCGCGGGCCGACGTCCTCGCGGTGGGGCCGGGGCTGGGTCAAGCCGAGTGGGGGCGGGCGGTGTTCGAGGCGGCCCGTGATGGCGACCGGCCACTGGTCGTCGATGCCGATGGGCTCAACTGGCTTGCCCGGGCGCCACAGCGACGTGACGACTGGGTGCTCACCCCGCATCCCGGCGAGGCGGCACGGCTTCTGGATACGGATGTCGAGGCCATCAATCGCGACCGCTTTGCCGCGGTGCGGGCGATTGCCGATCAATATGGCGGCGTGGCGGTGCTCAAGGGCGCCGGCACCCTGATCAGCGACGGCCGGGATTGCGACGTCTGTACCGAGGGCAATCCGGGCATGGCAAGCGGCGGCATGGGGGATGCGCTGACCGGTGTGATCGCCGGCCTGCTCGCCCAGGGGCTGACGCCTGCGGCCGCTGCCAGTCGGGGGGTTGTCGCACACGCCCGGGCGGCGGACCGGGCGGCGGTGGATGGCGAACGCGGCCTGCTCGCCGGCGATGTGCTCGAGGCATTGCGCGGGGTGGTCAACCCATGAGCCCGATGGTCGTCGATCTGCCGGACGAGACCGCCACTCGCGCGCTCGCCGGGGCGATGGCCGCGATCCGTCCACGCCATGGGGTCGTTCACCTCGAGGGTGACCTGGGCGCCGGCAAGACCACCTGGGTCCGCGGCTTTCTGCAGTCGGCCGGCCATGATGGCCCGGTGCGCAGTCCCACCTATACCCTGATCGAGCCCTACGCACTCGGTGATGAGCGGTTGTTCCACCTGGATCTTTACCGATTGAGCGATCCCGAAGAACTCGAGTTCATCGGCCTGCGCGAGTTGCTGGACGATGGATTGCTGCTGGTGGAATGGCCCGATCGCGGCCAGGGGGTGCTGCCACCGCCGAGCCTGCAGGTGCAGCTGGCGGTGGTCGGCCACGGACGTCGTGCCCGGCTGGATGCCAGACCGGATGAGTGGACGGGGTTGGCGGCCATCCTTGAGACATTGAAAGAGAAGATCGCGCTATCTAGCTAATCGGCCGGTTTTTTATTGAAATCTTCGAGTGCCTGTGGCGTACTGTCCGCCGAGCAAGGGTTGGAGGTAGCAACGGGATGCGCAGGCTGGCCGGCTTAGTTTGCGGGCTTTTCATGGTCGTCACCGCCCAGGCCGGGGTGGTGGTCGAAGAGGTGCGGACCTGGAACGGTCCGGATCACACCCGGGTGGTGTTTGATCTCTCCGGCCCGGCCGAGCATCACATGTTCACCCTCGACAACCCGCAGCGCGTGGTGGTCGACTTAAGTGCCGATGTGCCGGCCGATGCGGTCGACGCGATCCGTGACGAGGGGCCCATTGCCCGGATACGGACCGGCGAGCGGGGCGACAGGACCCGGGTGGTGCTGGATTTGGCCCGGGCGGTGGCCCCCGAGGCGTTCACCATCCGCCCCAACCAGACCTATGGCCACCGCCTGGTGGTGGATCTGAACAAGCCCGGAGGCGGCGCGGCGGCCCCGGCCAACGACAGCCAGAGCACGGATGAACGCGGGCCGGTGATGACCGCCCCGGATGATGGCGAGTTCGTGGTGGCCATCGACGCCGGCCACGGCGGCGAGGATCCCGGTGCCATCGGCGCGTCGGGGACCCATGAAAAGGATATCGTCCTGGCGGTGGCCAAGAAGCTGGCACGACGGGTCAACGACATCAACGGCCTGCGGGCGGTACTGATCCGCGATGGCGACTACTACATCGGTCTGCGCGAGCGCACCCGCAAGGCGAGGGCCGCCGAGGCGGATCTTTTTGTCTCGCTGCACGCCGACGCCTTCACCGACCGCCGGGTCAAGGGCTCCTCGGTCTTTGTGCTGTCACGAAACGGGGCTTCGAGCGAGATGGCCCGCATGGTGGCGCGGCGCGAGAACCAGGCCGATCGCATTGGCGGGGTCTCGCTGCAGGACAAGGACGAAGAGCTGGCCTCGGTGCTGGTGGACCTCTCCCGCGCTCACACCGTCGAGGAGAGCGTCGGGCTTGCCCAGGTGCTGCTGCGCGAGCTGGATGCCCTGGGCGATGTCCACGGCGGGCGGGTCGAGAAGGCCGGATTCGCTGTTTTGAAATCGCTCGACATGCCATCGGTGCTGGTCGAGCTCGCCTTCATCTCCAACCCCGATGAGGAACGACGGCTGCGCTCGCGGGATTATCAGCGCCAGCTGGCGGACGGTCTGGTCCACGGGATTCGCGAGTATGTCGCCTCGACCCGTCCCGATCTCGCCCTCGAGGCGGGCCAGTACACGGTGCGCAATGGCGATACCCTCTCGCAGATCGCGCATCGGCATGCGGTTTCGGTCAGCGAGCTACGGCGCGCCAATGACCTGGGGGGTGATGTGATCATGGCCGGCCGGACGCTGCGCATTCCCTGACTGGCTTTCCCCGTCGCCCCCGGCGACGTCATAATCCACCCATGACCATACGTCTTCTGCCACCGGCGCTCGTCAACCAGATCGCGGCCGGCGAAATCATCGAGCGACCCGCCTCGGTGCTCAAAGAGCTGCTCGAAAATGCCCTGGATGCCGGGGCCAGGGCGATCCAGGTCGATGTCGAGGCCGGCGGCCTGCGCTTGATTCGGGTCAGGGATGATGGCCGCGGCATGGACGCCGATGACCTTCGTCTGGCGGTCCAGTCCCACGCCACCAGCAAGATCGCCGAGCTGGATGACCTCGAGCATATCGCCACCCTGGGGTTTCGTGGCGAGGCGCTGCCGAGCATCGCCTCGGTGGCGGATCTGACCATCACCTCGCGGCCCGCCGGGGCGGAACACGGTCATCGTATGGCCGGCCAGCCGGATGCCGTGCCGGCACCGGCGCCCCATCCGGTCGGGACCACCGTGGCGGTGGCCGATCTGTTCCATCATGTCCCGGCGCGGCGCAAGTTCCTCCGCACCGAGCGTACCGAACTGCGCCACATCCAGGAACTGCTCCGCCGGGTGGCACTGGGTCGGCCCGAGGTCGCCTTTCGGTTGACCCACAACGCCCGCGAGCTTTTGAATCTGCCCGCCCTGGCACCGGATCAGGCCGTCACCCGGGTGCGGCATCTGATGGGGGCAGCTTTTGTCGACGGCGCCCTGGCCGTGGATGCCGAGGCCGCCGGTCTGCGGCTGCACGGCTGGCTGGGTCTGCCCACCGCCGCCCGCGGGCAACCGGATCTTCAGTATGTCTATCTCAACGGCCGCATGATCCGGGATCGGCTGGTCACCCAGGCGTTGCGTCGCGCCTACGCCGATGTGCTTTTCAAAGACCGCTTCCCGGCCTATCTCATCCATCTGCAGATGGATCCGGCCCAGGTGGACGTCAATGTCCATCCAACCAAACACGAGGTGCGGTTCCGCGACGCAAGACTGGTGTTCGACTTTCTGCAGAGGCAGGCCGCACGGGCCCTGGCCCATGGGGGTGCCGCTGCGCCCGTCGCCTCGGCCGAGCCGCCGGCCGGAGCCGCCGTTGCCGGGTCGTGGCAACACGCTCAACCCCCATCGGCCCGGCGGGGCGCGCCGGCCGCGCCGACCGGGTCAGACGCCGCGCTGGATCTGCCGCTGGCCGAGGCGCGGGCGGTCTATGGCGACACCCGTTCAGCCGTCGATATCCCGGCGCCGTCCGATCGCCAGGCCGCCCCGGCTGATCGGGTAGATCAGCAAGCGCGGCTGCCGCGTCTTGGGCGGGCCCTGGGCCAGATCCATGGCGTCTATCTGCTTGCCGAGTCGGTCAATGGCCTGATCCTGGTGGATATGCATGCCGCCCACGAACGCATCGTCTATGAGCGGCTCAAGGCGCAGTACGCCAGCCAGGCGATCGCCCGCCAGCCGCTGCTGGTGCCGGTGACGGTGGCGGTCACGCCGGCCGAGGCGGATCTGGTCGAGGCGCAGCAGCCGCTGCTCGAGGGCATCGGGCTGGATGTCGATCGTACCGGCCCCGAGCAGGTCAGGCTGCGTGGTCTGCCGGCGCTGCTGGCGCAGGCCGATGGTGAGGCGTTGCTGCGGGACGTGCTTGCCGACCTGCGTCAGGCCGGTGGCAGTGACGCGGTGGATGATCGCCTGGCCCGGTTGCTCGGCACCATGGGCTGTCACGGTTCGGTCCGGGCCAACCGCCAGCTCACCCTCGCCGAGCAGGAGGCGCTGCTGCGCGATATGGAGCAAACCGCCAACATCGATCAGTGCAACCACGGCCGGCCGACCTGGGTCGAGCTGGATACCGCGGCACTGGATCGGCTTTTTCTGCGCGGCCGATGAGCGAATCAACCCCTGCCGGCGGACCGGTGATCTGCCTGATGGGCCCCACCGCATCCGGCAAAACGGACCTGGCGCTGGGGCTCCATGCCCTGGGTGGGGTGGATATCATCAGTGTCGATTCGGCCATGGTCTATCGCGGCATGGATATTGGCACCGCCAAGCCATCGGCCTCGGTTCGGGCCCGCGTCCCCCATGCCCTGGTGGATATCCGCGATCCGGCACAACCCTACTCGGCGGCCGAATTCCTCACCGATGCCCGGGCGTGCATCGCCGACAGCCATGCCGCGGGCCGGTTGCCGCTGCTTGTCGGCGGGACCATGCTCTACTTTCGGGCCCTCAGTCAGGGGCTCTCGCCGTTGCCCGCCGCCGATGCGGGGCTGCGTGCCCGGCTCGAGGCGCAGGCCAGCCAGGCGGGCTGGCCGGCAATGCACCGTCGACTGGCCGAGGTGGATCCGGATACGGCGTCGCGGCTCCATCCCAATGATGCACAACGCATCCAACGCGCCCTCGAGGTCCATGCCCTCACCGGGCAACCCCTCAGTCGATTGCAGCGCGAGCCGGCCGCGGAACCCAGTCACAATGGCCTGGTCAAAGTGGCCGTATACCCGGGAGACCGGGCCGAATTGCATCGACGCATCGAGCAGCGTTTCGAGCAGATGCTCGCGCAGGGCTTTATCGAAGAGGTCGAGCAGTTACGGGCCCGCGCGGATCTGCACCGCGATCTGCCGGCGATGCGCTCGGTCGGCTACCGCCAGGTATGGGATTACCTGGATGGCATGATCCGCCCGGATGAGCTCGCCTACCGCGGTGTGGTGGCGACCCGGCAGTTTGCCCGGCGACAGCTCACCTGGCTGCGGCGGGAAGACAATCTGGTCTGGCTGGATAGTACCGATGCCGCGGTGCACGATAAGCTTCGGCAGCGGGTCGGCGACATGCTACCGTGGGGTGTCTACCAACAATAAAAGGCTGGCGATCAAGGAGCACGCCAACGATGTCAAAGGGGCAGTCTTTGCAGGAACCATTTCTCAACGCGCTGCGCAAAGAAAAGATTCCGGTGTCGATCTATCTGGTCAACGGGATCAAGCTACAGGGACAGGTGGAGTCGTTTGACCAGTTCGTCATCCTGCTGCGCAACTCCCTCAGTCAGATGGTGTACAAACACGCCATCTCCACCATCGTGCCCACACGCAATGTCCGCGGGCTGCTGGAGGAAGAACGCAATCCCGAATCCGAACAGGACTGAACCCACCGCGGCCCCGGCAGCCGCCCCGGCGCAATTGTTCGAACGCCCCGGTGGGGGCGAACGGGCCGTGCTGGTGCAGCTTGATGACGGCAGTGTCGACCCGGCAGAGGCCCTCGACGAGTTCAAGGCCCTGGCGGATTCCGCCGGGGCGCAGGTTGTCGGTGCACACACCGGCCGGCGTCGGACACCGGATCCGCGCACGTTCCTTGGTTCCGGCAAGGTCGCTGAAATCGCCGAGCGCCTGCACGCCGAGGCCGCCGATCTGGTGCTGGTCAACCATGCGCTCTCGCCGGTGCAGGAGCGCAACCTCGAGCAGGTGCTTCGTTGTCGGGTGCTCGATCGCACGGGCCTGATCCTCGATATATTCGCCCAGCGTGCCCGCTCGCACGAGGGCAAGCTGCAGGTCGAGCTGGCGCAGTTGCGGCACATCGCCAGCCGGCTGGTGCGGGGGTGGTCCCATCTGGAGCGGCAGAAGGGTGGCATCGGTCTGCGCGGCCCCGGCGAGACGCAGCTCGAGCTCGACCGCCGCATGCTCGGCACCCGCATCCGGCAGCTTGAAAAGCGCCTCGGCCGGGTCCGGCAGCAGCGCGATCAAGGGCGAAAGGCCCGGCGGCGCCGCGATCTTCCGGCGGTTTCGCTGGTCGGCTACACCAACGCCGGCAAGTCGACGCTGTTCAACCGCATCGCCGACTCGGGTGTCTATTCGGCCGATCAGCTTTTCGCCACCCTTGATACCACCATGCGGCGCATCGAGCTGGCCGGTGGTGAGGCGGCGGTGGTGGCCGATACGGTGGGCTTTATCCGCGATCTGCCGCCGCAGCTGGTCGCTGCCTTTCGCTCGACGCTGGAAGAGGTCGTCGAGGCGGATCTGCTTTTGCACGTCGTCGATGCCGCCGACCCCGCCCGGCCCGAGCACATGGCCGAGGTGGGGGATGTGCTCGAGGCACTGGGCGCCGAATCGGTGCCGCAGCTTGTGGTCTACAACAAGATTGACGCCCACGGGGTCGCGCCCCGGGTCGATCGTGACGACAACGGTGTGCCGGTGGCGGTCTGGGTCTCAGCGGTCACCGGCCAGGGGCTTGAGGCGCTGCTGGCGGCGATCGCCGAGCGGGTCAGCGCGGACAAGGCCTGTGGCACCATCGAGCTGAGCCCCGCCGAGGGCCGTCTGCGGGCCCGCTTCTACAGCCTCGGCGATGTGCTGGATGAGGCCTGGACCGAGGACGGTCGCATCCGGCTGACCGTGGAATTGCCACGGCGCGAACTCGAGCGGCTGTATCGTCACGAGGGCCTGCAAGCCGAGCTGGACAGCGAAACCCCGCAGGCGCGGTTGCCGGTGGGGATGGTGGCTCATTAGAATCACGAGGCTGGCGCCGGCATGCGGTGTCATCCGATAGTAACGGCCGGCGCCGAATGTCTGGCGCCGGGTTGACTCCGAAACTGGAGAAATGGAATGGCCTGGAACGAACCCGGTGGCGGCAATCGCGACCCCTGGAGCAGTGGTGGTGGACGCAACAATCAGGGGCCGCCGGATCTGGATGAGGTAATCCGCAAGCTGCGTCAGCGCCTCGAGGGGCTCTTCGGCGGCGGCCGCCGGGGCGGCAACGGCGCTCAGGGCGGCGAAGGCCGGGGGCCGGGCAAACCCAATGCCAAGGGCATCGGCATCATCATCGGGCTGGTGTTTGCCGGCTGGGTGCTGTCCGGCATCTATATCGTCGACGAGGGCACGCGCGGTGTGGTCACCCGGTTCGGCGCCTATCAACAGACCGCCATGCCCGGGCCGCACTGGCATCTGCCCTATCCCATCGAGGCGGTCCAGACGGTCGATGTCTCGACGCGTCGCCGGATTACCGTGGGCTATCAGGCGGTCTCACCGCAGCAGACCCGGCCGGTGCTCTCCGAAGCGCTCATGCTCACCGAGGATGAGAACATCGTGAACGTCCAGCTGGCGGTGCAGTACCAGGTCTCGGATGCGGCGCAGTTCATTTTCGAGTTCGTCGATCCGCAGCAGACGCTCAAAGAGCTCACCGAAAGCGCGCTGCGCGAAGTGGTCGGCAAACGGCGCATGGAGTTCGTCCTCACCGAGGGCCGCGCCGAGGTGGCCCAGCAGACCCGCGATCTGATCACCAGCGTGCTCGAGGAGTATGACGCGGGCATCGAGGTCGTCGAAGTGGTCATCCAGGATGTCCAGCCGCCGGAGCAGGTGCAGGACGCCTTCGAGGATGCGATCAAGGCGCGTGAGGACCGCGAGCGGCTGATCAACCAGGCCGAGGCCTATCGCAACGAGATCATCCCGCGGGCCGAGGGTGAGGCGGCGCGTATCCGCGAGGATGCGCAGGCCTATCTGGCACGGATCGTCCAGCGGGCCCAGGGTGATGCCAGCCGGTTCACCCAACAGCTCGCCGAGTACCAGAAAGCCCCCCAGGTCACGCGCAGCCGGCTTTATCTCGACACCATGGAGCGGGTGCTCAGCCGCAGTGGCAAGGTGCTCATCGACAACGAGTCCAGCCAGCAGCTGATGTATCTGCCGTTGGACCGGATGCTGCGCAGTAGCGGCACCGGGACCGGTACCGGCAACAGCGACAGCACACAGATGAACAACTCGCTCTCGGGCAGTGGCTCGAGCCAGACACAGAGCAGCGCCGGTACCGCCGGGACGCTGCGGATGCGGGAGACACGCTGATGAGTCGTCTGACCTCTATCGGGGCGGTCGTGATCGTCCTCGTGGTCGTGGGGATCACCTTCGGCACATTCACGGTCAAAGAAACCGAGCGGGCGCTTAAATTCCGGCTGGGTGAGGTGGTTCGCACCGACTTCACACCGGGGCTCTACTTCCAGGTGCCGTTCGTCAACAACGTGCGCAAGGTGGATGCCCGGGTCCAGACGCTGGACGAGAGCCCGCAGCGGTTTCTGACCAGCGAGCAGAAAAACGTCATCGTCGATGCCTTCGTCAAATGGCGGGTCGAGGATGTCGAGCAGTACTACGTCACGGTGCGGGCCGATCCACGGCGGGCCAACCTGCGGCTTTCAGAGATCATCCGTGACGGGTTGCGGGATGAGTTCGGTAAACGCACCGTCCAGGAGGTCATCTCCGGCGATCGGGCCGAGATCATGCGCATCCTCAGCGAAGAGGCCAACGTCGCCGGCGGTTCGCTGGGCGTCTCGGTGCTGGATGTGCGGCTGCAGCGCGTCGATCTGCCCGAGGGGGTCAGCGAGTCGGTGTTCAACCGCATGGTGGCTGCTCGTGAACAGGTCGCCCGTGAGTTCCGGGCCGAGGGTGAAGAGCAGGCCGAGCGGATCCGGTCGGCCGCCGACCGGCGCCGCGCCGAGATCCTTGCCGAGGCAAGGCGTGAAGCCGAAGAGCTCCGCGGTCAGGCGGATGCCGAGGCGACGGCCATCTACGCCAATGCCTACGACGGCGATCGTGAGTTCTACCGCTTCTATCGCAGTCTGCGGGCCTACGAGAACACCTTCCGCGATCGCAGCGACATGCTGGTGCTCTCGCCCGAGTCCGAGTTCTTCCAGTACTTCGACCAGATCGAGACCAACCGGCCCTAGGCCGGTGCGTGCGAGGGGGGGATGCAGGATCTGCTCACAGCGGTGGCACTGCTGCTGATCATCGAGGGGATCCTGCCTTTTCTAAGCCCGAGGACGCTGCGCAAGGCGCTGTTCGCCATTGTCCAGCAGAATGACAAATCGCTGCGCTGGACCGGGTTTGCCAGCATGCTCACGGGGGTCGCGCTGCTTTATCTGATCCGCCAGGGGGGGATATGACGGATACCGGCGGGGTTGCCCGCAATCCATGGCTGTTGCCGGATGCGGTCGAAGAACTGCTGCCGCCGGCGGCCGCAAGGCTCGAGCGGCTGCGCACCCAGGCGCTGGTGACATGCGAGCGTTGGGGCTACGCGCTGGTCATGCCGCCGATGATTGAATACCTCGAGGCGCTGCTCTCGGGGGTGGCCCATGATCTCGATCTGCAGACCTTCAAGCTGACCGATCAACTAAGCGGCCGGACCATGGGGGTGCGGGCCGACATCACGCCCCAGGCGGCGCGGATCGATGCCCATCAGATGCGGCGCGACGGCCCGGTCCGGCTTTGCTATAGCGGCAGCGTGCTGCGAACCCGCCCGGACGAGCCGGGTGCGGCCCGCAATCCGCTGCAGCTCGGCGCCGAGCTCTATGGCCACACCGGTATCGAGAGCGACGTCGAGGTCATCGCGCTCATGGCGGAGGTGCTCTACGCCGCGGGTGTCGAGACACTGCATGTGGATCTGGGGCATGTGGGGATCTTTCGCGGGCTGGCCGCTGAGGCCGGGCTGGATGGCGACGGCGAGGCGAGGCTCTGGGATGCGCTGCAGCGCAAGGCCGTCGCCGATCTCGAGGCGATCCTCGATACCCTGGCGGTTGGCGACCCGCATCGCAGCCGGCTGTTGGCGCTTGCCCGGTTAAGCGGCGGCGAGGATGTGCTTGCCGAGGCGGAACGCCGCTTTGCCCCGGCGGGCGAGGCGGTGGTCAACGCCCTCGCTGACCTCAGGGCAATCGCGGCCCATCTGCAGCGCTGGCTGCCGCAGCTCGTCCTGCATTTCGATCTGGGCGAGCTGCGTGGTTACCGCTATCACACCGGGGTGGTGTTTGCCGCCTACGTGCCGGGCGCCTCTCAGGCCCTCGGCCGCGGCGGTCGGTATGACGACATCGGGGCGGTGTTCGGGCGCCGGCGGCCGGCAACCGGATTCAGCACCGATCTCAAGACCCTGTTGCGGGTCACCGCGCCCGCGGCTGCGGTTGACCATGCGCCAACCGGGATTGCGGCGCCGTGGGTGGATGATGCCGCGCTGCGGCGTTGTATCGCCGAGCTTCGCGAACGGGGTGAGCAGGTGGTCTGGCAGCTGCCGGGGCACGGTCATCACCCACAGACAATGGGCTGCAATCGGATGCTCGTCTCCGACGGGCAGGGCGGCTGGTCGGTTCAGCCGCTCGAAGGGGAATAATCGGCATGGCAAAAAGCGTGGTGGTCATCGGCTCTCAGTGGGGTGATGAGGGCAAGGGCAAGATCGTCGATCTGCTCACCGACCGGGTGGCGGCGGTGGCCCGGTTTCAGGGCGGGCACAACGCCGGGCATACCCTGGTGATCGACGGACAGAAAACGGTGCTGCATCTCATCCCTTCGGGCATCCTCCGCGAGGGGGTCGAGTGCCTCATCGGCAATGGGGTCGTGCTCTCGCCCCAGGCGTTGATGGCCGAACTCGAGCCCCTCGAGGCCTCGGGGGTGCCAGCCCGCGAGCGGCTGCGGATCTCGCCGGCCTGCCCGGTGATCCTGCCTTCGCATGTGGCCCTGGATCAGGCCCGCGAGAAAGCCCGCGGCAAAGCGGCGATCGGCACCACCGGCCGCGGCATCGGTCCCGCCTACGAGGACAAGGTCGCCCGGCGCGGGTTGCGGGTCGGTGACCTGTTCCACCGCGAGCGGCTGGCCGCCAAGCTGGGTGAGCTGCTGGATTACCACAACTTCATCCTCAAACAGTACTACGGCGGGGCGGGACTGGATTTTCAGGCCATCCAGGAGGAGTGCCTGGCGATGGCCTCCCAGCTCGAGCCCATGGTGGCCGACATCAGCCAGCGACTGGCGGACCACCGCCGGGATGGGCGGCATCTTTTGTACGAAGGCGCCCAGGGCACGCTGCTGGATATCGACCAGGGGACCTACCCCTATGTCACTTCATCCAATACCACGGCAGGTGCCGCCGCCACCGGAACGGGCGTCGGGCCGCTGGAGCTCGATTATGTCCTGGGGATCACCAAGGCCTACACCACCCGGGTCGGGGCGGGGCCGTTTCCCACCGAGCTCAGCGACCATCTGGGCGAGCATCTGGCGCGTCGCGGGCACGAGTTCGGCTCGACCACCGGCCGGCCGCGCCGCTGCGGCTGGTTTGACGCCGTGGCCATGCGGCGGGCGGCGCAGATCAGCAGTCTCTCGGGCCTTTGCATGACCAAGCTGGATGTCCTCGACGAGCTGGATACCCTGCGTATCTGCACCGGCTACCGTTGCGGTGCCCAGTCGCGGGATGTCCTGCCTACCGGTGCCGAGGCGCTTGCCGAGTGCGAACCGGAATATGTGGAGATGCCCGGCTGGCAGTGTTCAACACTGGGGATTCAGGCCTATGACGACCTGCCGCGGGCGGCCCGGGATTATCTCGAGCGGATCGAAGAACTCTGTGATGTGCCGGTGGATATTGTCTCGACCGGACCGGATCGGGCCGATACCATCATCCGTCGTCATCCGCTGGACGATGGTGCCGAGGAGAGGACTTGAACCTCCACGGGGTTACCCCCACTAGCACCTGAAGCTAGCGCGTCTACCAATTCCGCCACCTCGGCTTGACTGATCGTGCCCGCAGGGCGCGACAGCGCTGCGGAGAATACTGCCCGGCGCCGGGGCTGTCAAACGCGAACCCGCCGCGGGCGGCGCTATCAGCCTGCTTGCGTAGGCACCGCTGCCAACATGCCGTATCCTTCGCGCATGGCAAAAAAAACCGACTCCGCCGATCCCGGCAACGACCCCTACCTGGACCGCGAACGCGAGAAATATGGCTCGCCGGTGCCCAGCCGGGAATACATCCTCGAGCAGCTTGAGGCCCAGGCCCGGCCCCTCGGGCGCAAAGAGCTGGCCGAACTGTTCGGCCTGGCCGATGAGGACGCCCTGGAGGGGTTGAGACGTCGGCTCAAGGCCATGGAGCGCGATGGCCAGCTGGTGCGCAACCGGCGCAACGGCTATGTGGTGGTGGATAACGAGGAGCTGGTCCGGGGCCGGATCCGCTCTGCCGCCGATGGCTCGGGTGTCGTCCATCCCGACCGGCCCGGGCCCAACGTCTACCTCGCCCCGCGCGAGATGAAGCGCCTGCTCAACGGCGATCGCGTGGTGGTCCGGCTGACCGGTGACGACGAGGCCGGCCGACCCACTGGCGAGCTCGTCGAGATCATCGAACATGCCAACCGCGAGATTGCCGGGCGCTATTTCGAGGAAAGCGGCATCGGTTTTGTGGTGCCCAACAACAAGCGCCTCCACCAGGATTTGATCATCCCCGCGGCGGATCGCAATGGGGCCAAAAACGGTGAACTGGTCACCGCCGAGGTGGTCAGTCAGCCCTCGCAGCGACGCCAGCCCATCGGCCGGATCATCGAGGTCTTCGGCACCGAGATTGCCCGGGGCGATGAGGTCGCGGTGGCCGCTCGCACCCATGGCATCCCCGTGGAGTGGCCGGATGCCGCGCTTGCCGAGAGCGCGCAGATCGGGGATACCGTCCCCGAGCGCAGCAAGCAGGGGCGGACCGATCTGCGCGATGTGCCGCTGCTTACCATCGACGGGGCCGATGCCCGGGATTTTGATGATGCGGTCTATTGCGAGCCCACCGACAAGGGCTGGCGATTGCTGGTCGCCATTGCCGATGTGGCCGCCTACGTCCAGCCCGGTTCGGCGCTGGATGCCGAGGCGGCAGAGCGGGGCAATTCGGTGTACTTCCCGCGCAATGTCGTCCCCATGCTGCCCGAGAGCCTGTCCAACGGGCTTTGCTCGCTCAACCCCCGGGTCGATCGGCTTTGCATGGTCTGCGAAATGCAGATCGACCCCCGGGGGCAGCTGCTGGATTCGCATTTCTACGAAGGGGTGATGAACTCCTGTGCACGGCTGACCTACGAGGCGGTGGATGCCATCCACAATGACCGTGACCCCAGTCTCAAGCGCGAATACGCCGAGGTCATCCCGCATCTGGAAAACCTCTACGGCGTTTTCAAGGCCCTGCGCGCCGACCGTCGCCAGCGTGGCGCCATCGATTTTGACACCACCGAATCGGTCATCGAGTTCGACGTCGAGGGTCAGGTGGCCGATGTCCATCCGGCCGAGCGCAATGACGCCCACCGCCTGATCGAAGAGTGCATGGTCAAGGCCAATGTGGCGACCGCCCGGTTTCTCGAGCGCAACAAAATCCCTGCGCTCTACCGGGTGCATGAGCCGCCGGCCGAGACACGCCTGGAAAACCTCCGGCAATTCCTGGCGCAGACCGGCCTGACGCTGGGCGGCGGCGATGAGCCGAGTCCTGCCGATTACGCCGAACTCATGGCCAAGGTGCGGCAGCGAAGCGACCGCCACCTCATCGAGACCATCATGCTGCGCTCGATGATGGCCGCCGAATACCGGCCGGATAATGCCGGCCATTTCGGCCTGGCGCTGGATGCCTATGCCCATTTCACCTCGCCCATCCGGCGCTATCCGGATCTGGTGGTCCACCGGGCGCTCAAGCACCTCATCCACAAAAAGCCGGTGGAGGCCTTCCCCTACACCGAGGATCAGCTGGTGACGGTGGGCGAGCACTGCTCGATGACCGACCGTCGGGCCGAGGAGGCCACCCGCGAGGCCACCATGACGCTGAAGTGCCGGTTCATGGCCGAGCGCCTGGGTGAGGAGTTCACCGGCGTGATCAGCGGTGTGACCTCGTTCGGGCTTTTTGTCGAGCTGGATGAAGTCTTCGTCGACGGGCTGATCCATATCACCAATCTCGAGCAGGACTTTTTCCACTACGACGCCATCGGCCACCGTCTGGTGGGCGAGCGCACCGGCAAGGAGTATCGCCTGACCGACCGCATCCGTGTCCGGCTCGCGCAGGTCAATGTGGATGAGGGCAAGATCGACTTCGACCCGGTGGCACACCCGCTCGGGCCCGACGGCGAAGTGCTCGAAAAACCGCCGGCGCGGTCGACGAAAGGGGCCGGCAAGGGCGAGAAAAAAGCCGGTAGCCGCCGCAAGGGACCGCCGCGCAGCGCCAAAGGGCGTCGCCAGCGGCGATGAGCGGCGAGCGCCAGTTTATCGGCGGGCTCCATGCCGTGCAGTCCGCCCTTAAATACGACCCGGCGCGGATCGAAGCGGTATGGCTGGATAAACGCCGGCGTGATGCCCGGCTCCAGCGGCTGCGACGTCAGTGTCAGTCGCTTGACTGTCCAGTGCACGAGACCGATGCCCGAGAATTGGCCCGACTGCTGCCCGAGGTCAGTCACCAGGGCGTGGTGGTAGCGACCCTGGGCATGACACCGCGCGGCGATGACGCACTGGCCGGGCACCTGGATGGCCTTGACCGCCCGCCGCTTTTGCTGGTGCTGGATCAGGTGCAGGATCCCCACAACCTCGGGGCCTGTCTGCGCAGCGCCGATGCCGTCGGCGTCGATGCGGTCATTGCCCCCCGTGACCGCGCCGTGGGTCTGACCCCGGTGGTTCATCGTGCCGCTGCGGGGGCAGCCGAGACGGTGCCGTTTTTTCAGGTCACCAATTTGGCCCGTTGCCTGCGGGGCCTCGCCGATCGGGGCATCTGGCTTCTGGGTGCGGCCGACGGGGCCGACACGGCGCTTTTCGATACCGATCTGACCGGGCCGCTGGCGCTGGTCATGGGGGCCGAGGGGCGCGGTCTGCGGCGGTTGACCCGCGAGCACTGCGACCAGCTCGTAGTCATTCCGATGGCCGGCCAGGTCGAGAGTCTGAACGTCTCGGTGGCCACCGGGGTTGTGCTCTACGAAGCGCTGCGCCAACGCCAGGGTTCCGGTTGATCGGCTCTGTGGTTATACTGTCCGGCTAGCCGGCTTGATCGTCGGCTCTCCTTGCTGCCCGCCGTGTGTGTGCGGGTGGCTTTTCCCGGTGGACGACCGGATCAACCGAAAGGAGCCACAATGCGGCACTATGAAATCGTCTTTATGGTCCATCCGGACCAGAGTGATCAGGTCCCGGCCATGATCGAGCGCTACCGCGGTCTCATCGAGGGCAATGGTGGGGCCATCCACCGCCTCGAGGACTGGGGACGGCGCCAGCTTGCCTACCCGATCAACAAGCTCATCAAAGCCCATTACGTGTTGATGAACGTGGAATGCGAACCCAGCGATATCGAAGAGCTGGAGTCGATGTTCCGGTTCAACGATGCGGTCATCCGCAACATGGTGCTGGCGCGCAAAGAAGCCGTGACCGAGCCCTCGCCGCTGGCCAAGAGTCAGGACGAAGAGCGCGAGCGTGAGCGTGACGAGCGTCGCGACTCGGACGAAGGACAGCACTCGGCCGGGGATGAGGACGAGGGCAGCGCCGACGGCGATGCCGGCGATGACGAGCCGGCCGAGGCGTCCGCCGAGTCCGAACCCCAGTCGTGAGCAATTGCGTTGAGTTGACCGGGCGGCTGGTGGATGCCGCCGAGCTCCGTCACTCCCCGGCCGGTGTGCCCATCGCCCGCGCGCTGCTCGAGCATGACTCCGAGCAGCGCGAGGCCGGTGCGCGGCGTCCCATCCGGTTTCGGGTGGGCTTGAATGCCGCCGGTGCCGGTGTCGCCGAGACACTGGGAGCGCTGGGGGTGGGCGAACCGATTCGGGTGCAGGGCATCCTGCGCCGCTCGCGTCAGCGCAACGCCGAGACCGATCCCATCATTATCAGCGTCAGCCGCATCGAACGGCTGGCCGAAACGGAATAGAGGAAACCGACATGGCCCGTTTCTTTCGTCGTCGCAAGTATTGCCGCTTTACCGCCGAGGGTGTCAAAGAGATTGACTACAAGGATCTCAACACCCTGCGTCAGTACATCACCGAAACCGGCAAGATCGTCCCGAGTCGCATCACCGGGACGCGCGCCAAATACCAGCGTCAGCTGTCCACGGCCGTCAAGCGGGCCCGTTATCTGGCCCTGCTGCCGTACACCGACAGCCACTAGCCGCGGTTACGCGGTGGGTTGAGATGAGCGGTTTTCTGGCGTTTCTGATGCGCTCGCGCCTGGCTGCCGTCGGCATCGTGGCGCTGGGCGCGTTGATGCCGCTGCTGTTCTGGCTAAGCGGCGCGGTGATCGCGCTGGTGACCCTCCGCCGGGGGGTGATCGAAGGGGCGCTGATCGCCGGCGGCGCGGCCCTTGTGCTATGGCCGCTCTATGGCCTGCTGTTGGGGATGCCCGCGGCGGTGCTCCAGCCCATTGCCTTGATCTGGCTGCCGGTGATGCTGCTCGCCGAGGTCCTGCGGCGCAGCGTATCGCTGTCATTCGCGCTGCAGACCGGTGCCGTGGTGGCGGCCGTGGGGGTGGCGGCCTTCTATGGGCTGCACGGTGACCCGACGGCCTTCTGGCAGCAGACGCTGAACACCCTGGCACAGGCCCTTGCCGGGGGCGAGCCCGGGCCGGAATGGCAACGGGCGGCTTCGCAGCTGGCGCCAAGGCTGACCGGGCTGTGGGTGGTGAACATGCTGGCGGTGGCGGTGATCTGCCTGTTGCTCGGCCGCTGGTGGCAGGCGGTGCTGTACAATCCGGGCGGATTCAGGGCGGAGTTCCACGAGCTGCGCTTTGCCCGCTGGTTTGCGGTCGCCGGGCTGGCGGGGCTTTTCGCCGGTGGCTTTGCGCCGCCCGGGCTGATGGCCGACGCCGGGACGGTGATCGGCGGGTTGTTCGTGCTGCAGGCCCTGGCCGTCGCCCACGCGGTGGTGGCCCGACGCGGCTGGCATGTGGGTTGGCTGATCGGGTTTTACCTGATTCTGCCGCTCATGCTGCGGCCAATGACGTTGTTGGGGCTGGCAGATGCCTTTGTGGATTTTCGCACGCGGCTGTCGCGGCCGGCATAAAATACGAATCGTACAAGACTGGGGTATACCATCATGGAAGTCATTCTGCTCGAGAAAGTCGCCAACCTGGGCGGCCTGGGAGACAAGGTCAACGTGCGGCCCGGCTACGGGCGCAACTATCTGATTCCGCAGGGCAAGGCCAAACCGGCGACGGCCGAGAACATCGCCTATTTCGAAGCACAGCGTGCCGAGCTCGAGCGCAAGGCCGCCGAAGAGCTGGCCACCGCGCAGGCCCGGGCCGAGAAGCTTGAAGCGCTCAATGTGACCATCGCCGCCAATGCCGGTGAAGAGGGCAAGCTCTTTGGCTCGGTCGGCCCCCAGGACGTCGCCGATGCGGTCACCGCCGCGGGCGAGGCACTGGCGCGCCACGAGGTACGGATGCCCGAGGGGCCCATTCGTGCGGTGGGCGAGTACAGCATCGAGTTGCACCTGCACGCCGATGTCAACGCCACGGTGAGCGTTAACGTCACCGGCGAGGCCTGATCCCGGCGGCTTCGGCCGTTCCGTGATCCACCATGGCAGAAGCCCGCAACGCCTCGCCCACCGACGCGCTCAAGGTTCCGCCGCATTCGCTGGAAGCGGAGCAGGCGGTACTGGGCGGGCTGATGCTCGACAACAAGGCCTGGGATCAGGTCGCCGACCGGGTCGCCGAGGATGATTTCTACCGCCGCGATCATCGCCTGATCTTTCGCGCCATCGAGTCGCTGGCCGAGGGTGGCCAGCCGATGGATGCGGTGACCCTCTCGGAGTGGCTCAAGTCCAACGACGAGCTCGAGAACGCCGGCGGGCTGGCGTATCTGGGGCTGCTGGCCCGGGACACCCCCAGCGCCGCCAATATCCGCACCTACGCCGATATTGTCCGGGAGCAGTCGGTCCTGCGGCAGCTCATCGAGGCCGGCACCGATGTCACCAACGCCGGTTTCAACCCCGAGGGGCGGACCTCGGCGGATCTGCTCGATCACGCCGAACGGCGAATCTTTGAGATTGCCGAGCAATCGGGGCGTAACCGTCAGGGGTTTGTGGGCGTCCGCGATGTCCTGCCCCAGGTGGTGGACCGCATCGACACCCTCTATCACCAGGACAGCGATGTCACCGGGCTGGGGACCGGATTCACCGATCTCGATCGCATGACCTCGGGGCTGCAGACCGGTGATCTGGTCATCGTCGCCGGAAGGCCGTCCATGGGCAAGACCACGTTTGCCATGAACATCGCCGAGGCGGCCGCACTGCAGGGGGGACCGCCCACGGCGGTGTTCAGCATGGAGATGCCGGCCGACGCGCTCGCCATGCGCATGCTCGCCTCGCTGGGGCGGGTCGAGCTGCAGAAGATCCGCTCCGGCCGGCTCGGGGATGACGACTGGCCGCGGCTGACCTCCACCATGAATCTGCTCTCCCAGGCCAATCTGTTCATCGACGACACGCCGGGGCTGACCCCCACCGAGATGCGTGCCCGCTGTCGGCGACTCAAACGCGAGCACGGCCTGGGGCTGGTCCTGGTTGATTATCTGCAGCTCATGCAGCTGCCCGGGTTCAAGGAAAACCGCGCCGCCGAGATCTCCGAGATCTCCCGTGCGCTCAAGGGCATGGCCAAGGAGCTGGGCGTGCCGGTCATGGTGCTCTCGCAGCTCAACCGCAGCCTCGAGCAACGCCCCAACAAGCGCCCGATCATGTCCGATCTACGCGAATCCGGCGCCATTGAACAGGATGCCGATGTCATCGTGTTCATCTACCGCGACGAGGTCTACAACGAGGACAGTCCGGATACCGGCACCGCCGAGATCATCATTGGCAAACAGCGTAACGGGCCGGTGGGCACGGTGCGGCTGACCTTTCTGGGGCAATTCACCCGTTTCGAGAACTTCATCGCCGATGCCGGCTACGGGGGCGGGGGCTGGCAATGAGCCGCTTGGCCCGGGCGACGATCCATCTCGACGCCCTGCGGCACAATATGGCCATGGCCCGGGCCGCGGCACCCGATGGCCGGACCATGGCGGTTTTGAAAGCCAACGCCTATGGCCACGGCCTGTTGCCCGTCGCCCATGCGCTCAGTGATCTCACCGACGCCTTTGCCGTGAGCTGCCTTGAAGAGGCGCTGCCCCTGCGCGAAGCCGGGCTCGAGCAACGCATCGTGTTGCTCGAGGGGTTCTTTGACGCCGACGAGATCGGCGTATTCGCCGCGCGGCGACTGGATGCCGTCATCCATCAGCCATGGCAGATCGAGGCGCTGGCAGCCGCGGCGCCGTCACAGCCCATTGACTGCTGGCTGAAAGTCGACACCGGCATGGGACGCCTGGGGTTTTCGCCCGATGAGACGGACGCGGCGGTCGAGCGCCTGCGAGCCCTGCCGGCGGTGGGTGAGCTGCGGTGGATGACGCATCTTGCCCGTGCCGATGAGCCGGATGCATCGGCCACGGCCACCCAGGTCGAGACGCTCGAACAGGCGCTGGCCACGGATGCGGTGTCAGATGATCAGACAAGCATTGCCAACTCCGCCGGGACGCTGCACTGGCCCATGGCCCGGGCCGGATGGATCCGGCCCGGCATCATGCTCTACGGGGCCTCGCCCTTTGCGGATGCCGCCATCCATGATCGGCTCCAACCGGCGATGACCCTCGAGGCCCGTCTGGTTTCGGTCAAGACCCTGCCCGCCGGCCACGGCGTGGGCTATGGGGCGCGCTTTGTCTGCCCCGAGGCCATGCCCGTCGGGGTGGTGTCGATGGGCTACGGCGATGGCTATCCGCGCCATGCCCCGGACGGCACGCCAGTGGTGGTCAACGGTCGCCGGACGGCGTTGATCGGCAAGGTCTCGATGGACATGCTGGCGGTGGATCTGCGCCCGGTGCCCGATGCCCGGGTGGGGGATCCGGTGGTGCTGTGGGGCGCCGACCCCTTGGCGACCGAGGTTGCCGGGTATTGCGGGACGATCAGCTACGAGCTTTTCTGCCGGCTCACCCCCCGGGTCCAGCGTGTCTACCGCCAGGGAGATGGATAATGGCCAAGGCCAGCGTTAAAACCCGATTCGTCTGCAACGCCTGTGGTGGGGTGACGCCGCAGTGGGCCGGGCAATGCCCGGACTGCGGTCAATGGAACACCCTCGAAGAGCAGCTCCAGGCGCCTGCAACCGCCAAGGGCCGCGGGTCGACACGTGTGGCCGGCCAGTACGCCGGTGACAGTGGGGTCAAGCGCCTGGCCGAGGTGCCGCGGGATCAGGAAGCGCGCTTCCCCACCCGGATCGCCGAGCTTGATCGTGTCCTCGGCGGGGGGCTGGTGGCCGGCGGTGTGGTCTTGCTCGGTGGCGATCCGGGGATTGGCAAATCCACGCTGCTGCTCGAGGCCGTCGCGCGGGTGGCCCAGCGTCAGGGCGCACTTTATGTCACCGGCGAGGAGTCGTTGCGCCAGGTGGGCATGCGCGCCGAGCGGCTGGGCGTGGTGGATGCCGATTTGCGGCTTTTGGCCGAAACCCGGGTCGAGGCCATCATCGAGCTCGCCGCCCGCGAGAAACCGGATGTGCTGGTGGTGGACTCGATTCAGACCATTCACAGCGACGAGCTGGGTTCCGCACCCGGTGGTGTGGCCCAGGTGCGCGAGTCGGCGGCGCAGCTGGTGCAGTTTGCCAAGCGCACCGGCACGGTGTTGTTTCTGGTCGGGCACGTCACCAAGGAAGGGCAACTGGCCGGACCGCGTGTGCTCGAGCATATGGTCGATACGGTGCTTTATTTTGAAAGCGATTCCGGCAGTCGTTACCGGTTGCTGCGGGCGGTCAAGAACCGTTTTGGTGCCGCCAACGAGCTGGGTGTCTTTGCCATGCAGGACACCGGCCTTAAAGAGGTCAAAAACCCCTCGGCCATTTTTTTATCCCGGCATGAGCAGCCGGTGCCCGGCAGCGCCATTCTGGTGACCCGCGAGGGGACAAGGCCGCTGCTGCTCGAGCTCCAGGCCCTGGTCGCGGAGAGCCCGTTGTCCAATCCCCGACGGCTTGCGGTGGGTCTGGATGGTAACCGCCTTGGCATGCTGCTCGCCGTGTTGCAGCGCCACGCCGGGGTCAGCACCTATGGTGAGGATGTGTTTGTCAACGTGGTCGGCGGCGTGCGGATCGCCGAGACGGCCAGTGATCTGCCCGCGCTGCTGGCGGTGAGCTCGAGTCTGCGCGATCGGCCGATCCCGCAGGATTGGGTGATATTCGGCGAAGTGGGGCTCGCCGGTGAGATCCGGCCGGTCCCCAACGGGCCGGACCGACTGGCCGAGGCCGCCCGGCACGGGTTTACCAAGGCCCTGGTGCCGAGCAAAAACGCACCGGCCCGCGGCCAGGCGCCCGAGGGTATGGAGGTACTGGGGGTAGAGCGCCTGGATGCGGCGCTGGCGATGTTACGCGAGCACGGTGACTGAGCGGGTTTAAGCCCCGCGCTTTTCAGCCATCCAGGGCTTCGGCAGCCTGCAGGGTATTCTCGAGCAGCGTGGCCCGGGTGAGCGGGCCCACCCCCCCGGGCACCGGTGTGATCCAGGCGGCCCGCTCGGCGGCCTGCTCATCCACATCGCCAACCAGGCTGCCGTCCTCAAGGCGGTTGATACCGACGTCGATCACCGTGGCGCCGGGCTTGATCCAGTCCCCGGGGACAAATCCCGGCCTGCCCACGGCGGCCACCAGGATATCGGCACGTTCCACCTCGGCGCGCAGATCCCGGGTGCGGCTGTGACAGATGGTCACGGTGCAGCCGGCATTGAGTAACTCCAATGCCATCGGTCGGCCAACGATGTTGGACTGGCCGAGGACCACGGCCCGGGCCCCGGCGAGCGGGGTATCGGTGTGGGCGAGCAGCGTCATCACACCATGGGGCGTACAGGAGCGCAGCCCCGGCAGACGCAGGACCAGCCGGCCGACGTTTTGCGGATGGAAACCATCCACATCCTTGGCCGGATCGATGCGCTCGATGACCGCCTGGGCATCGATGTGATCGGGCAGTGGCAGCTGTACCAGGATGCCGTGGACCTCGGGGCTGGCGTTGAGCTGGTCGATCAGCGCCAGTAGCGCCGCCTGGTCGGTGTCGGCGGGCAGGTCATGGTCGTGGGATACAAACCCCACCTGGGCGCAGTCGCGGCGTTTCATGCGGACATAGACCGAAGAGGCGGCATTGTCACCAACCAGTACCACCGCCAGCCCCGGCGGGCGCTGCCCGGCCCGGATCCGGTCATTGACCCGATCGGTCAGCCGTTCGCGAATATCCGCGGCGATTGCCTTGCCGTCGATGATGGCTGCGCTCATACCCTGTCCTGTCACCCGTTCAGCCCGATAGGGCGCGAACTCTACGCCGGCTGTGTTTGCGCTACAATGCTCACAGGGCGCCCGTAGCTCAACCGGATAGAGCATCGGCCTTCTAAGCCGAGGGTTGCAGGTTCAAGTCCTGCCGGGCGCGCCATGATCCAGGGTTCAGACCGTGGTCTCGGCCCGCTCCAGTGGGCGTTTGAGCAGCCGCTCGATGCCCTTGAGCAGTTTGTTCTCCTCGGGGGCCACCAGCGAAATGGCCTCGCCCACGTTGCCGGCCCTTCCCGTGCGGCCGATGCGGTGGACATAGTCCTCGGCCACCTGGGGCAGGTCGTAGTTCACGACATGGGGCAGCTGATCGATATCGAGCCCCCGGGCGGCGATATCGGTGGCCACCAGAACCCGCACCTGGCCCTGCTTGAAGCCATCCAGCGCTCGGGTCCGGGCACTCTGGCTCTTGTTGCCATGGATGGCCGCGGCGCTCAGCCCGTCCTTGTCCAGTTGCCGGCTGAGGTTATTGGCCCCGTGCTTGGTCCGGGTGAAGACCAGGACCTGTTGCCAGTCGCCCTCGTGAATCAGCTGGCTGAGCTGTTGGCGCTTCTTGGCCTTGTCGAGGCGGTAGACCTTCTGCGCGACCGTCTCGGCGGCGCTGTTGCGGGGCGCGACATCGATTTCCACCGGGTCCTGCAACATGCCGCTGGCCAGTCGGCGGATTTCGCTCGAGAAGGTCGCCGAGAACAAAAGCGTCTGACGCTCGCGTGGCAGCTGCTTGAGCAAGCGTCGGATGTCGTGGATGAACCCCATGTCGAGCATCCGATCCGCTTCGTCCAGTACCACGGTCTCAAGGCGAT
Organism: uncultured Ectothiorhodospiraceae bacterium; assembly: GCA_913061005.1. Lineage (GTDB taxonomy): Bacteria > Pseudomonadota > Gammaproteobacteria > Nitrococcales > Nitrococcaceae > Spiribacter > Spiribacter pallidus. Next base: position 12,927 of record CAJXSH010000012.1, on the reverse strand, counting down.
CGAGCCGGACATGGCCGCGCTGGAGGTGGTCGAGGAGCCGGCCCGGCGTGGCGATGAGCACATCAACGCCCCGACGCAGCCGGTCGATCTGGGGTTGCATGCCGACACCGCCAAAGACCACGGCGGATTTCAGCGGCAGATCCCGGCCGTAGTTCTTGACGCTTTCATGGATCTGCGCGGCCAGCTCGCGGGTGGGGGCGACGACCAGCAGGCGAACCGGCCGACCCTTACCTGCCGGGCGTTGCGCGGCGAGGCGATGCAGCAGGGGCAGGGTAAACGCAGCGGTCTTGCCGGTGCCCGTCTGTGCGGCGGCAAGCAGGTCGTTGCCCTGGGTGATGGCCGGGATGGCGCGTTGCTGGATGGCGGTGGGGGTGGTGTATCCCGATGCCTTGACGGCGTCGAGCAGTTCGGCACGCAGGCCGAAGGAATCGAATGTCATGTAAGCGTTACTCCTTGCGCTGGGGCGGAGTATACGCACATTGACCGCCTATGGCGCGCTGAGTATTATCCTGCTTCTCTCGGTCAGTCGGCCGCGGGGCGCCTGCGATCACGGCGGGGTGTAGCGCAGTCTGGTAGCGCGCCTGCTTTGGGAGCAGGATGTCGGGGGTTCAAATCCCTCCACCCCGACCAGTCACCGGGCAGGACAAAGTTGACAATGGTGGGCGTAGCTCAGTTGGTAGAGCTCCGGATTGTGGCTCCGGTGGTCGTGGGTTCAAGTCCCATCGCTCACCCCATTTCTCTCAGGGCCGTTAGCTCAATTGGTAGAGCAGCTGACTCTTAATCAGTAGGTTCGGGGTTCGAGTCCCTGACGGCCCACCAGTCCCTCGCATCGGCCACAAAAAAGCCGGACCGGTCGGTCACCGGCCCGGCCCTGGTCAAGCCGCCCTTTGCCTCAGCCGTGCAGCTTGACTGCGACCTCGGCGACCTTCTCGCCCTGGTGGCGGGCGATCTCGAGTTCCTTGTCGTCGGGCTGCCTTGAGCCGTCACCCCCGGCGATGGTCGACGCCCCATACGGCGTGCCGCCACTGACGGTGGAGATGTCGAACTGCACCGGGTTGGTGTAACCCAGCGGCACCAGCACCATGCCGTGGTGGGCCAGGGTGATCCAGCTCGAAGTGATGGTCTGCTCCTGACCACCACCGGTGCCGGTCGAGGTAAAGACACTACCGACCTTGCCGGCGAGTTTGCCTTCTGCCCACAGCCCGCCGGTCTGATCCAGAAAAGTCCGGACCTGGCCGGCCATGTTGCCAAAACGGGTCGGTGTGCCCAGGAGGATGGCATCGTAGTCTGCCAGTTCTGCCGGTGTGGCCTCCGGGGCGCTCTGGTCGGTCTTGCCGCCCGCCGCCGCGAACGCCTCGGCATCCATGGTCTCGGGAATGCGTTTGATGGTCACTGTGGTGCCGTCCACGCCCCGTGCGCCATCGGCGATGCGCTGGGCCATGGTCTCCATGTGGCCGTACATCGAGTAGTAGAGGACAAGAATCCTGGCCATTGGTTGCTCCCTGATATCGACTGGATGGGGTTACTGCTGGATGCCTTCGACTTCGAGCTCGAGGTAGACCACTTCGCTGGCCGGGCCAAGATCGTAGTCGATGCCATAGTCCTCGAGCCGGAACTCGGTCTCGCCGCTGAAGCCCACTCGATAGTTGCCCCAGGGGTCTTCGCCCTCACCGATTTTCTCGACATCAATGGCGATATCGCGGGTGACGCCCCGCAGCGTCAGTTCGCCTTCGAGGGTGGCCTCGCCATCGTCGTGGGGGATGAAGTCGGTGCTGACAAACCGCGCCTGCGGAAACTGCTCGACATCCAGAAAATCGGCCGAGCGCAGATGCGCATCGCGATCGGCATGGTTGGAGTCGATGCTGGCGGTGTCGATGGTCACGGTGATTTCCGAGGCCTCGGGGTTGTCGGCGTCGTAGCTAAAATCCCCCTCGAAATCATTGAAACGCCCCTTCAGCCAGCTAAAGCCCAGGTGGCTGATCTTGAACTGTATCGAGGCATGGGCGCCTTCGGTGTCGATCACATAGTCCGCGGCATGGGCCGTGCCGGCGATGGCAGCACCACCGAGCAGCGCCGAGGTGGCAAGGGTTTTGAGCGTGCGAGTGAATGGCATGCATCCTCCGGTTCAGGTCCTTGGGTTCAACCGAAACCCTACGATGCCTATTATGATGCGTCTAATGAATTATCTATATTTACTCTATGCGTGAAACGAATCTCCGCGGTGTCGACCTCAACCTGCTGGTGGTCCTGGAGGCCCTTCTGCGTGAGCGTCACATCACCCGCGCGGCGACGAGCCTGTCCATGAGCCAACCGGCCGTCAGCCGTGCCCTGGGCCGCCTGCGCGAAACCTTCGATGATCCATTGCTGGTTCGCGGGCCGGCGGGGCTGACGCTCAGCGAACGGGCCGAGGGCCTCAGACAGCCGCTTGCCGATCTGCTGGCCGGTCTCTCGGGCCTGGTGGCCACGCCCGATTTTGATCCGGCCGATGCCACCGGCTCGCTGCGCATCGGGTGCCTGGATCTGGAGGCGGCGATCTATCTGCCGGACCTGGTGCCGGCGATCCGGCAGAACGCGCCGAACATGCAGCTCGAGATCTACTCGCACCCCGATGATTACTTTGCGCTTCTGGCCGAAGGTCGGTTGCATCTGGCCATCAGCGGACTGGAGCCCTGGGCCGGGGCCGCGCAGTTCCATCGGCGGGTGATCGACCACACCCACTCCGAGGTGCTGATGGGGCAGGATAATGCACTCGCCGACCCGCCCATGACCCTGGCGCGCTACAGCGCTGCCCGCCACGGGGTGGTATCGATCACCGGGCGCGGCCCGGCGATGATGGATGAACGCCTCGCCCGCCAGGGTGTCCACCGTCAAGTGGCGCTCAAGCTCTCGAGCTTTGCCAATGTCCCGGATGCCTGTGCCAATAGTGATGTCATCTTCTCGCTGCCGCACCGGCTGACCCGGCGACTGGCGGCCCGGGACGGTCGTCTGGTGACCCGGCCGTTGCCCGGCGCGCTGCAGGAGAAGCGGTTTCCCATGTACCTGTACTGGCACGCGCGCCATCACAACGACGCCATGAGTCAATGGTTCCGACGGCTGCTTTTGCAGACCATTGATCAACGAATCGACCACGGAGACACCGCCGATGACAGACCTTGAATCGCTCCGACAGGGGTGGCGCTATCGCGGCGACGCCCGGCCGGACTTTGCCATTGCCCCGGGGCCGGGGCAGGAGTCGGTCTGGGATTATCCCCGGCCGCCGGCTTATGTCGCTGACGACCGCCGCGTCGAGATCTGGGCGGGTGACCGACGCATCGCCGCCAGCCAACAGGCCATCCGGGCGCTGGAGACGGGCAGCCCACCGGCTTTCTATCTGCCCGCCGGGGCGTTTGACCGGCAGTGGCTTCGTCCCTCGGCCCATCAAAGCTTCTGTGAGTGGAAAGGGCAGGCCGATTACTATGATGTCGTCACCCCGACGCTGGAGTTAAAGGCAGCGGTCTGGTGTTATGCCGACCCGCTGGCCGGCGCGGAAGCGATCGCCGGATACCTGTCGGCCTATCCGGAGTCGCTGCAATGCTTTGTCGGGGGCGAAGCGGTCGTGCCTCAGCGGGGTGCGTACTACGGCGGTTGGGTGACAAGCGAGTTGGTCGGGCCCTGGAAAGGCGAACCCGGCACCAGCCACTGGTAGACAACGCGGCGAGGGATGCCCATGCAGGCCCATCAATCGCAGCGGCAAGACGCCGGCATCAGGCGCCATGAAGCCTGGCATACGCTCGAGGCCGAAGAGGTGCTCGAGGCATTGCAGACCGGCCGTGGGGGGCTGGATCAAGCACAGATCGCCCCCCGGCTCGAGCGCTTTGGTGAAAACCGACAACGTCGAGTGGCCCAGCGCAGCGGCCTGCGGCGGCTGATCAGCCAGTTCGACAACCTCCTCATCCAGCTGCTCATCGTCGCGGCGGTGATCACCGCTGTACTCGGCCATTTTCTTGATGCCGGCGTCATCGCGGCGGTCGTTCTGATCAACGGGGTCATCGGCTTTATCCAGGAAGGCCGCGCCGAACAGGCCCTGGCCGCCATTCGCGGGTTGCTTGCACCGCAGGCGACGGTCCGGCGGGACAATCGCCGCCAGACCATCGATGCCTCGCAGCTGGTCCCCGGAGACATGGTCATCCTCGAGCCCGGGTCAAAGATTTCGGCTGATATCCGGCTTGTCACAACCCGGGGGCTGGCGATCGACGAGTCGGCGTTGACCGGTGAGTCGGTGCCGGCGAGCAAGTCCGTCGAACCGGTCTCTGCCGAGGCCTCCATCGGCGACCGGCGGTGCATGGCCTATGCCGGTACGCTGGTGACCCGTGGCGAGGGTGCCGGCGTGGTGGTCGAGACCGCAGATGCCACCGCGCTGGGCGAGGTTACCGCGATGCTCTCGTCGGTCGAGTCGGTGACAACGCCGTTGCTCCGGGATCTGGCCCGGCTGGGCAAACGCCTTGCCGCGATCATCCTCGGCGCCGGCGCGTTTACCGCGCTCGCCGGCATCCTGGTGCATGGTTTTTCCATCGTCGAGATGTTCCTTGCCGCGGTGGCGTTGATTGTCGCGGCCATCCCCGAGGGGCTGCCCGCCATTGTCACCATCACCCTGGCGCTTGGTGTGCAGCGGCTGGCCAGACGCAAGGCCATCGTACGGCGACTGCCGGCGGTCGAGACGCTGGGTGCGGTGAGTGTCATCTGCTCGGATAAGACCGGCACCCTGACCCTCAACGAGATGGCGGTCCGCGCCGTGTTGCTGGGTGACGGTCTCCACCGGGTGGATGACAAGACACTGGCGCTGGAGGCAGCCCGGGCCGAGGAGCCGGCCCCGGCATCGGTGGTCGACGCGTTATCCCGCGCCGTGGTGCTTTGTTCCGACGCCGATGTCCATGCCAACAGCGAGGGCGAGGTCAGGGTCAGCGGCGATCCCATGGAAGTGGCATTGCTGCACTTTGCCAAGGCCTGCGGCGTCGAGCTGCGGGCACTGCGCTCGGCGCATCCGCGGGTCGACGGGTTGCCCTTCGATTCCACGCATCGCTTCATGGCAACCCTCCACGGCACCGACGATGGCGAGGGACAGGTGCTGATGGTCAAGGGCGCGCCAGAGGCCGTTGTGCCCCGCTGCGAGCAGGTGCTGGGCGTCGATGGGACCGAGCCGCTGGATGAGGCGGCCTGGCACCGGCAGGCCGAGGCCATGGCCGCTGACGGCCTGCGGCTGCTGGCCATCGCCCGGCAGACCGCCCCCGGTGGGGTTGATCTCGATGACCCGTCGCGGATCGATGGTCTGACGCTGATCGGGTTGGTCGGCATCATCGACCCGCCGCGCGAGGAGGCGATCGCAGCGGTGAAGACCTGCCACGAAGCGGGAATGCGGGTGAAGATGATCACCGGCGACCACGCCGTGACGGCGGCTGCCATCGGCCGTCAGCTTGGCATCGGCGACGACGAGCGGGGGATCACCGGCGAAGCACTCGAGGCGATGGATGACGAGGCCCTGTCGCGCTGCGCCGCCCAGCACTCGGTGTTTGCCCGCGTCTCGCCCCGGGTCAAGCTCCGGCTGGTACAGGCGCTGCAAAGCCAGGGCGAGGTGGTCGCCATGACCGGTGACGGGGTGAATGACGCCCCGGCCCTGAAGCGCTCGGATGTCGGCGTGGCGATGGGGCGAGGTGGCACCGATGCCGCCCGCGAGGCCGCAGAAATCGTTCTGGCCGATGACAACTTCGCCACCATCGAGGCGGCGGTTCATGAGGGCCGGGTGATTTATGACAATATCGTTAAATCGATTGCGTTTCTGCTGCCCACCAACGCGGCGCAGGCGCTGTTGCTGGTGGTGGCGGTGCTGGCCGGCTGGATGCTGCCCATCACGCCGGCGCAAATCCTCTGGGTCAACATGATCACCGCCGTGACGCTGGCATTGTCGTTGGCCTTCGAGCCACCCGAGGACGATGTCATGGCCCGCGCGCCACGCTCGCCATCGGCGCCGCTCATTCCCCGGGTCATACTGGTGCGGATTCTGATTGTTGCGGTATGCATGGTCGCGGGCACATTGGCCCTGTTCGCCCGCGAGCTTGCCGATGGGCGGCCGCTTGCAGAAGCACGAACGCTTGCGGTGAACACCCTGGTACTGTTCGAGATCTGGTTTTTGTTCTCATCGCGGCGGCTGCACACGGGGATCCTGAACACCAGCGGTATCACCGGTAATGCCAGGGTCTGGCTGGCCATCGCGATCATCGTCGCCGCACAGCTTGTCTTTACCTATCTACCGCCCATGCAGGTGATCTTTGAAACCCAGCCACTCGGCCCCGGGGCCTGGCTTCTGGCCATTGTGGTCAGTCTGCCGATCATCCTGGTGGCCGAAGGGCACAAATGGCTGATGCGGCGCCGTGGTCAGGCGCGTTGAGGTTTCTTGCCTGCAGCCTTGCCGGTATGATGACGGATTGGGTTTACAAGCGCGAAAGTGGCGGAACTGGTAGACGCGCTGGGTTTAGGTCCCAGTGGGGTTGTCCCCCGTGCGAGTTCGAGTCTCGCCTTTCGCACCAGTCACTAGAGGTGGGCGATGCAAGTATCGGTAGAAGCGGGCGAGGGCCTGAAGCGTAAGTTGAAGGTTCAGGTCCCGTCCGAGCGGGTCGATGAGCAGGTGGATAAAAAGCTCCGCGAAATGCGCGGTCAGGTCCGTCTGCAGGGGTTCCGGCCCGGCAAGGTGCCGATGAAGGTGGTGGCCAAGCGCTACGGCCCCCAGGTGCGGGGCGAGGTCCTCGACGAGGTGGTCCGACAGACCTATGCCGAGGCACTCGAGCAGGAATCGCTCCGGCCCGCCGGTAGCCCGCAGATCGAGCCGGTCAATCTCGAAGAGGGCAGTGACATCGAATACGAGGCGGCCTTCGAGGTGATCCCCGATATCGAGGTCAGTGGCATCGAGAACATCGAGCTGACCCGACCGGTGGTGGATATCGAGGCCGCCGACGTCGACCGGATCCTGGATCGTTTGCGCAAACAGCACGCCGAGTACGCCGAAGTCGACCGGGCCGCCGCCGAGGGCGATCAGGTCACCATCGATTTTGAGGGCAAGATCGATGGCGAGGACTTCGAGGGCAACAGCGGCGAAGATGTCCCGGTCCCGCTGGGCGAGGGGCAGATGCCGGAACCCTTCGAGCAACAGCTTGTCGGGATGAAAGCGGGCGAGACCAAAACCGTGACCTACACGTTTCCGGAAGGGTTCCCCGACCCGGCGATTGCCGGCAACGAGGCGGCCTTCGAGGTGACGGTGAAAAAGGTCGAGGCAGCCGAGCTGCCCGATGCCGATGAGGCGTTCGCCGAGAAGCTGGGTATCGATGGCGGCATCGACGGGCTTCGTCAGCGCATCACCGAGAGCCTCGAGCGCGAGCGCGATCAGGCAACCCGGACCCGGGTCAAGAATCAGGTCATGGATGCGCTTGTCGAGCAAAACGACATCGAACTGCCGCAGACACTGGTGGACAGCGAAATCGACCAACTCCGGCAACAGACCCGCGAGCGGATGCGGCAGTCGGGTGCCGAGGGTGACGAGCCCGAGCTGCCGGCGGATCAGTTCGAGAGCGAGGCCCGGCGACGGGTCAAGCTGGGGCTGCTGGTCAACGAAATCGTCCGCGCCAACGGCATCGAGCTGGAGCCGGAGCGCATGCAGCAGGCGCTGCAGCGGGTTGCATCCGGATACGAGCAGCCCGAGCAGGTGATGCAGTACTACCTGCAGAATCAGGAGATGATGCAAAGCCTGCAGTTGCAGGTCATGGAAGATCAGGTCGTGGACTGGGTGGCCGAGCAGGCCAGTGTCACCGACAAACCGATGAGCCTCGATGCCCTGACCAGCGGTGTCGAGGATGAAGACAACGCCAAGGCCGGATAAGCGGCCGGGAGTCGAGACGTTGATGAACGACGAGCACCGCGAAGACAGCCCCATGGCCACCGGCCTCGTGCCGATGGTGGTGGAACAGACCTCCCGCGGCGAACGCGCCTTTGATATCTACTCGCGCCTGCTCAAAGAGCGGGTGATCTTTCTGGTCGGGCCGGTGGAGGATCACCAGGCCAATCTGCTGATCGCGCAGCTTCTGTTCCTGGAGTCGGAAAACCCGGACAAGGACATTCACTTCTATATCAACAGCCCCGGCGGTGTGGTCACCGCCGGACTGGCAATCTACGACACCATGCAGTTCATCAAGCCGGATGTCAGCACGGTCTGCATCGGCCAGGCCGCCAGTATGGGCTCTTTGCTCCTCGCCGGCGGCGCGGCGGGCAAGCGCTTCGGGCTGCCCAACTCCCGGGTGATGATCCACCAGCCGCTGGGCGGCTTTCAGGGCCAGGCCACGGATATCGATATCCATGCCCGCGAGATTCTGAGCATGCGCGAGCGGCTGAATCAGATCCTCGCGCACCACACCGGGCAGAAGCTCGAGAAGATCGCCGAAGACACCGAGCGGGATAATTTCATGGCCCCGGAAGCGGCGCGCGATTACGGCATCATCGATCAGGTGCTCGCCGACCGCAGTAGCCTGCCCACGGATTAACGCGGTTGCGTGACCCGCTAAAAGCGGGCATCGTCGGAACTGTCCCACTTCCTACGGCGCAAAGGTAGCCCATGACTGACAGAGACAACGGCGGTCGCGACGATAACGGCAAGCTGCTCTACTGCTCATTCTGCGGCAAGAGCCAGCATGAGGTGCGCAAGCTCATCGCAGGGCCTTCGGTTTTTGTCTGCGACGAATGTGTCGAGCTCTGCAACGACATCATTCGCGAAGAGATGGAAGAGAAGGTCGGCGAAGGCGACGCGGGCCTGCCCAAACCCCAGGAGATCAAAAGCACCCTGGATGAGCACGTCATCGGTCAGGATCACGCCAAAAAGGTCCTGTCCGTGGCGGTCTACAACCACTACAAGCGCATGCAGGCGGCACAGGGCAAAGAGGATGTCGAGCTCAGCAAGAGCAACATCCTGCTGATCGGGCCGACCGGGTCGGGCAAGACACTGCTGGCCGAGACGCTGGCGCGGTTGCTGGATGTGCCGTTCACCATCGCCGATGCGACGACCCTGACCGAGGCGGGGTATGTGGGTGAAGACGTCGAGAACATCATCCAGAAGCTCCTGCAGCGTTGTGATTACGATGTCGACAAGGCCCAGCGGGGTATCGTCTACATCGACGAAATCGACAAGGTCTCGCGCAAGGCCGAGAACCCGTCCATTACCCGGGATGTCTCCGGCGAAGGCGTGCAGCAGGCGCTGCTCAAGCTCATCGAAGGGACCACCGCGTCGGTGCCGCCCCAGGGCGGGCGCAAGCACCCCCAGCAGGAGTTTCTGCAGGTTGATACCGGCAACATCCTGTTCATCTGCGGCGGCGCATTCGCGGGCCTCGAGAAGGTCATCCAGCAGCGCTCCGAAAAGGGCGGGATCGGCTTTTCCGCCGAGATCAAGGGCGAGAGCCAGCGCAAGGCGGTGGGTGAGACCCTCCGCGATGTCGAGCCCGAGGACCTCGTCCGCTACGGGCTGATTCCCGAGTTCGTTGGCCGTCTGCCGGTGGTGGCGACCCTGGAAGAGCTCGACGAAGAGGCGCTGGTCCAGATCCTCCGTGAGCCGCGCAATGCGCTGGTCAAGCAGTTCCGGCGGCTGTTCGAGATGGAGGGCGTTGAGCTCGAATTCCGGGACGAAGCCCTGTTCGAGGTGGCCCGCAAGGCGATTGCCCGCAACACCGGTGCCCGGGGGCTGCGGACATTGGTTGAACATGTGCTGCTCGATACCATGTATGACCTGCCGTCGCTCGAGAACGTCAGCAAGGTGGTGGTGGATGATGCGGTCATTCGCGGCGAGACGCCCCCCTATCTCATCTATGATGGGTCCGAGCAGTCGGCGGCGGCTTCTGACTGAGCCGCTGCCGGGGCTCGACCCCCAAGAGGCAATCCATGAGTGAGCCAATCATTCCGGCGGCCGGTGCCGAGACACCGGCGCTGCCGCTCCGTGACGTCGTGGTCTACCCCCACATGGTGATCCCGCTTTTTGTCGGTCGGGAGAAATCCATCGAGGCCCTCGAGGCGGCCATGGCGGTAGACAAACGCATCCTGCTGGTGGCGCAGCACAGCGCCGAGATGGATGATCCCTCGCCGGATAACATCTACTCGGTCGGCACCATGGCCAACATCCTGCAGATGCTCAAACTGCCCGATGGCACCGTCAAAGTGCTGGTCGAAGGCGCCGAACGGGTGGGGGTCCGTGACCTGCGGGTCGATGCCGACCACTACCAGGCGACGGTGACCGCCATGCCGGAGGAAGGCGGCGAGGACGAGCAAGAGCTCGAGGTCATGACCCGCTCGCTGCTCTCGCTGTTCGAGCAGTACGTAAAGCTCAACAAGAAGGTGCCCCCGGAAATCCTCTCGTCGCTGCAGGGGATCGACGAGCCCAGCCGTCTGGCCGATACCGTCGCGGCGCACATGAGCCTGAAGATCGACGAGAAACAGCGCATCCTCGAGATGGCCGGGGTGCAGGCCCGGCTCGAGCATCTCATGGCGCTGATCGAAGGCGAGCTGGATATCCTGCAGGTGGAAAAGCGCATCCGCGGACGCGTCAAACAGCAGATGGAGAAGTCCCAGCGCGAGTACTACCTCAACGAGCAGATGAAGGCCATTCAGAAAGAGCTTGGCGAGCTCGAGGATGTGCCCAACGAGATCGAAGACCTCGAGCAGAAGATCGAGGCCTCGGGCATGTCCAAAGAGGCGCGGGAGAAATGCGACCAGGAGCTCGGCAAGCTGCGCATGATGTCGCCGATGTCCGCCGAGGCCACCGTCGTGCGGAGCTATCTCGAGTGGATGCTCTCGCTGCCGTGGAAAAAACGCAGCCGCGTTCGCCACGATCTCGGCCACGCCGAGTCGGTACTGGATGCCGATCACTACGGCCTTGAAAAGGTCAAGGAACGGATCCTCGAGTACCTGGCGGTCCAGCAGCGGGTGCGCAAGCTCAAAGGCCCGATCCTCTGTCTGGTCGGGCCCCCCGGGGTCGGCAAGACCTCGCTCGGCGAGTCCATCGCCCGGTCGATCAACCGCAAGTTCGTGCGCATGTCGCTGGGGGGCGTGCGCGACGAGGCCGAGATACGCGGCCACCGCCGCACCTATATCGGCTCGCTGCCGGGCAAGATCGTTCAGAAACTCGCCAAGGTGGGGACACGCAACCCGCTGTTCTTGCTCGATGAAATCGACAAGATGGCGATGGACTTCCGCGGTGATCCGGCATCGGCGCTACTCGAGGTACTCGACCCCGAGCAGAACGCCACGTTCAACGACCACTACCTTGAAGTCGATTTCGACCTCTCGGATGTGATGTTCGTCTGTACCGCGAACACCATGAACATCCCCGAGCCGCTGCTCGATCGCATGGAGGTGATCCGGCTGTCCGGCTACACCGAAGAAGAGAAGGTCAACATCGCACATAGCTACCTGCTGCCCAAGCAACTCAAGGCCAATGGGCTCAAGGACGGCGAGCTCGAGGTCAGCGACAACGCGCTGCGGGACATCGCCCGGTATTACACCCGCGAAGCCGGTGTACGCAGCATGGAGCGCGAAGTCGCCAAGATCGCCCGCCGGGTGGTCAAGGATGTGTTGCTCAAGCCGCGGGACCGGGCGGTGCAGGTCACACCGCGCAATCTCGACAAATACCTGGGTGTGCGGCGTTACCGCTACGGGGTGGCCGAGACCAGTGACCAGATCGGCCGGGTGACCGGGCTTGCCTGGACCGAGGTGGGCGGCGAGCTCTTGACCATCGAGGGCGCGGTGATGCCGGGCAAGGGCAAACTGCAGAACACCGGTCAGCTGGGCGATGTGATGAAAGAGTCCATCCACGCTGCGCTGACGGTGGTGCGGGCGCGTGCCGAGGTGCTGGGCATCGACCCGGGCTTCCATCAGGACAACGACATCCACATCCATGTACCCGAGGGCGCCATCCCCAAGGACGGCCCGAGTGCCGGGATCGGCATGTGTACCGCCCTGGTCTCGGCGCTGACAGGGATTCCCGTGGCCGCCAATGTGGCGATGACCGGCGAGATCACCCTGCGCGGCGAGGTGTTGCCCATCGGCGGGCTCAAGGAAAAGCTCCTTGCCGCGTTGCGGGGCGGGATCACCACGGTGTTGATCCCGCAGGAGAACGAAAAGGACCTCGCCGAGATTCCCAAAGATCTCAAAGGCAAGCTGGATATCCGGCCGGTGCGCTGGATCGATGAAGTGCTTGGTGTAGCGCTCACGCAGCAGCCGACGCCCAGGGTGGATGATGGCGAGACACCCGCCAAGGCGGTGGCCTCCAGCGAAGCGGAAGCCCCGTCGTTGAGGCGTCATTAGGCCCAGGTTTTTGGCGCTTTTGTTTGACAGCGCCGCAGAGCCGTTGCTATACCGGGGATGTGCATGATGTGTCGCAGAGAGCGCGCGTAAGCCGGGCACCTGAATGGCCACTTCATGTCAGCCTGTTGTCTCAAAAACAGTGCACAGTGAATTCGTCGGGAACGACGTCAATCGTAATAAACATTTAAGGGGATTCGATCCATGAACAAGTCTGAGCTTATCGACGCTGTCGCCGAGGCCGCGGGCCTGTCCAAAGCCGATGCCACCAAGGCCGTTGATGCTTTCGCGTCAACCGTCACCGGCGCGCTGAAAAAGGGTGATCAGGTCACACTGGTCGGCTTTGGCACTTTCACTGTCCGCGAGCGGGCTGCTCGCACCGGCCGCAACCCGCGCACCGGCGCCACCATCAACATCGCCGCGTCGAAAGTGCCGGGCTTCAAGGCTGGCAAGGCGCTCAAGGATGCAGTAAACTAAGCGCCGCTTTCCCGGGTGGTTAGCTCAGTTGGGAGAGCGTCGCCCTTACAAGGCGAATGTCGGGGGTTCGAGCCCCTCACCACCCACCAA
>CAJXSH010000011.1 GCA_913061005.1 uncultured Ectothiorhodospiraceae bacterium | reverse complement strand
GTCGGGGTGATCCCCCGCAGGCAGTCCAGATGCTCGAGCGGGCATTCCCGCTCGAAACAGGGGCTGCAGGACAGGCCCCGGTACAGGATCCGGGCCTGATCGCTCAGCGGCGGAGTATATTGCGGATCCGACGAGCCGTATAGCGCCACCAGCGGCGTGCCGGTGGCCGCGGCGACATGCATCAGCCCGGAGTCGTTGGTGACCACCGCGCGGCTGGCGGCCAGCAGATCGATGGCCTGGGCCAGCTCGGTCTGTCCGGTCAGGTCTTCGACGCTGGGCGCCTGCTGGGTGATCTGCGCGGCGATGGATTGGTCGTTGGCCGAACCGATCAGCCAGACCCGCCAGCCTTTATCCAGGTAGGCACGCGCCAGCGCGGCAAAGTAGGCGGCCGGCCATCGCTTGGCGGGGCCATATTCGGCGCCGGGGCAGAGACTCAGCACCGGTTTGTCGGTGTTGTCCTCGTCGGTGGCCTGGCGAGCCAGCGGCCGGATGCCCCGGTCGCCGGGCTGGTCGGCCGCGGGCTGACGGGGTTTGTCCAGCCCCAGCGCCCGAATGGCGGTTGCCTGCTGCTCGAGGGTGCTCGTCAGCCGGGGGTTGGGGACGCGGCTGACCGGGACCAGATCGGTCGAGGCCGATGGCTGACCCGCATCGTCCCCCGCCTCGGCCCGCGACCGGTTCTGCGGCTGCATCATTGCCTCGCCCCGGGGCAGGGCCAGTCCGACATAACGGTCGACGGTGCGGTAGACCGCCCCCTCGTCCAGTGGCCGGATATCGTTGAGGATCGCGTAGCGATGTTCGCCACGGTAACCGGTGCGCACCGGGATACCGGCAAACCAGGGCAGCAACGCCGCCTTGGCCGACCGCGGCAGGACGATCGCCTGGTCATAGCCTTTCTGGCGCAGCGAGCGGGCGATGCGCCATCGGGTGCGAAGCCCCAGTTCACCGTGGGCGACCGGCAGCCCGATGGTCTCGCGGACCTCGGGCATGCGTGCCAGCAATGGTCCGCTCCAGTCGGGCGCGACCACGTCGATGGCCACCTCGGGGTGACGGTCTCGCAGGGCTTTGAAAAGCGCCTGGGCCATGACCATGTCGCCGACCCAGGCCGGCCCGATCACCAGGATGCTCTGGGGGTTGTCCACCGTTTTCACCATGGCGCGCCCTCCACACGGTTGTAGTGCTTTTGCAGCGAGTTGCGATAAGCCGGCCGCTCGCCGGGCGGTGGGTGCTTGAAGCGCCGATGCACCCACAGATACTGCGCCGGATGCGCGCGAATGCCCCGTTCGATCACCGCGTTCATCCACTGCGCATCCAGTGTATCCGAACCGGTGGGGAAGCCTTCCAGTGGCGGTTCCAGTGTGACCTCATAGCCATCGCCGCGGGCGTTGGCATGGAAGAAAAGCGGCACCACACGGGCCTTGCTGAGCCGCGCCAGCCGGGTGAGCCCGGTGATGGTGGCCGCCGGCACGCCCATGAACGGCACAAAGACGCTGTTGGCCACACCATAATCCTGATCGCCGGCATACCACACCGGTGTGCCCTGCTTGAGTGTCCGCACGATGCCGCGCAGGTCACTGCGCGACAGGGCATCCACCAGGGTGCGCCGGCGGCTGCGAAGCATGGCCCGGTCCATGAGCGGCTTTTTGCGCAGCGGTTTGTAGATCACCGCCATGTCCAGTTGTGGGCCGATCAGCCGGGCGGCCAGCTCCACGCAGAGAAAATGGCCGGATAGCAGAATGACCGGGTGGCCATCGCGTTGCGCGGCGGTCAGGTTCTCAAGCCCATGCACCTGGCAGGGGATGCGATCCACCGCCTCGCCCCCGAACCAGGCGAGCGCGGTCTCGGCACCGGCCCGGCCCATGTACCGGAGGTTTTCGCGCATCAGCGCCTCACGCGCATCGGGGCCGAGCTCGGGCATGCACAACTGAATGTTGCGAAGCGCAATCCCCCGGCGACGGCGCGAGAGGCGCGGCAGAAGACGGCCGGCGGCATCACCGATGGCCAGGGCCAGCCGTGGCGGCAACCGGCCAATCAACCACAGCATCGCGATCATCAACCACTGGCCGGTGTTATGGGGATGATAGGCGGGTCGGGTCTGGGGGTCGGACACTTGTTGGGGCACTTGCTGGTGGCTGAGGCACGTGATGGCAATAGCGGGCTGCTAAACTTCTGTCATTATTCCACAAAAGCAATGGCCCGAGGGTCCGATGCAGCTCGAAATCCCTGATCTTGAAAACGCCCGCGTGCTGGTGGTGGGCGATGTCATGCTTGATCGCTACTGGCAGGGCCCGACCGGGCGGATCTCGCCCGAGGCGCCGGTGCCGGTCATGCGGGTGGATGAGGAGGACCTTCGCCCGGGTGGGGCGGCCAATGTGGCCATGAACCTGGCCGCGCTGGGGGTTGAGACCTACCTGGTGGGGCTTGCCGGTGATGACGACCACGGACGCCTGCTCACCGAGCAGCTGCGGGCCGGGGGTGTGGTGCCGATGCTCGCTTTTGTGGCGACCCACCCGACGATCTGCAAGCTGCGGGTGATGAGCCAGCGCCAGCAGTTGATGCGGCTCGATTTTGAGCGGCCCTTTACCGAGGCCGAGGCCGCCGGCCTGAGCCCCCGATATGACGAGGCGCTGGCCCACGCCGATGTGGTGATCGTCTCGGACTACGCCAAGGGGACGCTCTCGCAGGTGGCGGCGCTCATCCACCAGGCCCGTGCCGCGGGCAAGCCGGTGCTGGTGGATCCCAAAGGCACGGACTGGCAGCGCTACGCCGGCGCGACGCTTTTAACCCCCAATCTGCCGGAGTTTTGGCAGATGCAGGGGCGCGGGTCAGGTCATGACGCATCGCCGGCGTCCCCGGAGCCGGCAAGGGGGGACGGCGAGGCACTGGCCGAGGCGGCTCGACCCATGATCGAGGGCCTCGACCTTGAGGGGCTTTTGATCACCCGCGGCGAAGACGGGATGACCCTGGCGCGGCGGCAGGCCCCGGCGCTGCATCTGCCTGCCCATGCCCGCGAGGTCTTCGATGTCACCGGCGCCGGCGATACGGTGATCGCCCTGCTGGGGGCGGTCCTTGCCAGCGGCTCGGATCTGGCCCATGCCACGGCGGTCGCCAACCTGGCCGCTTCGCTGGTGGTGGCCAAGGTCGGCACCGCCTCGGTCACCATCGCCGAGCTGGAGGCCGCCGCCGGTGTCTCCCGGGCCGATGAGCAGATTGTCGATCGCAACGCGCTCAAGGCGTTGTTGGCGCCGGTGCGGGCACGCGGTGAGCGGATCGTCATGACCAACGGCTGCTTTGATCTTTTGCATGCCGGGCATGTCCATTACCTGGCCCAGGCCCGGGCGCTGGGCGATCGGCTGGTGGTGGCAGTGAATGATGACGCCTCGGTGCGGCGATTGAAGGGCGAGTCGCGTCCCATCATGCCGCTTGCCCAGCGCATGAGCGTCCTCGCCGCGCTGGGCTCGGTGGACTGGGTGGTGCCGTTTGGCGAAGACACCCCGGCGGCGTTGATTGGCGAGATCCTGCCCGATGTGCTGGTCAAAGGCGGCGACTATGCGCCCGAGGCCATTGCCGGGTATGAGGCGGTGACCGCCGCCGGTGGCGAGGTGCGGGTGCTGGATTTTGTCGAAGGCGAGTCCACCAGCGCGCTTGTCGAGCGGATTCAGCGCGGCGCGTTATAGGCCGCCATCAACGCCGGCCAGCCCGAGGCGGCCGCCGCGGCCAGGGCGGGCTCTTTCTGGATGGATCGCCAGAGGCGTTGCAGGCTGCGTGCCTGGAACGCCACATCGGCATTCAGCCGGCCGCGATCCCAGTCGATCAACCAGACGGTATTGGCCTCGCCGATGAGGATGTTGCGCACGTTCAAATCGGCATGGCCGGCGCCGGCATCGTGAAAGCGACGCAGCGTCTTGCCGATGGCCTGCCAAATGCCATCGCCCGCCGGGTCTCTCGCCAGCACCCGGTCGCTGAAAGGTCGGGTGCCGGATAGCCGCTGGGTGATGAGATCGGCGGTGTAGAAAAGCCCTCGGCGGATCACCCGGCCAGCCACGGGCGGCGGTACGGGCAGTCCCTGCCGATACAGCGCATCGGTGATTTGCAGTTCGCGCCACACCCGGGTGTTTTCGATGCCGCGCCACAGATAGCGGTCGCGGCTAAAGCGCGCCGGCAGGCCGCCACGCTGGTAGTGACGAAGCGCCATGGGGGTTTGCTGCCAGCGAAAAAACCACACACTCGACCGCCCCTGGGCTTCGCCGTCGATGCGCCCGGCGGCGGCCAACTGGTCGGGGTCAAAGGCAAGCGCATCGACCCGGTCCGACGCCACCCCGGTGGGGCTGATAAAGTAGCGATTTCCGTGTTGTTGGACGGTCAAATGGGGCATCAGACGACCACGCCAAGCCAATCAGCGCCGCAGCGGATCTGCCTGATGCGCCTCTCGGCCATTGGGGATTGCTGCAATCTGGTGCCCATGGTGCGTACCCTTCAGCGGTTTTGCCCGCAAAGCAAGATCACCTGGGTCATGGGCCGAGCCGAATCGGCCCTGCTGGGCGATCTGGATGGGGTGGAGGTTATCACCCATGACAAGCGATCGGGGGCCGGTGGCCTGCGCCGGCAATTGAAAGGGCGCGATTTTGATGCGCTTTTGCTCATGCAGGTGGCCTTGCGGGCGGGGCTGGCCTCACGGGCTGTCAATGCCCGCCGGCGCATCGGCTTTGACCGGTCCCGGTCCCGGGATGGGCATGGTTTTTTCATCAACGAGCGCATCCCCGCCCAGCCGCGCGGTCATGTCATCGACGGGTTCTTCGGCTTTGCCAATGCGTTGGGCATTGCCGAGCGCGAGATGCGCTGGGATGTGCCGGTGCCGGAATGGGCGAGTGCGCGAGCCGGGGCCTGGCTGGGTGATGCCGCAGCGCCGACGCTTTTGATCAGTCCCTGTAGCTCGCAGCGCTTTCGCAATTACCGTGACTGGCCGGTGACGCATTACGCCGAGGTGGCCCGGCATGCCATTGAGTACCACGGGATGCAGGTGTTGATCACCGGCACCGACAATCCCCGCGATCACCACTATGGCCGGACCCTGCAGGATAGGCTCTCGCCCGGGCCGGTCATCAATGCCACCGGACAGACCGATCTCAAAACCCTCTTTGCCCTCATTCAGCAATCCACCGTGGTATTGGCACCGGATTCCGGGCCCGTCCACATGGCGGTGGCGGCCGGGACACCGGTCATCGGCCTGTACGCGACTTCCAACCCCCAGCGCACCGGCCCGGTCCTTGGCCGCCATTGGGTGGTCAATGCCTACCCCCAGGCGGTTGAACAGGCCTTTGGCCGGCCCGTCGAGGCCCTGCGCTGGGGCCGCCGGGTCCGCGATCCAAAGGCCATGTCGTTGATCACCACTCAGTCAGTCTGCGATCGGCTGGATGCGTTGATGGACACGCCACCGGCGGAGCGGCTGGTGTGATGACACCGCTTGTCTACCGGGCACTCAGTCGGCTGGCGCTGCCCGCGGTGCTGGCGCGTCTGTACTGGCAGGGTCGGCGGGATAAAGCCGGCCGCGCCGCGCTTGCCGAGCGGCTGGGGCGGCCCGGCGAGGTGAGCGGTGGGCCGGTGGTCTGGGTCCACGCCGCCTCGGTGGGTGAGGTCCGGGCCGTTGCCCCGCTGGTGCGGGCGATGGCCGCCGCCGGTCGATCCATCCATCTCACCACCAACACCACCACCGGCCGGCAGACCGTCGAGCAGCTTGACCTGCCCGTGGCCGGCGTCACGCTGGCGCCGCTGGACAGCCCCGGGGTGGTGGCGCGGTTTTTATCCACGTTAAGGCCGGTGGCGGCGGTCATGGTCGAGCTCGAGCTCTGGCCCAATCGATTGCTGGCGCTACAAAAGGCGGGAATCCCCGTGGCGCTGGTCAATGCCCGGCTCAGCGAACAGAGCCTGCACCGCTACCAACGCCTGGGGGCGCTGATCCCCACCGCTCTGGGCGGCGTCCGGCGGGTCGCGGCGCAGTCCCCGGATGACGCCCGGCGTCTGGCAACGCTGGGGGTGCCGGCACAACGTATCCGGACAACCGGCAACCTGAAGTTTGATCAGACCCTGGATGAGGGACAGGTGGCAGCGGGCCACCGCCTGCGCGAGATGCTCGGTCAAAAACGACCCGTCTGGGTGGCGGCCAGTGCCCGCAGTGATGAGATCGCGCCCATCCTCACCGCCCATGAGCGGCTGTTGCAGGCCCACCCCCAGGCCTTGCTCATCCTCGTGCCCCGACACCCCGATCGGGTGACGCTGCCACCGCCAGCCGCAGCGCAGGCTGCGGACTGGCAGTGGGCGAGGCGATCCAGCGGCGAGCACCCCAGTGCCACCACCCAGGTTTTCGTGGGCGATACCCTGGGGGAGTTGCCGGTCTTTCTGGCCGCCGCCGACGTGGCCTTTGTGGGGGGCAGCCTGGTCCCGGTGGGCGGGCACAACCCGCTCGAGCCGGCGCTGCTTGGCCTGCCGGTGCTGATGGGGCCCCATGTGCGCAATGTGGTTGAGATCGACAACCTCCTCGCCGAGGCGGGCGGGCGCCGCCGGGTCCAGGATCCCCATGAGCTTGCCGATGCACTGACCGCGCTTTTCAACGAACCGGCGCTCGCCCGGCGGATGGGACAGGCCGCGCAATCGGTGGCTGCCGCCCATGGCGGCGCCTGCAAGCGGACGATGGACTGGGTCGCGCCGCTTCTGCCTTAGGATTCGTCGGTGAGCAGGGCGTCGATCTGCTCGAGATCCGCCAGCGCCAGCGCCCCGGCGGCGGCTTTCAGCTCGAGGGTGTTGAGCAGATAGGCATGACGCGCCTGCTGAAAGTCCCGCTCGGCGTTGAACCGCTCGCGTTCGGCATCGAGGACATCCACGATGGTCCGGGTGCCGACCTCGAAGCCTGCGCGGGTGGCATCCAGCGCTGCCTGGGTTGAGGTGCGGGCCTGGTCGAGGGCTTCGACACGGCGCAGCGCGGTTAATACCCCGCGGTAAGCATTGGCGGCATCGCTGGATACGCGCCGGCGGATCTCTTCCAGCGCCTCGCGGGCTTCGGTGTAGCGAAACTGGGCCTGGCGGATGGCAGCGCTGGTGCCACCGCCCTGATAGAGCGGCAGGTTGAGCTGCAGGCTGGCACTTAACTCATCCGAGTCGCGGTCGCTGCCCAGCCGATCGTATTGCTCGATGCCGTCGAAGCCGGCGACCAGATCGACGGTCGGACGCCGGTCACCCCGTTGGACCTCGATATTGGACATGGCCGCCTCGGCGGCAAAGCGTGCCGCGGCCAGTTCGCTGTTGCCGGTGCGGGCCCGCTGGCGCCAGGTGTCGGGATCGGCCGGCTTGGGCGGCTCGAGGCGGATGCCTTCGCGCACTGCGGCGAGGGTCGCCGGGCTGCGGCCGATGAGCTCGCGCAGGGCCTCGCGTTGGTTCTCGAGGCGGTCTTCGGCCTGGAGCCGCTCGGCCTCGGCCAGATCGGCCTGGGCGCGGGCCTCTTCGACATCGGTGCGGGGGATGACGCCGACGGCAAAGCGCTGCTCGGCCTGCTCAAGCTGGCGGTTGATGGCCTCGAGGCTCGCCCGGGCGGCTTCAAGCCCGGCCCGGGCATCCAGCACGGCAAAATAGCGCTCGGCCACCCGCAGGGCCAGTGCCTGCTCGGCGGCGGCATAGCGGGCTCGGGCCTGGGCCACGCGAGCGTCTGCCTGGTCGACGGCGCTGGCGGTGGCATAGCGGTAGATGGGCTGGGTCAACGTGACCCCGTAACTCAGCTGCCGGTAATCATCGCTGACCTCGGGTCCGCTGAGGTTGCTCTGCGCGTCGATGAACGAGGCGGTGGTATCCAGGTTGACCTCCGGCCGCAACGCCGCCCGGGCCTGGGGCAGGGATTCTTCGACGGCTTGGCGATCGGCAATGGCCTGCTGGAAAACCGGGTCGCTTTCGCGGGCCTGTTCGTAGACCGACATCAAATCGGTGGCGGCGGCCGTATTGGCTGCAATGCCGGCAGCAAAGGCGACGGGCACGACTGTTGCCAGGGACCGGAGGCATCTCATGGTGAGCATCCTGTCAGGTTGGTCGGTGGGTGCCGACGGATCAAAAATCAAAGGGCTGGCTGACGGGGGCGCCAACCAGCGCCGGGGCACTGGTGTCGAAAAGGCTCTCGGTTGCCCACTGGTCTTCGCCGACCCGGGTGATGAGCACGGCTTCCATGATCGGCGGCTGGCCGACGATCAAAAAAAGCCGCCCGCCCATGGACAACGATTGGTGAAAGCCCGGGTGCATCTCCGGCAGTGAGGCGGTCACGGCGATCACATCGTAATGCCGGCCGTCGGACCAGCCCCGAGCCGCATCACCGGTGTGTAGATGGATGTTGTCGACCCCGGCCCTTTGCAGATTGTGTTCGGCCTGCTCGCGCAAATCCGGGAACAGCTCAACGCTGGTGACATGGGCGCTCAGCTGGGCCAGGCAGTGGGTGAGATACCCCGCCCCGGTCCCGATCTCGAGGGTTTTCTCGGTTGGCTGCGGGTCAAGTGCCTGGAGCAGACGGCCCTCCACCTTGGGCTCGAGCATCACTTGGCCGTGGCCGAGCGGAATCTGCATATCGGCATACGCCAGATTGCTGTACTTCGCCGGTGCATAATGCTCGCGCGGGACGCGCTCGAGGGTGTCGAGAATGCGCTCGTTGAGCACCTCCCAGGTCCGCAGCTGTTGCTCCACCATATTGGCCTTGGCTTCGGCGAGGTCGAGATCGGTCATGGTGCATTGTCCATTTGGCATGGGGCCACTGGGGCCGACGTTCACCTGCAAAGGTTAAGGGCTTTGCCGGGGGGCCACAAGAAAAACGCGGGCGAGCACGGGCAATACCCCGCATATGGGGGATATGCCACCCTGCCCGGTTGTGGTGGAGTTAATGCCGGTCGGTCGCCGGACCGGCTGGGATGGCAGCACGGACGCTGATGACTCTCAGGCCCGGCGGCCGGCCATCTCCTTGTCCTCGATGCTTGCAGCCCCGGGGTGAGGCTGGTATAAAACGCGGTTTCCTGAGCGCAAATCACGCTGCGCCATCGGTACATGGATATCGGGAGGCCCCAATGGCCAAGGTCTGTCAGGTCACCGGCAAGCGGCCGATGACCGGAAACAACGTCTCGCATGCCAACAACAAGACGCGGCGTCGGTTCTTGCCGAACCTGCGCTATCATCGTTTCTGGCTGGATAGCGAAAGCCGCTGGGTCCGTCTGCGGGTCTCGAGCAAAGGCATGCGGATCATCGACAAGGTTGGCATCGAGCAGGTCGTCACCGATCTGCGCAGCCGCGGCGAAAAGGTGTAGGGGATAGATCATGCGTGACAAGATCAAGCTCGTTTCGTCCGCTGGCACGGGGCATTTCTACACAACGGACAAAAACCGTCGTAACACGCCCCACAAGCTGGAGTTCAAGAAATACGATCCGGTGGTTCGCAAGCACGTGATCTACAAGGAAGCCAAGATCAAGTAAGTGCCGTCCATGGAACCGCGGATCACAAGGCCCGCCCTCGAGCGGGCTTTTTTATGCCCGGGTCAGGGCCGCCGTGCCTGAGCTGCCCGAGGTCGAAACCACGCGTCGGGGCTTGGCGCCCTATGCCACCGGCCGGCGACTCGACGGGCTACGCATTCGCGATCATCGGCTGCGCTGGCCGGTCGATCCTGGCGTCGCCGGACGGGTTGCCGGCCGCGACATCACCGCCCTCGAGCGCCGCGGCAAATATCTGATCTTTCGGCTGAGTGGCGACGCCTCGTTGCTGCTGCATCTGGGGATGTCGGGGCATGTGCGGGTTGTTGCGCTCAATACACCCGTTGTGGCCCATGATCATGTGGATTTTGTGCTCGACAGCGGGGTGGTGCTGCGCTTCAACGACCCGCGTCGCTTCGGCAGCCTTCATGAGGCCGGGGCATTACCCGATGAACATCCGCTGCTCGAGCGCCTCGGCCCGGAGCCGTTGTCCGATGCCTTCGACGGCGGTCATCTCTGGCGGATCAGTCGGGGCCGTCGGGTTGCCGTCAAGAACCTGATCATGGACAGCCGCGTGGTTGTCGGGGTCGGCAATATCTACGCGGCCGAGGCCCTCCATCGATCAGGCATCCATCCGGCGCGCTCGGCCGGGCGTGTCTCGCAACGGCGTTATGCGCAGCTGGCCACGGACATCAAGGCCGTGCTCGGCGAGGCCATCGAGGCAGGCGGCACGACGTTGCGTGATTTTGCCCGCAGCGATGGATTGCCGGGTTATTTTCAGCAAACCCTGGCGGTCTATGGGCGCGCCGGCGAAGCCTGTCATCAGTGCGGACGGGCGTTGAAATCAACCCGGCTGGGACAGCGGGCCACCGTCTACTGCCCGGCCTGCCAGCGCTAGCGGGCTTGATGGCGGTTATACCGCCGCCACATGACCATCACTGCGGGGGTCGGCGGCACCGGCCTGGTAGCCGTCGGGATGGGCCACGATGGCCCCGGCATGCCCCATGGTGCTGTCGTATGCACCCAGGGTCTCGACCTCGTGGCCGGCATCCCGCAGGGCGGTCATCAATGACTCGGGCAGGCGCGATTCGAGCTTCAGGCTGGTGGTGCGCTCGCCCCAGGTCCGCCCCAGCAGCCAGCGCGGTGCCGAAATCGCCTGTTGCAGCGGCATCTCGTAGAAGGCGTAGCGCGAGAAGATCGCCGCCTGGGTCTGGGGCTGACCCTCGCCGCCCATGGTGCCGTAGGGCATGCGCCGGCCATCGTCAAAGATCGCCATCGCCGGGTTGAGGGTATGAAAGGGCCGCCGTCCCGGGGCCAGTGCCTGGGGGTGGTTGGCGTCGAGGCCAAAGCTCATCCCGCGGTTTTGCATCAATACACCGCTGCCTGGCAGGACAACGCCGCTGCCGTATTCCCAGTAGATGGACTGGATAAAGCTCACCGACCGGCCCTGTGCATCCACCGCCCCCATCCAGACCGTATCGCCATCCGCCGGCGGATACGGCCAGGGCGCTGCCTTTTGGCGATCGATGGCCTTGGCCGCCGCATCCAGCCGCTTTGCTGTCAGGCATTCTCCGGCGGGCCGGGGCATCCAGCGCGGATCGGTTACCACCTCGTCCCGCACCCGAAAGGCTTGTTTGGTTGCCTCGACCAGGCCATGGACGTGCGCAAAGCCCTCGCCCGTGTCCACCCCAAGCCGCTCGAAGATGCCGAGAATCATCAGCGAGGCCAGGCCCTGGGTGGGCGGTGGCATGTTGTAGAGCCGCGCATGGCCGATCTTCAGGCTCAAGGGGTCGACCTCGAGGGCCTGGAAGGCGGCCAGGTCCTCGAACACCAGCGGACTGCCAAGGCGCTGCAAGTCATCGGCCATGGTCTTTGCGACATCGCCGCGATAGAAATCATCCAGCCCCGCCCGGCCCAGGTGTTCCAGGGTATCCGCCAGTCCGGGCTGCACAAGCGAGGCGCCGGCATGGGTTGCCGCAGCGGTTTGTCCAAGAAACGTCTCGGCAAACCCGGGGGCGACTTCCAGGGCCTCGAGTTTTTGCCGCGTGAGGTCGGCCTGGCCTCGGGTGACGGGCACGCCCCGCCGGGCGAGCTCAACCGCCGGCTCGAGCAGTCGCCAGAGCGGCAGCTGCCCGGTCCCACTACCGGGTGATTGGAGTGCCTTGATCCACCCGCCAATCGTTCCCGGCACGGTCAGCGCCGCCGCGGCGCCCCGGGCGGGGATCTCGGTCATCCCTCGCTGCCGATACCACTGCGGCGTGGCAGCCGCCGCGGCCGGTCCGCAGGCATCCACCCCGGTGGGGGGTTGGCCGGGTTGGGCGATCAACCAGAAGCCATCGCCGCCGATGGCGTTCATGTGGGGGTAGACCACGGCGATGACCGCCGCGGCGGCGACCATGGCCTCGACGGCGCTTCCGCCGTCGCGCAGCACATCCCGGCCGGCATCGGCGGCCAGATGATGGGGTGCGGTGACCATGCCGCGGTTGCCAAGGGTGTCGTTGATCATGGACGTCCTGCTTTTAGCCGTTGAAAAGATCCAGAAACATGCGAAGCGCGGTCGCTGCCAGAAAGATTGCAAAGGCCCGACGCAACCAGACCGGATTGATGCGATGGGCCAGGTTGGCCCCCACCGGGGCCATGCGCATGGTCAGCGGGACAATCAAAAGAAAGCCGATCAGGTTGATATAACCAAGGCTGCCCGGTGGGCGCTCGGCTACGCCAAGGCCCGCCAGGACAAACCCGGCGGCGCCGGGGACGCCGATGAGCAGCCCCAGCGCCGATGCGGTGCCCACGGCCCGTCGAATCGGAAAGCTGAAAGCCGAGAGCACCGGCACACCCAACGTGCCGCCGCCGATCCCCATCACCGCCGAAATCGAGCCAATCCCAACGCCCATGGCGCTGCGACCGATACGCCCGGGGAGGTCTTTGGCCAGCGATGTCCCCTCGGCGCGAAAAGCCATGTTCGCGGCGACCACCAGCGCAATCGCTGCAAAAATGAAACCCAACACATCACCGCCAAAAAGGCTGCCGAGAAAGCCACCCACAACCGCGCCCACCAAAACCGCCGGCCCGAGGGATCGCAGAAGTGCCAGGTCCATCGCCCCTTTGCGGTAATGGGCCCTCGCCGACATGATCGAGGTCGGGATGATGGTGGCAAGGGATGTGCCAACGGCCATGTGCATGCGAACCGCGTCATCCACTTGCAGCAGGGTGAACAGATGGTAGAGCACCGGGACGATGACAATGCCACCGCCGACGCCCAGCAGGCCGGCCAGTATGCCGGCGACCAGGCCCGTTGCGAGCAACGAAAGCGCCAGTCCCAGCAGCCAGAATCCGTTGTATTGCCCGAGAAGTTCCATGGCCTACCACCCGATCGCCGCCGGCAACCAGGTTGCCATTTGCGGAAAGACAAAGAGCAGTCCGAGGGCAATGACTTGTAGCCCGATGAAAGGCAGGACCCCGACGTAGATATCCCGGGTGGTGATGCCCTCGGGCGCCACCCCTTTGAGAAAGAACAACGCCCAGCCAAATGGCGGTGTCAGAAACGAAGCCTGCAGATTCATGGCCACCAGAATACCCAACCAGACCATATCGACATCCGCCGCCTGGAAAATGGGCAGGAACATGGGCAGCGCAATATAGGAGATCTCAATCCACTCCAGGAAAAAGCCCAGCACAAAAAGCAGCAGCATCATGAACAACAGCTCGGCGGTCAGTCCGCCGGGGATCATGGCGAACAAAGCCTCGACCAGGTGCTCGCCGCCCAGACCCCGGAATGCCAGGGCAAAGGGTTGGGCACACATGAGGATGAAAAAGACCATCGCCGAGATGCTCACTGTCCCCTTGAGGGTTTGCGTGAGCACCGACCAGTTCAAACGGCGGCTGGCCAGGGCGATCAGCAGGCTGCCTGCGGCGCCCATCGAAGCAGCCTCGGTCGGCGCGGCCACGCCGCCAATGATGGAACCCAGCACCGCAAAGACCAAAAGCAGCGTGGGCGCCACCGAGCGTGCAATATGTCCGATCAAGGCCCATCCACTGATCTCGGCGCGCTCATCGGCGGGGATGGCTGGTGCCACCTCGGGCCGGAGCCAGCCAAGGCCGATGAGATAGATGACATACACCCCTGCCAGCATAAGGCCCGGGATCAGCGCGGCGGCAAAAAGACTCCCCACCGACTCGCCGAGGATGTCGGATAAAAGGATGAGCACAAGACTCGGCGGCAGGATCTGCCCAAGCGTGCCCGAAGCGCAAATCGTCCCGCAGGCAAGTCCGTTGCTGTAACCGCGCCGCATCAATACCGGCAGGGTCAAAAGCCCGACGGTGACCACGGTGGCGCCCACAATGCCCGTTGCCGCACCCATCAACACCCCGACCAGGACAATCGCGATACCCATGCCGCCACGCAGACTGCCCATGGCATGCCCCATCGTCTCGAGCAGTGCATCGGCGATACGCGA
The DNA here is from genome assembly GCA_913061005.1 of uncultured Ectothiorhodospiraceae bacterium. Lineage (GTDB taxonomy): Bacteria > Pseudomonadota > Gammaproteobacteria > Nitrococcales > Nitrococcaceae > Spiribacter > Spiribacter pallidus. Next base: position 39,408 of record CAJXSH010000011.1, on the reverse strand, counting down.
TTTCTCGAGCATCACCCCCATGAAGACAAAAAGCGGGATGGCAAGCAGGGTGTAGTTGGTGACAACCCCGTAAATCCGCGAAGGCAGGAGTCCGAAAAGGGATGATCCGAACCCTAGATAGCCGAACACAAGGCCCGACACCGCCAGCGAGATACCAACCGGAATCCCGATAAAGATCATGCCCATGAACCCCGCGAGCATGAGCAGTGCAAGGATTTCTTGAGGGCTCAACGGTTTTCCTCCGCCAGTCGGGCGGTATTGGCAAGGTTGGTCGAACGGGATGCCCGTCCCTCAAGACAGTGGCGAAACCGCGCCAGAGCCTGTAGCAGGGCGGAGATCGCCTGCAGCGCCAACAGCCCGAAGCCAATGGGGATGAACGCCTTGAGCAGGAATCGATGCGGCAGACCGCCCGGGTCGGGTGAGCCCTGTCCCATGGCAAACGAGGATTCGACGTAAGGGATGGACACCCAGGCCAGATAGGCCCCCACGGCGAAGGTCAGCACGGCGGTCAGCATGTCGACGAGAATGCGCGTCTGCTCGCTCATCTTCTCGTAGAAGACATCCACGCGGACATGTTCGCCATGTTGCAGCGCATAGGACATGCCCAGCAGTGCGATGGGTGAAATCAAATGCCATTCCAGCTCTTGAAGGCCGACATTGCCGGCACTGAGGAAATAGCGGGCAAAAACATTGGCCGTGACCAGCGCGACAAGAACCAACGCACAGGCCTTGGCCAACCAGCCGCTGGCTTCGAGGATGGTGGCAATGGTGTTGATCAACGATTGCATCGTTCGCCTCCAGGTGTTGACCGAGCTGATGCCAGAGGCCACGGGCGGAGGTCCGGGACGCTCCGCCCGTGCCAACGGGGCCAGCGGTTTGCCTAGCTATTGCTCAGGAACTGCTGCACCGGGCCTTCGCTCAACGCCGCCCAGGAGGCGTGTTTGTCGAGAAAGGCAAAGTAGGCGTCATGCACCTTGCGGGTTTCCGCATCCGCCGCGGCCCCCTGCTCGAGGACATCCATGGTGACCTCTCGCAGACGAGCGACGACCGATTCAGGGAGCGTGTCGGCAATCACGCCCTCGTTGTTGACCAGATCGGTCAGCGCGTCCGAGTTATTGGCCTCGGACCAGGTGTGGCTTTCGAGATTGCAGGCCATGGCGGCGGTGCGAACGATTGCCTTGAGATCATCGGGCAATTCCGCCCAGGCATCGGCGTTGATCAGCAACTCCGTGGCATTGCTCGGTTCATGCCAGCCGGTGGTGTAGTAGTACTGGGCTGCCTGATGCAGGCCGAGCCGCCGGTCCTGGTAGGGCCCGACAAATTCGGCAGCATCAATCACGCCACGCTCCAGTGCCGGGAAGATTTCGCCGCCCGGCAGCAGCCGTACGTTCACACCCAGCTCGGCATAGACCTTGCCCGCAAGTCCGGGGATGCGCATGGTCAAGCCGTCAAAGTCGTCCACGGATGTGATGGGCTCGCGGAACCAGCCGGTCATCTGCACCCCGGTATTCCCCATTGGGAAGGCCACCAACCCGCGGTCGGCATAAAGCTCGTGCCACAGCTCCAGGCCGCCGCCGTGGTAGAGCCAGGCGTTCATGCCCTGGAAGTTCATCCCGAAGGGGACGGTGGTGAAGTACTGCGCGGCGGGGATCTGACCCGCCCAGAAGTAGGCGTTGGCGGCGTTCATCTCGACGGTGCCGGCCGAGACGGCCTCGTAGCCCTCGAGGGCTGGAATCAGTTCGCCGGCGGCAAAGTGTTGAATCCGAAGCCGACCACCGGACATCGCCTCGACCTTGCGACAGAAATCTTCCGGGCTGCCCGGTCCGCTGACATAAAAGGGGGACTCCGGCGGGTAGGCGTTGGTCATCCGCCAGGTGAACGTCTGGCTGGACTGGGATTTGGCGACCATCGGTGCGCCGAGGACGCCGGCACCCACACCGGCGCCGGCCTTGAGGAAATCGCGTCGTTTCATGCTCATGTCAAATACCTCGCTGCAGAATTGATCGGGAAATGCCCCGACTGCACCCGGGTTCTTCGCAATAGCCGTGCCAATCCTGCCGATCGCTCAAAAACGGCCACAAAAACAGTGACTTGATTGCCATAAGCGGTGTTTTTCCACGGTGGGCGAGCCTGGTGCACCTGCACTATGCCGGTGCCGGCCTCGGGGCCGGTGAGAGAACAATTGATCAGTCAAACGCCCTTCGGCGCTCGATTGTCCGGGCCGAACCCGGTCCTGGAGTGCTTCTTGCATCAAAAACACCGGCTGTCTTTGCAGCCGTAAGCCAGGCACCGAATCGGACCGGATGCGCCGATGAGGTGCCCGTCATGGGAGGCCGAAACATGGACGCGAACGATCGGGCGATTCTGGAGCTGCTCATCGAAGACAGCCGCATGAGCTTTGCCGAGATCGGCCGCCGGGTGGGGCTTTCGCGGGGCTACACCAGAGCGCGTATCCAGCAGCTGGTGGATGAGGGCGTGATCGAGAAATTCACGGCGGTGGTCAACCCGGTAAAGATGGGTCGAGCGGTCTCGGCGTTTGTCGACGCGCGCCTTCGCCCCGATGTCATCGAGCGCTATGCACAGACCCTGGGTGCCGCGCCGGAGGTCGTCAGTCTGTATTTAATGAGTGATATGCAGAGCCTGCACATCCACACCCTCACCGACACCGAAGCCGATCTCGATGCCTTTGTCACCCGGCACTTTTTTGGCAAGGAGGGGGTGATCAGCATCGATTGCAAGCAACTGATCCGACGGATCAAACATCGCCGCGGTGGCCCCCGAGTATGAGCCGGACCACTCAGTCGAGATGGGCCCGCAGCGTATCCATGAGCGCCGCCTTGTCCTCGAAGCCGATACCCGGCATATCGGGAATGCGAACATGGCCATCCTCGATGGGTGTGCTATCGGCAAAGCCACCAAACGGTGCAAACACCCGGGGGTAGCTTTCATTGCCGCCGAGCTTGAGCCCCGCGGCGATGTTGAGTGCAAATTGATGGCCCCCGTGGGGGATGCAGTTGCGCGTCGAGAAGCCGGCGGCCCGCAGCTCATCGAGCATGCGCAGGTATTCGACCAGCCCATACGAGAGCACCGGGTCCATCTGCAGGATGTCCCGGTCGGCTCGCATGCCGGCATAGCGCATGAGGTTTCGGACGTCCTGATGCGAAAACAGATTCTCGCCGGTCGCCGTGGCCCCGCTGTACGCCTTGCCGAGTGCTTTTTGTATTTCGTAGTCGAGCGGGTCGCCCGCTTCTTCAAACCAACGCAGCCCGTAGTGCGCCATCCCCCGGGCATAGGCGAGTGTCGTGGCCTCGTCAAAACGCCCGTTGGCGTCCACAGCAAGGCACTCGGGCTTTTCGATCACCTCGAGCGCGGCGTCGATGCGCCGCAGGTCATCCGCCAGCGGTACGCCACCGATTTTCATCTTGGTGGCGGTATAACCAAGCGCCAGATACCCACGCATTTCTTCTCGCAGTCGCTCGAGGTCGTCATCGGGGTAGTAGTATCCGCCGGCCGCATAGACGGCGACGCGCGCATCGGTGCTGCCATCACCAAAGCGCTCTGCCAGGACCTGCGCCAGGGGGCGGGCCTCGATTTTGGCGACAATGTCCCAGACCGCCATATCGAGTACGCCCACCGCCACCGATCGCTCGCCATGGCCGCCGGGCTTTTCGTTTTGCATGAGGATCTCCCAGATCCGGAATGGATCCAGGTTCTCGCCGGTTTCATCGACGATCATCTCAGCCGTTGCATCCCGCAGCCGCGGAATAAAGCGATCCCTCAGCAGGCCCTGTTGGGCATACCGGCCATTGGAGTTGAAGCCATAGCCCACGACGGGCTGGCCGTCGCGGATCACATCGGTGTGGATCGCCACTACCGAGACGTCCATCTTGCTGAAGTCGATGTAGGCGTTGGCGATGGGCGAGGCGATGGAAGCCCTGGCCTCGCGGATGTCGGTGATTTTCATGCGGCGCTGCCCTGTTCTGACTCAGCCCTTGAGCTCGGCGAGGAGCCGGTCGGTGAATTCGTTGGTCGATGCCGTCCCGCCCAGGTCGCGGGTCAGGACCCGCCCTTCATGGGTGACATTTTCCATGGCGCCCATCAGGTCATCGGCGGCGGACTGCTCGCCCAGGTCTTCGAGCATCATGACGACCGACCAGATCATGGCGATGGGGTTGGCAACACCTTGTCCGGCGATATCCGGGGCCGAGCCGTGGACTGGCTCGAACATTGAGGGCACGGCCGGATCCGGGTTGATGTTGGCCGACGGGGCAACACCGATGCCGCCCGCCGTGGCCGGCCCGAGATCCGAGAGGATGTCGCCGAACAGGTTGGTGCCCACCACCACGTCGAACCAGTCCGGGTGGGTGACAAAGTTGGCCGCCAGGATGTCGACGTGGTACTGCTCGACACTCACATCGTCGAAGCGTTCGGCCATGGCGGCAACCTGCTCGTCCCAGAAGGGCATGCTGTGTTTGATGCCGTTGGATTTGGTGGCATAGGCCAGCTGCTTGCGGGGACGCGCCTGCGCGGTCCGGAAGGCGTAGTCGAGTATCCGCTCGCTGCCCTTGCGGGTGATGACATTGGCCTGGATGGCCATTGCCTCGGGCAGTCCGTCGTAGAGGCGGCCACCGATGTCGGAGTACTCGCCCTCGTTGTTCTCGCGCACCACCAGGTAGTTGATGTCTTCGGGGCCGCGGTCACGCAGCGCCGATGTCAGGCCACGCAAAAGGCGCACCGGGCGCAGGTTGACGTACTGTTGAAATGCCCGACGGATGGGCAAAAGCAGGCCCCATAGCGAGACATGATCGGGCACTCCGGGATAGCCCACTGCCCCCAGCAGAATGGCATCGTGGGGCCGCAACGTCTCGATGCCATCATCCGGCATCATCTGGCCATGGCGGGCGTAGTACTCGCAGGAGTAGGGAAACTCGGAGAATTCGAAATCCAGTCCCGGGCGCCGGGCCAGTGCCTCCAGGCAGCGCACGCCGGCGGGGGTGACTTCCTTGCCAATGCCGTCGCCAGGGATAAGGGCAATATGATGGGCCATTCTGCGTGGTCTCTTCTACTGAACAAGACCCGCTATCCTACCCCAACCCCGGCTCGGCCGTCCTATCCCGGCGTGGTCTGCTGCGCCTGTCCGGCCCGCATCTCGACGAGTCGGTCGGCCTGCGGCAATGCCGTTTCGGCATGGCCCAGCAGCAGGGCCGTGCGGTTGGCCAGCCAGTCGGTCAGCGCCTGATCGATGTGCCGGGCCGTCCCGGCATCCAGACCCGAGAAGGGCTCGTCGAGGATCACCAGCGACGGGTCGCGGAGCATCAGCCGTGCCAGTGCCACACGGCGGGCCTGTCCACCGGACAGGCTGGTGCCGGACTCACCCACCCAGGTATCAAGGCCCTCGGGCAGCGATCGGGCAAAGCCATCCAGTGCCACGGCCTCGAGCACGCGCCAGAAATCGGCATCGGTGGCGGAGGGGTTGGCGATTTGCAGATTATCCTGCAACGAACCGCTGAACAGTTCGGTCTGCTGGGTGAGAAAGGCCACCTGGTGGATGCGCTGAGCCGCCGACATCTCCGCCATGGGTGTGCCATCGAGCGTGATCTTGCCTTGATCGGGCTGGATCTGTCCGGAAAGGGCCAGAGCCAGCGTGGATTTGCCACAGCCCGAGGGGCCGATCATGGCGAGATGCTCGCCGGCGGCGATGGCAAGGCTAAGGCCATCGACCACCCGAGCGCCGGCGCCCCGGGTGATCGTGAGCCCGTCGATCTGGACATCGACCGGCCCCGATGCCGCCCCACCCGTGTCGCCGGCGTTGTCGGGTACATCGCCGGATGCCCGGGCCGGGCCGTCGGGGCCAACCCGGGCCAGCCCATCATCCAGCCGCACCGCCGATGCCCGGGCGTGGGCGAGGTTGAGCCCCGCGCCCGGGAGGACCCCGACGGGTTCGAGAAGCGCCAGAACGGCGAGTGGCATCATCACCGCGACGGCTCCGGTGACCGCACCGCGATGGAAAAGCCACAGGGCGGCCAGCAGCACACCGACCGCCACCAGTTGCACGGCACCATGCAAAAACGCCTCGCGCCGGGCCATGGCCATGGCAAGCCCGGCCTCGGCCTGACGGCTTGTCGTCTCCAGATCATCCAGTCGTCGCTGATGTGCGCTCAGGCTGCCAAACGCAAGCAAGGTGCCAAGCCCGTGGATATGGTCGATCAGCCCGGCGCGCAGGTCGGCCTGGGCGCCGGCAAGGCGGGTGGTCGACTGCTGTCCTTGTTGCCAGGCGGTGAGCAGCGCCATGCCGGCGATCACCAGCAATGCCCCGCCCGCCGGCAAGGCCACCAAAGGGCTGCCGATGCTCAACAGGGCGGCGACGATCAGAATGGCCAGGAACGCCACCAGAGGCGGCGCCAGTCCCCGCAGGAACAGCCCATCGAGCCGATCCACATCGGTGGTCAGCCGATTGAGCAGCTCGCCGCTGGCAAAATCCGCCCGGTCCTCGGCGCTGGTGGCCGCGAGCCGGCGGAATACCCGTCCGCGCAGATCCCGCAATAGCCGCAGGACGCTGTCGTGATTGGTAATGCGCTCAAAATATCGGGCGGCTGTCCGGGTCACGGCAAACGCCCGAATGCCCCCGCCAGGGATGTAGATTTCGAGGCTGGCGGCGACCCCGGCCGCCAGTAACGCGCCGGTGACAGCCGTTGCGGTAATGAACCAGCCCGAGAGCGCCAGCAGACCAATGCCCGACGCCGCGGTGGCAAGCATCAGGACCGCGCCCAGGGCCAGCTGGCCGCGGTAGCGGCGCAGCATCCGCAGGTAGGGGATGAGTTCATGCATCGCCGCAGTGCTCCAGAACGCCGTCACGGATGCAGTAGATTTGATCGGCATGCCTGCGCAGGACCTGATCGTGGCTGGCGATAATCAGCGCCCGGCCCTCGGCGGCCAGGGCGTCGATGCCGTCGAGGACATATCGCTCGGTCACCGCATCCAGTGCGGCTGTCGGCTCATCGAGCAGGATCAGCGACGCCGGCGAGGCAAAGGCCCGGGCAAGGGCCAGGCGTTGGGCCTGACCACCGGAGAGGGTCTGGCCACGTTCTCCGACCCGGGTGTCGAGACCGGCCGTGAGTCGCGCCGCGAACTCCATCACCCCGGCGCGCTCGGCAGCGGCGAGCACCGCAGCGTCGTCGGCATCGGGATCACCCAGACGGATGTTGTCGGCCAGACTGGCACGGGCGACATGGGGTGGCGCTGCCAGCCAGCCGAGCGCCCGGGTGCTGTCGGCATGTCGATGGACCTGCCCACCCTGGGCGGGCAACAGCCCGGCGATCGCCTCGAGCAACGAGGTTTTGCCGCTGCCGGAGGGCCCTTCGATGAGAATGCGCTCGCCGCTTGTGGCGTTCAACGCCGGCACATGGATGACCTGGCCCCGGCCGGGTCTGGCTACGGTCAGCGAGTCGACAGCCAGTACGTGGCCGGGCGGCAGGCCGGACGGCTGTCCGGCCACCGGCGGGTTCGATGGACCGGCCCCGGTCTGAGCGGGGGGTTCAATGTCGAGCTCGGCGAGTTGCTCGGCGGCGCCCAGGGCGGTGGCACGGTCGTGATAATGCTGGGCAAGGGTGCGCAACGGCTGGAAGAACTCCGGCGCCAGCAACAGCACGAAAAGCCCATTGAAAAGCGTCAGCTTCGGGGCCGGGCCAAAGTCGATATAGCCAAGCAGCCCGAAACCGACATAAATGGCGACCACCGCGATGGCGACGGAGGCAAAGAACTCGAGCACGGCGGATGAGAGAAAGGCGACCCGCAGCACCCGCATGCTGCGGATCCGGTATTCATCGGCGCCGCGGATGATGCCTTCGGCGGCGTCTTCGGTTCGCCCGAGCAGGCGCAGCGTGGTCAGCCCCCGCACCCGGTCGAGGAATCGACCCGACAGCCGCTGCAGCGCCAGGAACTGGTCGCGATTGAGTCGCTCGGCGCCCATGCCCACCAGCGCCATGAAAAGCGGGATGAGGGGCGCCGAGAGCAAAAGGAAGGTCGCCGCCAGCCAGTCCAGCGCATAGGCGGTCAAAAGGATGGCCAGCGGAACGAGGATGGCCACCTGCATCTGAGGGAGGTAACGCGCGAAATAGCCATCCAGCGCATCCACCTGATCGCTCAACTTGGCTGCCAGCTCGCCGCTATCCGTGCCCGCCAGGCCGGCCGGGCCCATTGCCTCGATGCGCCGGAGCAGACGCTGCCGGACGCGGGCGCGTACCCGATCCGAGGCCTGGATGGCCGCCGCCGCCCGTAAGGTCTGAGCCATGGGACGCAGGACCACCACAGCCACCAGGGCCAATGCCGGTGCAATCAGCGCATGGGGGGACTGGTCGGCGCGGATGACCTGATGGACAAGCCAGGCGATCAGCCCGGCCTGGGCGATGATCAGCAGTCCTTCGACGACCCCGTAGGCGGCTGCAAGACGCAGCTTCAGGGCAACCGCCGAGCGCTGCGCCTGCAGCCATGCCTTGCCGGTCATCGATGACCGGACAGCGTTGCAGCGCCTCTAGTGATAACCCTCACCCACCCGGACCTTGCCGCGGAAGACCCAGTAGGTCCAGGCCGTATAACCCAGCACCACCGGGATGACAAAAAGCACGCCCAGGAGCAGGAACATCTGCGACTCCCGCGCCGATGCGGCGTCGTAGAGCGTGTACGCCGGCGGCACCACATAGGGCCATTTGCTCGCCAGCAGACCCAGATAGGTAAAGATGAAAAGTCCCATGGTAGCCACAAAGGGCAGGCCTTCGCTGCGCCGGCCCACGGCGCGGTAGATCATCGCCGCGCATAGCAGCGCCCCGGCGGGCAGCAGCCAGATGACAAACAGGTTGCTGAACCAGCGGTCGCGGACAAAGCTGTCCACCAGCGGCGTCCAGAAACTGATCACCAAAAAGACCGCCAGCACCCCGGTGAGCAGCTTCGGCGTGACCCGATAGGCCCATTCCTGGATATCGCCCTCGGTTTTCATGATCAGCCAGGTGCTGCCGAGCAACGCATATCCAAGTACCAGACCGATGCCGGTCACCACTGAAAAGGGTGTGAGCCAGTCAAAGGCACCGCCGACGTAGGTAAAGTTCTCGGTTTCAAAGCCCTGGATGTAGGCGCCAACCACGATCCCCTGGGCGAGTGCTGCCAGGGTCGAGCCACCGGCAAAGGCGGCGCTCCAGTAGCCCTTGGTCGCAGGGGTGGCCTTGAATCGAAATTCAAAGGCGACCCCCCGGAAGATCAGCCCGGCCAACAGCAAAAAGACGCCCAGGTAGAGCGCCGGCAGCAGGACCGAGTAGACCAGCGGAAACGCACCCAGCAGGCCGGCACCGCCGAGCACCAGCCAGGTCTCGTTGCCATCCCAGACCGGGGCCACCGAGTTCATCATCACATCCCGGGATTCTTCGCCGGGGGCGAAGGGGTAGAGGATCCCCACCCCCAGGTCAAAGCCATCCATGAGCACGTACATGATCACGCCGAAGGCGATGATCGCCGCCCAGATCATCGTAAAGTCGATCATGACCATTCTCCTTTTTCCGGCGCCGCCGGCATTGCCGGGTTGATGGGCCCACCGGCGGACATCGGGCGTTTTGGATGCGCACCGGCCTCATCGGCGCCGGGCTCGGCATCGGTCATGCCACCCTGAATGAGCCGCCAGAGGTAGTACCCGCCCGAGGCGTAGACCACCGCATAGACAGCGCCGTAGCCGATCAGGCTGGCCATGGCCATCCACCCGGTCAGTGATGGTGTCAGCCCCTCGGCGAAGCTGATCATGCCGTAGACAAGCCAGGGGGCGCGGCCGGATTCGGTCGTAAACCATCCGGCCAGCACCGCGATGAACGGTGCGGCAATCATCACCGGCAGGAACTTGTGGAACACCCCCGGCTGGTAGAGCCTGCCGCGCAGCCGCAGCACCAGGCCCCACAGGCCCACGGCGATCATCGCCAGGCCGATCCCCACCATGATGCGGAACGACCAGAAAACCACCGCCACGGGGGGCTGCTCATCCCGCGCCACTTCATTGAGCCCGGGCACGACGCCGTCGGCCTTGTGGGTGAGGATGAGACTGGCCAGCTTGGGGATGCCGAGCTCGAAGCGGTTTTCCTGCGCGGCCTGATCCGGCAGCGCGAACAGCAGCAACGGTGCACCGGCCTGGGTCTCCCAGTTGCCCTCCATGGCGGCCACCTTGGCGGGCTGGTACTCAAGCGTATTGAGCCCGTGGAAATCGCCCATGACCGCCTGTGCCGGCGCCAGAAAGAGGATCATCCAAAGGCACATGGAAAGCGCCTTTTTGTTGGCCTCGACCATATGCCCCTTGAGCAGATACCAGGCACTGACACCCGCGACCACAAAGCTGCCGGTCAAAAAGCTCGCCAGCGCCATGTGCGCGAATCGATACGGGAAGGATGGGTTGAAAATGGCCTCTGCCCAGCTGCGGACATGGAGCATCCCGTCCTGGAACTCGACACCGGCCGGCGTGTGCATCCAGCTGTTGGCCACCAGAATCCAGAACGAAGAGATGAACGTCCCCAGCGCGACCATCACCGCGGCAAACAGGTGGGTGCCCCGCGGCACCTTGTCACGGCCAAACAGCAACACACCCAGAAAGGCCGCCTCCAGGAAGAACGCGGTGACCACCTCGTAACTGAGGATCGGTCCAAGGAAGTTGGCCGACATCTGGGCGAAATTGCTCCAGTTGGTCCCGAACTGGAACGACATGACGATGCCCGAGACCACGCCCATGCCAAAGGCAACGGCGAAGACCTTGGTCCAGAAGCGCGACAGTTGCGCCCAGGCCGGGTTGCCGGTCTTGAAGTGCAGGCCTTCCAGCAGTGCGATGTACGACGCCAGCCCGATGGTGAACACCGGGAAGATGGCGTGGAACGACACCACGAAAGCGAACTGGATGCGCGATATCAGGAGTGGATCAAACTCCATGGGTCTCTGCCTTTGACCCGGGTCGGGCCGGTTGTTGCCTTTTGTTCTTGCAAGCCGTTCAGCTTGCCTTGCGTCCTTCGGCTTCGGCGGTGCCGATCGCCTCGATGCCGGTCGGGTCGGTCAGCGTAATCGCGCCGCGCTCGAGCCCGACCAGTCCGCGGCGCTCGAACTCCTTGAGCAGCCGGCTGACCACCTCGCGGGCCGTTCCCAGCTCCACCGCCAGGTCCTGATGGGTGGCGGCGAGCCGGCCATCCCGCTGGCGCGCCAGCAGCCGCTCGGCCAGTCGGGTATCGAGCCGGCGAAAGGCGACCTCTTCGATGACCAGCATCAGGGTCAGCAGCCGTTGCCCGTAACTCTCCAGCACCACCCGGCGGAAGCCCGCTTCTTCGTTGAGCAGCCGATTGGTCAGCGGCTCGGGGATGACCAGCGCCTCGGTGTCCTGATCAACGATGGCTTCCGACTGGTGACTCCCCTTGGCGAGCAAACAGGCCAGCGACAAGGGGCAAAGTTCACCCCCTTGGATGCGGTAGAGCACGATTTCGTTCCCTGCCGCGCCGGTCATCTGGACCCGGACCTCGCCGCGGATCACAAGCGGCAGCCCTTCGCAGACCTCGCCGGGGCCAAACACCTGCGTACCGGCAGGGATCTCGACCTTCTGGGCGCTGCGGGCGACCGACTCCCAGGCATTATCGGATAATTGGTCGAGCGCCGGGTGAGAGATTTCATCTTTCATGATCTGGATCATGTTGCCGCTCCGCGCGTCCAATCCACGGTGACTACATCACTGAGTCGCTCCGGGTTCAAGACGACAAATGCCCTGGAGCAGGATTGCAACGCTGTCTGGAGGAAAAGTCCAATGCTCAAAACCAATGTGGGCGCGGTTGATCGCGTCATTCGTGCCGCCGTGGGGCTGGTCCTCATCGCGCTGGCGGTGTTCGGCCAGGGGATGACCTGGGGCTGGGTCGGCGTGATCCCGCTGGCGACAGCGCTGGTGAGTTATTGCCCGGCCTACAGCCTGTTGGGCATGAATACTTGTGGCCGCAAGGCTTGAGGCGAGCCCCGGATACTCGAGAGAGGAATAAGTCAATGAAGATGCTGAAAAAAGCCGCGTTTGCCCTGCTGCTCATGGCCGGTTCCGGCCTGGCGCTGGCCCAGACGGATGCCGATATGCTCACGATCATCACCAGCGATGAGGAGCAAACCCAGGCGATGGCGCTGATTCTGACCATGCAGGCACAGAAAGCCGACGCCAGCCCGCAGGTTCTGCTCTGTGATGATGCCGGCGAGCTGGCGGTCGCCTCGGAAGCCTCCGACTCGGAGGTTTTGCGTGGACCGGATGCGAGTCCGGCGCAAATGGTGCGCAGGCTGGTTGATAACGGCGTGCAGGTGGATGTGTGCGCGATCTTCCTGCCCAACAGCGAATATACCGATACCGATCTAATCGACGGGGTCGGCGTTGCCCAGCCGCCGGCGATCGGGGCCATGGTGGCCGATCCGGCGGTCCGTCTTTTCACCTTTTAAGCATTGAGGGGCAATCCATGTTGCTAAAAGCCATGCCATCCATCGCCCTTGTCCTGCTTTTCGGCCTGGCAGCGCCGGTCTACGGTGCTGACATGGCGCCGGTCGTGGACGCGGAATGGGTGCAGGAACACCGCGATGAGGTCACGCTCATTCACACCTCGCGACGGGTGGAGAACTTTGGCGAGACCGGTTTCATCCCTGACGCCCCGTTTGTGGCCATGGGTGATTTCTTGACCGAGCGTCCGGGGCCGGACGGTACGATCCGCTATCTCGTGCCGGCGGCAGAGGACTTTCAGTCGCTGATCCAGGCCATGGGCGTCGATTCGGATGACCCGGTCGTCATCGTCCCGGCGGGCACCGCGGTTTACGGCGATGCCACCGTCGCGACCCGCCTTTACTGGCAGATGCGCTACTACGATCACGAGGCGGTGGCGCTTCTGGACGGCGGGGTTGCCGCGTGGGCAGCGACGGGGGGCGAGACTGTCGACGCCCCGGTCGATGCACCGGAAAACGGCCGGTTTGAGGCCGGCATGCCGCAGCCCGAATTGCTTGCCACCAGCGAAGAGGTGGCCGCCGTCGTCGCCGATGAGCAGCAGGCCCGCCTGGTGGACAACCGGCCACTCGCCCAATTCACCGGTTTGATGAGCAAGGACTACGTCCAGGGGGCGGGCCATCTGCCGGGCGCCCGGCCATTGCCCTTCAACCTCTTTGTCGCCCCCCGGGATGGGATTGTCTATTGGCGGGATGCGGATGAGGTTCGAGGCGTGGTGGATGCGATGTTGCCCGATGCCGAGGGGCCGATCATCAATTACTGCAACTCAGGGCATGTCTCATCGCTTGCCTGGTTTGCCATGTCAGAGCTTGACGGCCGGGCCAGCGTTGCCCTTTATGATGGCTCGCTGCATGAATGGACGCTGGACGGACAGCGTCCGCTGGTGATCGGGCGGTCGTCTTTGTAGTGGACCGGATGCGGGCCAGCCCGCATCCGGCCGAACGGCCTAGTATTCACACCCCATGGCGGCTGCCCGTTCGCGGGTGGCCTCGGGGTCTCGGCGGCTGCGTTTGATCTTGTTGCTGGCCTCGGGCCAGCCCTTGACGTGATCGAGCACCAGGTTGGTGAGCATGTCCAGGTGATCGTCCCGGTCGTTGAGCGCGCGGATGTAGCGCAGCGATTCACCGCCGTGCTCTTCGAAGATCTCGGCGTTTTCTCCCTCGATTTCCTCAAGCGTCTCGAGGCAGTCCGCCGAAAAGCCCGGGCAGATGACATCAAGCTTTTTCATGCCGGATTTGGCCAGCGCCTCGACGGTCTCGTCGGTATAGGGCTGGAGCCAGACCTCACGGCCGAAAAGCGACTGAAAGGTGACCTGCCATTCGTCGTCCGCCATGCCCAGGTGCTCGGCCACAAGGCGAGCGGTTTTCTGGCACTGGCAGTGGTAGAAATCGCCATTGAGCAGATAGCGTCTGGGCATGCCATGGAAGGACATCAGCATCTTCTCGGCCTTGCCGTGCTGGTCCCAGTGCTCGCGGATGGTGTTGGCGAGCGACTCGATGTAGCCCGGGTCATCGGCGTATTGGCCAATCAATCGCAGCTCGGGGATGAACCGCCATTGCTTGAGCTCGTCGAACACCGCGTCGTAGGTCGACCCAACGGTGGTGGCCGAGTACTGCGGGTAGAGTGGCAGTACCAGGATCCGCTCGGCGCCTTCCTCGCGCAGTTTGCGCAGGCCATCGCGTATCGACGGGTTGCCGTAGCGCATGGCCAGTTCAATGCTGAACGGGCCCTTTAGCTTTTTTGCCAGCCGCTCTTTGATGCCGGCCACCTGTTTCTGGCCGATCGTCAGCAGCGGTGATCCACCCTCTTCCCAGACTTCGCGGTAGGCGGCGGCGGATTTGCGTGGCCGGGTCCGCAGGATGACCCCGTGCAAAAGCAGCCACCACAGTGGACGGTTGATCTCGACCACCCGCGGGTCGCCCAGAAATTCCGCCAGGTAGCGGCGCAGCGCCGGCGTGGTTGGCGCGTCGGGTGTGCCCAGGTTGGTGACGAGGATCCCCAGGCGGGGTACATCGTCATGGCGGGCGTTGGGCTTGGCGCTGTACATCGGCATGGCAGTCATCCGTCGTTGGCTGGCAAGCGTGGCTCACAGGGCTTTTCTGCCCAGCTTTCCACAAAACTCGCTCCATCATACGGGGTGTTCAGGTAACGCCCAAATAGAGCCGTCGTTGCCTGCCCATAGCCCGGGTCAATGGCTTGCAATCATGCTCTTTTTAGTTGATTTTTCGCATCAGGAGAGCGGGACAGGGAAGGCTTGATGATCGCCGACACCGCTGCAATGGACTGGCAGCCGGGGTAATACGATGCTCGGTGCGATTGCCGGCTCGCTGCGGCTGCAGTTGACGATGATTGCCCTGGGGCTTTTTGGACTGGCCCTCGCGGCGATGGTGAGTTCGCTTTACTACGCCCGTGCCGCGGATGATGACGCGAGTACGTTGCGACAGGCGGCGGCCATGCGTGCCGAGGTCTATCGCATGGCTTTCTACAACGAGCAGGGCAATTTCCGGCAGGTCCAGGCCAGCGCGGCGCGGTTTGATCGGGCATTGCGCGAAGAAAACCTCCATCGAATGCTCGAGCAGGCCGATCCAGCGCTGGCGCAGCGCTACAGCGCGCTGAGACGTCGTTGGCATACCGACTGGCGCCAGCCTTTGACCATGGGGCCGAGTTTTGCGGCTTTTACACCGTCGACCGATCGCATCGAGACCCTGGCGATACAGCTTGATGACTTTGTCACGGCGGTCGAGGCCCGCACCGAGGCGCGTCTTGCGCGGCTGACCCTGCTCGAGGGCAGCATCTTTGTCATTTTTCTGGCCCTCATGCTGGTCGCCGTGCAGCACTTTCGATTGTCGCTGATGCGGCCGGTCCGGGAGCTTGCCGCCGGTATCGAGAGATTGACCGGCGGCTGGTCGGCAACCCGTGTCGACGCCGAACAGGGCGCCGGCATGGCCCCGGTGATGCACCGATTCAACAACATGGCCGCGGCGCTGGAGCGCATCGAGCAGGCCGAGCGCATGGAAAACCAGGCCCGGGAGGCCGAAAAGCGCGTCATGCTGGCACTGCTCGAGGAGCGCTCGGCGCTGGCCCGGGAGTGCCATGACTGCCTGGGCCAGTCGCTGACCTACATCAAAATCCAGGTCACCCGCATGGACGATGCATTGAAAGCCCCGGACCCTTCCCCTGCGACACTGCGTGAGATAGCCACCGAGCTCAGACGGGGGGTGGATGAAGCCCACCAGAATCTTCGCGACGTCTTGGCGATGTTCCGGCTGCGGGTCGAGCAGCCTGACCTGCGCTCGGGGTTGCGTGCGGTGGTTGACGAGTTTGCGCGCTGGTATCCCGACATCACCTTTGATTTCCAGTGCACCGGTCGGGTGTGTGAACTCAACCCGGGACAGCGGATTCATCTGATCCATATCGCCCGCGAGGCGTTGAACAACGTCGGTCGCCATGCCCGGGCCCATCGCGCTGCGGTCACGCTCGAAGGCGTCGAGGCTGGCGCCGGCACCCCGGACTGGCTGCGGCTGACCGTCACCGACGATGGGGTTGGCATCACCGGTGATGTCGAGCGCGGCCATTACGGCATCGAGATCATGCGCGAGCGGGCCAAACAGATGGGTGGCCAGCTGACCATCGAGGCCGATGTGAAGCCGGGCAGCCGTGTGGTGGCAGAGGTGCCCTGTCAATGACTGTGCGAGTGTTCATCGTCGACGATCATCCCTTACTGCGCCGCGGTCTGGCCCAGCTCATCGAGATGGCTGGCGATCGCGGGCTGGCCATGGCGGGCGAGGCGAGCAATGGCGCCGAGGCGCTGGCGCGCATCGAATCACTGAACCCCGAACTCGTGGTGCTTGATCTGAACATGCCCGACATGAACGGCGTCGAGGTGCTGCAGGCCCTGCGCGAGCGGGGTTTTTCGGCGCCGGTGGTGTTTTTGACGGTCTCGGACGAGCAGACCGATTTCTCGGCAGCGCTTCAGTCGGGCGCCAACGGCTATTTGCTAAAGCAAAGCGAACCGGACCGACTGGTCGACGATCTGCTGCGCGCCGCATCCGGTGAGGTGGTGATCAGCCCACTGCTGACCTCGGCGCTTGCCCGCGCCATGCGATCGGCCGGCCGCAGTGGGCCCGAGGGCCTGGAGGGGGTGACCCCGCGGGAGCAGGATATCCTGGCCTGTCTTGGCCGCGGGTTGAGCAACAAGCGGATCGCCCGCGAGCTCGACATCACCGAGGCGACCGCGAAGGTGCATGTGCGCAGCCTGCTGCGCAAGATGAAGCTTCGCTCACGGGTCGAGGCCGCTGTCTGGGCAGCGCGCCACGGCATGGTGCCGGATGAGCCGGATTGAGCCGGCTCAGCGGGCTGGCAGAGTGAGTGTGAGCCGATCGATCAGCACCGCTGCCTGTTCCTGGCGCTGTTTGGATAACGCTTCGCCGACAATATCGCCGCCCACGGCGCCACCGACACCGCCAACCACCGCGCCGGTGCTGTCGTCGCCGATTTCGGCACCCAGAATGCCGCCGCCGATGGCGCCAAGCAGCTGCCCGGCCCGCCGGGTCATGTCGGCCCCGGTCCGGGCGGTGCCCGAGGCGGACCAGAGGATCGTACCGTCGGTGACATCGACCATTTGAGCGCTCATGCTCATGGTCTCGCCGAACTCTGGCAGATTGACCAGCACCACGCTATCGACGTTGAGAATACGCCCGACCTCTGCTGCGCCGCTCGCCGTCGTGACCTGCGAGCGAGAGAAGTCCTGTTCTTCGAGTATCTGATCGATCTGGCTTCGCTCGATGGGGCTGTAGCCAAGCCCCAGCAATGCCTGGTTGTACATGCTGGCAATCTGGTCGCGGGCGGCGTCTCCGCCAATGCCGTCGACGGAGACCACCGCGGTGCGCTCGATGGCGCTGAAGTCATAGCTGCGGTTGTAATCGCCGCTGCCGCTTACCGATGCGCAGGCGCTTAGCAGTACCAGCACCGCCAGAAGAATGAGGGCGTTTGCGGTTGTCCTTGAACACACCATGGTGGGGGCTCCTGTGCTGAGGCTGCCTTTATTATGACTGATATCGGCGGTGGTTGTTTCGTCAATTCGAGTTGGCACACCGCCTCGGGTTGAGTTGGCGCACCGCCCCGGGGCTGGACTTATTGTTCGTCTTTGTGATTTATTTTAGACCAAACGTTCGCCTTTAACGAATATTATGCCGGCGCTCAATTATCACCATCTCCGTTACTTTCAGGTCGTCGCCCACGAGGGGCACCTGACCCGGGCGGCCGAACAGCTCAACATCGCGCAGTCGGCATTGTCGTCACAGATCCGCCGGCTGGAAGAGCGGCTCGGGCAGTCGTTATTTGAACGACGTGGCCGGGCGCTGCATTTGACCGAGGCCGGCCGGATCGCCCTCGATCATGCCGATACCATCTTCGCCACCGGCGATGAGCTGCTCGCTACCCTGCAGCAACGCACCGGCGAGCGGCAGGCGCTGCGCGTCGGCGCACTGGCGACGCTGTCGCGAAACTTTCAGCTGCGATTTCTGCGACCGCTACTGGGCCGCAGCGATGTCGAAGTGGTGCTGCGATCGGGCAGTGCAGCCGAACTCTACGACGCGCTGATGGGGCTGCAGCTGGATGTGGTCTTGACCAACGACCCACCCCGCGCCGACGCGCTGCGGCCTTTTCACGTCCACCGCATCGATGAGCAGCCGGTGGGCCTGATCGGGACCCCCGATCATGTGGTCGATGGCCTGAGCCTTGCCGAGCGGCTATCGACCGCCCCGCTTTTGCTGCCCGCGCGCAGCGTCGGCCTGCGGACCCGGGTTGATGCCTTGCTGGCGTCGCTGGGTGTCGCGCCGCAGATCGCGGCCGAGGTGGATGACATGGCCATGATGCGTCTGCTGGCCCGGGAGGGTGTGGGACTTGCCATCATCCCGCCGATTGTCGTCCGGGATGAGCTTGATAGTGGTCAATTGATCGAGGCGGATCGGTTGACGACGCTGACCGAGACATTCCACGCGGTGACCATCGAACGCCGCTATCCCAACCCGCTGCTGTCATTGCTGATTGATGCCCCGAAGCGGAGCGGTCATGATTAGTTTATGTCAGCAAATGTTGGGTTCGCTTCGATGGAGAGCTTGAGCGATCGGGTCTGCGCGGCGGTACGGAAGCGGATTCTCAATGGTGAGTATCGGGGTGGCGAGTTCCTCGGCGAAGAAGCCATCGCCTCGGAGCTGGGCGTTTCGCGTCCAGTCGTCAGCGACTGCCTGCAATGGCTGGCCGAGGAGGGCTGGCTCGAGCTCATCCCGTATCGCGGCGCGCGGGTCATTGATTGGACGCCGGATGACAGTCACGAGGTCTTCGAGCTCAGGGCCTTGCTGGAGGGACATGCGGCGCGCCGTGCCGCAGAGCGGATCGACACCGCCACCATCGGTGATCTGCAGCGCCTGATCGGGCAGGAGTATCAAGTGATCAGCGCCGATCGGGTCGACCACGAGCGACTCAGCCGGATCAACCTGGCCATCCACGAGACGATTTGCTCGGCCAGTGGCAGCCGGCGGCTGCGGCGGCTCATGGAGGGCTTGCTCGATGGCGCGGTCTCGGCCCGTAACACCTTTGGGCTCTCCCAGGCCTGGCTGGACAAGGCCCACCGCGAACATGCCGAGATCGTGACCGCCCTGGCGTGCGGCAATGGATCAAAGGCGGCGGAGGTATTGCGTACGCATATCCTGTCGGTATCCAACGGCCAGCCCTGGCCCACCGATGGTGATACCGAGGAGGCGATCACGTCGCCCCGGTCAAGCGAGTGCTAATTTAGGCGTCGAAATCCGTTGCCACCGACAGGCGGCATGGCTAGTTTCCGCGACGATAAAGGCGACAGGGACTTTGCCATGGGCACTTGGGATGCGCTCGCCGACGCCCGGCTGACCGAAAAGCTGCGACAGGCCCTGGCTCCGGTACTGCCCTATGGGCCGTCTCTTATTCCAACGGATATCCTGATTACCGTGAGCGTTCATCATGAAACGGGTCGTCCGTTGACGATGAAACAGCTCCTCGCGGTGTTGCCCTACTCGGTGACCGGGGTCCGCTATAACCTCGCTCAGCTCATCGCCGATGGCTGGATCACCAAAGAGCGCCGTGGCGAAGATCGGCGCCTGGTCTTTCTGATCCCCTCGGATCGTCTCCGCGAGGCATTCGCCGAGGTCCGGGCCCGGATTCAGTAGCCCGGGTCGGCTCCGCTGGCGGATGCGCTGCCGGCCGCCAGTGCCCATCCCCTTGCATCCAGCCCGCCGCATGCACAGCATGGAGGTTTGTTGACCACCACATAAGAGATGGGCAAACCAATGGAAAACCGTACCCTTCGCCTCGCACCGGGAGGCGGTTTCGATGCCGTGGAGATCTTCGACGCCGGACAGCCCCCGGCACCGGGGCCCGGCGAGATCACCGTTCGTGTTCACGCCAGCTCCCTTAACTATCACGACTACGGCGTGGTCAAGGGGCCGATGGCACCCCGGGATGAGGCGCGCATTCCGCTCTCGGATGGCGCCGGCGAGGTGATGGCCACCGGCGAGGGGGTCGACGAGTTCGCCGTGGGTGACGCGGTGGTCAGTACGTTTTTTCTGGACTGGTCCGACGGTGATCCGGTCAATGAAGGGTTCGGCCGTACCCCCGGAGACGGGGTCGATGGATACGCCCGGCAATTCGTCACCCGCCCGGCGCAGGCGTTTACCCGCGCGCCCGCCGGCTGGAGCCATGCCGAGGCCGCCACACTGACCACCGCGGGTGTCACAGCCTGGCGCGCGCTCTACCCCCACGGCGGCTTACAGGCCGGCCAGACCGTGCTCACCCTGGGGACCGGCGGTGTCTCGATCTTTGCCCTGCAGTTGGCCAAGGCGGCCGGCGCGCGGGTGATCAGCACCTCTTCCAGCGATGAAAAGCTCCAGCGGCTCCAGGCAATGGGTGCCGATGCGGTGATCAATTATCGGGAAAATCCGGAATGGGGCCAGCGGGTCCGCGAGCTCACCGATGGCCGGGGGGTGGATCATGTCATCGAGGTGGGCGGACCAGGGACGCTGCCACAGTCAATGACCGCGGCAGCGGTGGGGGGTCATATCGCGCTGATCGGCGTGCTCACCGGTGTCAAGGGTGACTTTCCGCTCATTCAGTCACTGCTTCGCCAGCAGCGACTCCAGGGCGTGCTGGTTGGCAGCCGACAGGACCAGGCCGACCTGGTGGCGGCGGTCGAGGCCATCGGCCTGCGGCCGGTCATTGACCGGCATTTCCCCCTCGAGGAGCTGGTGGCCGCTTTCCAGCATGAAGAGGCCGGCGCGCATTTCGGCAAGATCTGCATCGAGATCTAGCGTTATTGGGCGGCCAGCCAGGCCGCTAGCTGCTCGCGTTCGGCTTCGGTCATCTCGGTCATGTTGCCAAGCGGCATCGCCCGCGAGGCGATGGTCTGGGCATGCACCTGTGATGCGTAGCGACGGACATCGTCCAGGCTCTCCAGGCGCACCCCGGCCGGCGGCTCGTTATACCCGGGAAAACTCGGGTTGGCGGCATGGCAGCTGATGCAATGGTTGTTGACGATGGTGCGAATGGCACCATCCGAGACCGCCGCCGCCGCCGGGTCGATGGTGACTGGCTCGGGCCGCAGTGACAGGGCGATCCCCAGGGCGAGCACGGCGGCGGTGGGCCACTGCCACCAGACCCGCCAGCCGCCATGGCCGGTGTGGCTGGCGTTGAAGTAATCGCGAATGATCCCGCCCAACAGCACCACGGCCCCGACCAGAAGCCACAACCACTCGCCGACGAAGGTCATCGGATAGTGATTGGAGAGCATCATGAACAACACCGGCAGGGTCAGGTAGTTGTTGTGCGTCGAACGCTGCTTGGCCTCAAGCCCCAGTGCCGGGTCGGGATCTTCGCCGGCCTGTAGCGCACGGACGGTCTTTTTCTGGTTGGGGATGATGACGAAAAACACATTGGCGGTCATCCAGGTGGCCACCAGCGCGCCGGTATGAAGCAGCGCGGCGCGGGAGCTGTAGAGTTCGCTGTAGCCCCAGGCCGCCGCGATGATCACAACATAGACCGCCGCCGCAAGGGCCCAGACATTCCGCCCCAGCGGGCTGAGACACAGTGCGTGGTAGAGCAGCCAGCCAACGGCCAGCGAGGCCAGGGAAAGCCCGATCGCCACAAGCGGCGAGATGCCCGAGACGGCGGGGTCGAGCAGGTAGGCCTCGGCGCCCCAGTAGTAGGTAATCCCCAGCAGGGCAAAGCCGCTGATCCAGGTAAAGTAGCTCTCGTATTTGAACCAGTGCAGCGTGCCGGGCATCTCTTCGGGGGCGACCAGGTATTTGCGAACCCGATAGAACCCCCCTCCATGGACCAGCCAGCTCTCGCCTTTAACCCCCTCGGGCAGGGCATTGGCACGGCGTAGAGAGAGATCGAGCCAGATGAAATAAAATGAGCTCCCGATCCAGGCAATGGCGGTGATGACATGCAGCCATCGCACCAGCATGCTGGCAAAATCCATCCAGTAGTCCACGGCTAAAGGGCTCCTCGTTGAGGATGAACAGACAACAAACCAACCGGCGAGAGAAAAAGGGCCGGATCCTTCGGGCGGCGCGCGCCGCATTCGGCGCCCAGGGCTTCCAGGGGGCGACCCTGCAGGGCATCGCCCGGCGTGCCGGCCTGCCCAAGCCCAATATCGTCTACTATTTCGGCTCCAAAGAGCGGCTCTATGAAGCGGTCCTCCACGACATCATCCATGACTGGAACGATGCCTTCGACCATCTGCAGCCGGATGCGGACCCGGCGATGGCGCTGGACCGGGTGGTGCGAGCGAAATTCGAGCGCGTGATCAATGACCCCCGCTCGTCGCGTATCTTCGCAATGGAAATCCTCAACGGCGCCCCGTACACCCAGCGGCATCTGCGGGAGGCCATCCGCCCCTGGCTTGCGGATAAAAGCGCTGTCATCGCCGGTTGGGTCGACGACGGTCGTATTGCCGCGATCGACCCGATCCAGCTGATCTTCATGATCTGGGCGGTCACCCAGCACTATGCCGATTTTGGCGCCCAGGTGCTGGTCCTCATGGACCGCTCGGCCTATACCGAGACCGATCTCGCCCACATCGCCGACGCCCTGAGCGCCTTTGTGCTGAGAAGTTGTGGTCTGGAACCGCTCACCCATGCCGATCACGCCCTACCCGGTCTCGCTGCGTTCAGCCCAGCCGGCGAAGATGCGCTCGAGCAGGATGACCGCGTAGTAGATCAGGATGCCCATCACGGCCAGCGCGATTAGCACTGCAAACATCAATGGATAATCGCCATTGGTCTCACCCGAGCGAAAAAGCGCCCCCAGGCCACGGCCGTGAGGCGAGACGATCTCGACCAGGTTGGTTCCGATAAACGCGAGCGTTGCCGCGACCTTGAGCGCACCAAAGAACTCTGGAAGGGTTTTGGGCAGGGCGATCTTGGTGAAAAGCGTCACCCGCGATGCACCCAGGCTGCGCAGGATATCCCGATACTCGGGCTCGAGCGTCGACAGTCCGATGCTGACCGACACGGCGATCGGAAAGAACGAGATCAAAAACGCCATCAATACGGTGTTGAAGTCGTGCTGACCGATGAAAATGAGCGCGATCACCGGCACCAGCGTGGCTTTGGGGATGGCGTTGAAACCCACCAGCAGTGGATAGAGCGCCTCGCGGGCAATCCGTGAAAACCCCATGATCATGCCAAGCAGTGTCCCGGCGAGCACCGACAGCGCCAGACCGGCCACGGTCCGCCACAGGGTCTGCCAGCTCATCTGGACAAACAGATCAAAGTGTTCGACGAACGCCGCCGGCAGATCCGAGGGCGCGGCCATTTTGTAGGCGGGCCACTGGTTGACCCACACCAGCGCCTCCCAGCCAAGCGTGAACAGCGCCAGTGCGGTGACCGGGATCAGGATCTTGTGCTTCCAGTTCATGAGTTCACGGCCTGTTCGGCGGTGGATCGGCCCTGGGCGATGCGGATCTGCTCACGCAGAATGGCAAGCATCTCGACCGATCGCGTGTCGTAGAGGATTTCGATATCGCGGTCATCGGGCAGGTCGACATCGAGCACATACTGGGTATGGGCAGGCCGCCCCGAGAGGACAAAGACCTGGTCACCTAGAAAAACGCTCTCGCGCAGGTCATGGGTGATCAACAAAGTTGTGAACGGCTCTTCCTGGCGCAGGTTGCGCAGCGTCTGCCAGAGATCCTCACGGGTGAAGGCGTCGAGCGCGCCGAAGGGCTCATCGAGGATGAGTACTTCGGGTTTGTGGACGATGGCCCGGCACAATGAGGCACGCTGACGCATGCCCCCGGAGAGCTCGGACGGGCGCTTTGCCTCGAAACCCTTCAGGCCCACCATCTCGAGCAGCTGCATGGCCCGGTCCACCCGCTCGCGGCGTCCCATGCGCGGGGCAACGATCTCCAGCGGCAGGATGACGTTATCCAGAATGGTGCGCCATTCCAGCAACACCGGGTTCTGAAACGCCATGCCCACGGTGCTGCGTGGCGAGCGTACCCACTCGCCGTGCAGCCGCACACCGCCCTCGTCCGGCAGCAGCAGTCCGGCCACCAGTCGGGTCAATGTCGACTTGCCGCACCCCGACGGCCCCACGACCGCGGCGAACTCGTTCTCGGGGACGCTGATCTGCAGGTTCTCCAGAACGGGCAGGGGGCCCGCCGCCGTTGGATAGGCGTGCGTGACCCCCTCGATTTCGATCAGCCCGGTCATTCGAGCATCCGATCGGCCTGGGCCGGCAGATAACGGGCGTCGAAGACATCCTCGATGGATGGCACCTGGTCGAAGTCATAGACCAGCTTGGTCTGCTCGATGGCCGCCGTCATACGCTCGCGATCGACACCGCCCATGCCGTTTTCGCGCACGTAGTCGGTGAGCACATTGGCGTTGATTGCAAGCTCAAGCCGCTGGGTCTCGCTGTCGGTATCCATGGCCGGGTTGGCAGGGACCATCGCCTCCACGGCGGTGCCGGGCTCGGCGATGGCGTCCTTCCAGCCCCGGGCGATGCCGGCCAAAAACCCGCTGACCGCATCCGGATTGGCTTCGGCGAAATCGGTATTGACGATAATCGCGTTGCCATAGAGCTCGAGACCATGGTCGGCCATCAGCAGCACCGAGAGATCGTCCTCGGGGACGCCGAGGCGCAGCAGGTTGAGTGTTGAGGAAAACGAGAATCCGGCGATGGCATCCACCTCGCCGTCCGCCAGCATGGGCTCGCGCACCGGAAAGCCGACCGGCTCGACGGTGATCGCATCCGAATCGATGCCGGTCTCGGCGGCAAAGATCGGGAACTGCGCCCAGGCGCCATCCGGCGGCGGGGCCCCGAGGACGCGGCCTTCCAGATCCTGGGGCTCATCCACTCCCAGGGACTTGCGGCCGACAATCGAAAACGGGGGCTTGTCATAGACCATCATCACCGCTTTGACCGGTGCGTCCGGATTCTGGTCAAGAAACCGCATCAGCGAGTTGATATCGGCAAAACCAAAGGGGAAAGAGCCGGTGGCTACCTTGGGAATGGCATCCAGTGATCCGGACCCCTCCGAGATTTCGACATCGAGTCCGGCGTCGTCAAAATAGCCGCGTTCTTCGGCCAGAAAATACGGCGCC
Organism: uncultured Ectothiorhodospiraceae bacterium; assembly: GCA_913061005.1. Taxonomy (GTDB): domain Bacteria; phylum Pseudomonadota; class Gammaproteobacteria; order Nitrococcales; family Nitrococcaceae; genus Spiribacter; species Spiribacter pallidus. Next base: position 14,244 of record CAJXSH010000011.1, on the reverse strand, counting down.
GCCGGGCCTTCGAATTTCCAGTCCAGTGCAAAGGGGGTATCAAGGCTCTGGGCCTGGGCGCCGGTGGCGGCAAGCCCCACGGCGAGCGCTGCGAGACGGATTGATCGGATCATCATGGTTTCACTCCTCGGACCGTTGTTGGTGCCCCTTTTAAAGCAATTTCGGTGCCACGGCCCATACCGTGAAAAGGGGCTTTTTTATGTCATCTGCACCAGCCGATTTGCCGCGATGCGGTGCACCTGCACCAGTGCTGTGCGTCGCTCGGTCTCGCGATCGTGTTCGATTCGCGTTCTGAACGCTTCGAGAATGGCATACCGATCCAGTCCCGCGACAGCGATAATAAACGGAAAACCGAATCGCTTTTTATAAGCATCGTTCAGGCGCTCGAATTCGGCAAATTCTTCGGGCGAACATTGGTCAATGCCGGCGCCGGCCTGTTCACGACGGCTCGAGTCGGTCAGCTCGCCGGCCACCGCGGCCTTCCCGGCCAGATCCGGGTGGGCCCGGATGACGCTCAGTTGCGCTTCGTGATCGGCCTCATCAAGGATTCGGGCCATTCTCTCGCGGAGCGTCTCGACTTTATTGAGGCTCTCGTCCACCCCCATGTCATACGCCCGAGCCGCGATCCAGGGGGCATGCTCATAGATGCCGCCGAAGGTCTCGATAAACGCATCACGATCCAGCGTGGTGACGTCGAGGGCACGAAACATGGTCATGAGGGGATGGCCTCTGCTGTCCGACGATGGGCGACACGACCCGCGGCGATGGTTTGAGCCACACAGCGGTCGTCGCCGAGGGAGAAGATGGTGAAAAGCCGCTCACTGGCATCCCGGGGTGGGACATTGCGCGAGCGCTGATCCGGAGTCGCAAGCGGGTCAAGCACAACGAAATCGGCTTCCTTGCCTACCTCCAGCGAGCCGATCTGGCGCTCCAGGCCCAGTGCCCGGGCGCCTCCCAGGGTGGCCAGATAGAGTGCGTGGGCGGGTTCCAGCCGCTGGCCACGCAGCTTGCAGGTCTTGTAGGCCTCATCCAGGCAGCGCAGCAATGAGAGGCTGTTGCCCGCGCCCACATCCGAGCCCAGGGCCACGCGCAGGCGGTGTTGTCGGGCGGCATCCAGATCGAAAAGACCGCTGCCAAGGGCAAAATTGGACATCGGGCAGAAGGCGACCGCAGCATCGTGCTCACCAAGACACGCCTGCTCGCGTTCGCTGAGATGGATCGAATGCGCAAAAACCGACCGCGAGCCGACCAATCCGTGGGCCTCGTAGACCCCCAGATAATCCTCGCAGTGGGGAAACTCGCCTTTCACCGCCCGGATCTCGTGGGGGTTTTCGCAAAGATGGGTATGCAGCAGGACATCCGGGTAGGCTTCGAGCAGCCGGCCGGCGCTGCTGAGTTGTGCCGACGAGCTGGTCAGGGCAAAGCGTGGCGTGACCGCATAACCCAGCCGGTCATGGCCGTGCCAGCGCTCGATCAGCGCACGGCTTTGCCGCTCACCGCTATCGGCGGTATCGAGTAACGCCGCCGGTGCGTTGCGATCCATCAAGACTTTGCCGCAGATCATGCGCAGGCCACGGCGGGCCGCGGCGGTAAAGAATGCCTCGACCGATGCCTCATGAACGGTGGCGAAAACCAAAGCCGTGGTGGTGCCGTTGGTCAGCAGGCCCTCGAGAAACCCCTCGGCCACTGCATCGGCATGGGCGCGATCAGCGAAAGCCGCCTCGGCGGGGAAAGCCACTTGCTCGAGCCATTCGAGCAGCTCGCCGGAATAGGCGCCGATGATGCCGTGCTGGGGATAGTGCACATGGGCATCCACCATGCCCGGGATGATGATGTGATCCGGATAATGCTCGATGGGGATCTCGTCGCCCAGGGTCGGCAGAATCCGCTCGGCCTCGCCCACCGCGGCGAAGCGCCCGTTTTCGCAGACCACCACGCCATCGCTGATGAAGTGAAAGGCCTCTGCGGTTGGCTCGTGGAATGGATCGGCCGTGCAAAAGGCGAGCTGGCTGCGCCAGGCCCGGCGCGATGAGGCCGTCGTGCTCATCCGGGCATGTCCTCGACCTCGCGGGAGTCGCCCGGCTCGAGGGTGGTGCGCGCATCGCCATCGGCCGGCGGGCGAACGGATTCAATGGCCCACAACACCCGCTCGGGTGTGGCGGGCGCATCCATGCGCGGGTGGACTTGGTAATCGCCGATGCTCGCCACCGCGTCCTTGATCGCCGCCCAGACCGAGATGCCCAGCATCAGCGGTGGCTCGCCGACGGCCTTGGATCGAAATACCGTTTGCTCCGGGTTCTTGCGGCTTTCCACCAGCCGGACATGGAAAGCCTCGGGCATGTCCGAGACCGCCGGCACCTTGTAGGTCGCCGGCCCGGCGGTCATCAGTCGTCCCTGTGCGTTCCACACCAGCTCTTCGGTGGTCAGCCACCCCACGCCCTGGGCGAATCCGCCCTCGATCTGGCCGATGTCGATGGCCGGGTTCAGTGACTGGCCGACATCGTGGAGGATGTCCGCGCGCAGGATGCGGTATTCGCCGGTCAGGGTGTCGACGAGGACCTCCGAGCAGGCCACGCCGTGGGCATAGTAGAGAAACGGCCGACCGGCCGCCTTGTCCCGGTCATAGTAGATCTTGGGCGTGCGGTAGTAGCCGGTGCTCGATAACGAGATCCGCGATAGATAGGCCAGACGGATCAATGCCTCGAAGGTCATGTACTCGTCGCGGATGCGCACATGGCCGTTGCGAAAGACCACCTCCTCCGGGGTCACCCGGAAATGCCCGGCGGCGAATTCCACAAGGCGCTGGCGGATGGTCTCGGCGGCGTTGCGGGCGGCCATGCCATTGAGGTCTGCCCCCGAGGAGGCCGCTGTGGGTGAGGTGTTGGGCACCTTGTCGGTGTTGGTGGCGGTGATGCGAATCCGGTCGGTTTCTACCTGGAAAACCTCGGCGACAATCTGCTGGACCTTGGTGTTGAGCCCCTGGCCCATCTCGGTGCCGCCGTGGTTTAAATGGATGCTGCCGTCGGTGTAGACGTGAATGAGCGCGCCGGCCTGGTTGAGGAACGTGGTGGTAAAGGAGATGCCGAACTTGACCGGCGTCAGCGCCAGGCCGCGTTTGAGGATCTCGCTGCCGGCGTTGAAAGCGGCAATCTCGCGGCGGCGGGCTGCATAATCCGCGCTCGCTGCAAGATCATCGGTCATATCGGCGATGATCTCTTCTTCGACCACCTGGTGGTAATGGGTCACGTTGCGATCGGGCGCGGCATAGTAGTTACGTCGCCGCACCTCAAGCGGGTCCAGATCGAGGTGGCGGGCGATACGATCGATGATCTCCTCGATCACCACCATCCCCTGGGGGCCACCAAATCCTCGAAACGCGGTATTCGAGGCGGTGTTGGTCTTGCAGCGATAACCGCGGATGCGGGCATCCCCCAGATAGTAGGCGTTGTCGATATGGAACATGGCCCGGTCGACAATCGCACCGGAGAGATCGGGGGAGTAGCCGCAGTTGGCCGCCAGATCGATGGCCACGCCGTGAAAACGGCCCTTGGCATCGAAGCCGATGTCATAGCGCGCCAGAAACGGATGGCGCTTGCCGGTCATCATGCCGTCATCGGCCCGTGACAGACGCATCCGGGCCGGCCGGCCGGTCAGACGCGCCGCCAGGGCGGCCAGACAGGCGGGTGCGGCCGCCTGGGTTTCTTTGCCGCCGAATCCGCCGCCCATGCGCCTTGTATCGACGGTGACGGCGTTCATGTCCACGCCAAGCACCTCGCCGACCAGTTTCTGGATTTCGGTGGGGTTCTGGGTGGATGAGTGCACCAGCATGCCGCCGTCCTCGGTGGGGACCACGGTGGTGGCCTGGCCTTCGAGGTAGAAATGTTCCTGGCCGCCGATGCGAAGTTCGCCGTCGATGCGATAAGGGGCACTGGCAAGCGCGGCGTCGGCATCACCGCGTTGCTGTTGATGTGGCTCGAGCACGTAATGGGCGCTGTCCAGCGCCTCACCCAGATCCAGCACCGGGTCGAGGGGTTCGTACTCGATGATGGCCGCATCGGCAGCGGCCCGGGCCTGCTCGGGGGTGTCGGCAGCGACGGCCAGTACCGGCTGGCCCACATACTCCACCCGATCGTCGGCGAGCAGGGGGTCGCCTTCGAACACCGGCCCGATGTCGAGCTTGCCGGGGACATCCGCCGCGGTCATCACGGCGGCGACCCCGGGCATCGCCCGACAGGGCGCGGTATCGATGCGCAGGATCCGGGCATGGGCGTGTTCGCTGAGGCGTGCCTGGATATGGAGCTGATTGGGAAACTGAAGATGGTCATCGACGTACTGCGCCTCGCCGGTGACGTGCTTCTCGCCGCTTTCGTGCTTGACCGCCCGGCTGGCGCCGGTGACCAGGGACTCGCGAAAGGCCGCTTCCATGGCCTGTTGGCTGGGTTGCTGATCGGGGTGGTTACTCATAATCGCTCACCATCACCGCCTGGCGGGGTTCGGCAATCCGGATGAAAACCCGGCGCAGCAGGTTGCGGGCGACGCGCTGGCGGTATTCGCGGCTCGCCCGAAAATCACTGATCGGGGTGAAGTCGCCATCGAGCGCCGCACAGGCGGTCTCGAGGCTGGCCTGGGTAATCGGTGCGCCCTGCAGTGCGGTTTCGCAGGCCCTGGCCCTTGCCGGTGTGGCCGCCATGCCGCCAAAGGCGATTCGCGCCTCGTCTACCCGCCGGCCATCGTCGCCAAGCCGGATGGCAAATGCCCCGCAGACCGCCGAGATATCGTCCTCGATGCGCTTCGATACCTTGTAGGCAAACAGCCGGCGCTTGCTTTCAAGCGGGATGAATACCCGCTCGATCAGCTCGCCCGTCCGCAGGTCGGTCTTGCGGTAGTCGAGGAAGAAATCCTCCAGGGCCAGATCCCGATAACCGTTCGCCGATCGCAGTCTCACGGTGGCCCCGAGGGCGATGAGCAGCGGCGGTGTATCGCCAATCGGCGAGGCTGTGGCGATGTTGCCGCCCAGCGTCGCCCGGTTGCGGATCTGTGTGGATGCAAAGCGCCCCAGCAGTTCGCCAAAATCCGGGAAAGCCGTTGCCAGGGCGTCATAGCAATCGGTAAGCGGAGTCGCGGCGCCGATATCCAGAAAGCCATCCCCCTCGGTGATGGTCTGCAGCGCCTCGACGCGGTCGAGGTGGATCAATGTGGGCAGGGCTTGATGCTGTTGGGTGATCTCAAGCGCCAGATCGGTGGCACCGGCCACCAGGCGCGCGGTGGGGTTGGCGGCCAGGCGGTCGGTGACCTCGTCGAGCGTGGTGGGCAGATAGCCTTGATGATCCCGTTTGCTGAGCGACCCATCCTCGACGGCGATTGCCCGGAGCCGCTCGAGGGTCTCGTCCGCTTGCCGGTCAAACGCATCCACCGGGCCGTCGGTGTGCTCGATCTGCTGCATGGCCGCGGCGGTCGCATCGAGGATGGGCCGGTAACCGGTGCAGCGGCACAGATTGCCGGCCAGGGCCTCGAGCGCCTCTTCGCGGTGGTACTGCTCGGTGTTCTTGCTAAACGCAAACATCGACATCACGAACCCGGGCGTGCAAAAACCACACTGCGAGCCATGCATATCGGCCATGGCCCGTTGCACCGGGTGCAGCGCTTCGCCCTGTTTGAGGTCTTCGACGCTGATCAGCTGCTTGCCATGCAAGGCAGCCACCGGGGTGATGCAGGCGTTGATCGCCCGGTAGCGCAGCCGTCCCGCATGGGGCTCGGCAAGCACGACCGTGCAGGCGCCGCAGTCACCGGAGGCACAGCCCTCTTTGGTGCCGGTCTTGCCGCGCTGCTCGCGGAGGTAGCGTAAAACGGTCAGGTTGGGGTCGAGGTCATCCTCGTGACGCAGTTCGTCGTTGAGCAAAAAACGGATCATCCCAGCCCCTCTTTGAGTGTCTGCTTGTCCAGCCCCCGCCAGCCGGCGTCGACCTGGTCCTCGTTGGCCGATGCGATGAGCTCGCCGGCGATTGAAACCGCGACCTCCATGGGGCGTTTGCCGGGGACCTGCGCCAGTCCGATGGGACAGATCAGCTGGTCGATCGTGGCCGGCTCCACCCCGGTCTGCTCCAGCCGGCGCCGAAACCGCCGGGCCTTGGTCTCGGAGCCGATGACACCGACGCTGCCAAGATCGGCGCGATGCAATGCCGCGTGGATGAGCCGAAAGTCCAGGTCATGGTCGTGGGTCATGACCCGCACATGGGCCCCGCTGCGGATCTGGCTGATCCAGCCGACCGGGTCCTTGGCGGGGCGCGGGTGAACGTTGTCGGGCAGCGAGTCGGGGAACAGGTCCACCCGTGAATCCACCCACTCGACCCGGTAGGGCAGTTGGCCGAGGATGCTGGTCAGTGCGGTGGCGACATGGCCGGCGCCAAATAGCGCGATGTTGAAATGGCTTGCGCCAAAGCTCTCGAGCAGGATGCTGACGCTGCCACCACAGCACTGGCCCAGTTGCGAGCCCAGTGCGAATTTCTCGATGGCCGGTCCCTGCTCGCCGCTTTCCAGCCGTCGCCGGGCCCGGGTGATGATCTCGTGCTCGAGCCGGCCACCCCCGACGGTGTCATATTGATCGGTGGCGGTGATCACCATCTTGGCGTCGGTGTCCCGGGGCGTTGACCCGGCAGCCGACAGCACCGTGGCCAGCACAAAGGGTTGGTCGGCGTCCTTGCAGGCCTGAAGGGCCTGATGCCAGGTCATTGTCGCTTTCATCACCGCTTCTCACGTCCACCGACGTCAAAATCAGCATACGGATATGAAAAGCGAATGCAAAAGTTTTTGACCGATCGGTCAATGCCTCATTCAGCTGCCCCGGTAGGTGGAATAGCCGTAGGGACTGAGCAGCAACGGGACGTGGTAGTGACCGCTCGCGCCCAGCCCGAAACGGATGGGGATGACATCGAGAAAGGGGGGTTCGGTGAGTATGACCCCGCATGCACGCAGATAGTCACCGGCATGGAAGGTGAGCTCATACGTCCCGGGCGTCGCTTGGCCATCGGCCAGCAAACCGCCGTCTACCCGGCCGTCGGCATTGGTGACGAACTCGCCGATCAGCGCGGCATCGGGGCTGCAGCGCTTTAGCTGGATGGCAAGCCCGGCGGCCGGTACGCCGCGGGCGGTGTCGAGTACATGGGTGGACAGGGTAGCGGTCATGCGGTCTCCCAAGATTGGCCTTTCACACGCCCAGTCTACCCTGTCCGCACCATCTCGCTAGCCGACCAGCCCCTGCTCGCGTGCCATGGCATAAGCCGCCCTGGGCCCGGTCCATAGCGATGGCAGCAGCACCAGCGAGACCGGGATGGCGGTCACGACGATGAACTGTTGCAGCGCCGAGATCTGCCCGGCCCCCATGTAGAGCAGGATGGCCGCCATCAGGGCGAGCGTGCAGCCCCAAAAGGCGCGCAGTGCGCTGCTTGGTTTGTCATCGCCCGAGGTGACCATGGAGATGCTGTAGCTCATCGAATCCCCGGTGGTGGCCACGAAGATGGTGGTCAGCAGCAGAATGGCCACCGCCATCACGGTGCCCAGTGGCAGCGCCTGGGCCACGGTCAGTGTGGCGACGTCAAAGCGGAAGTTACTGAGTGGCTCGGCCAGATCGATGGCGCCGCTCATCTGATAGAAAATGCCCGAGCCGCCCAGCAGCGTGAACCAGATGGTGGTGGCAATCGGGGCGGTGATGCAGACCGCGATGATCATCTCGCGAATGGAACGGCCCCGCGAGATGCGCGCCACAAACAATGCCATCAATGGCCCATAGCCGATGAACCAGGCAAAGAAAAACACCGTCCACCACTTCATCCACCAATCCGGCGCGGTCTGAGCGGTCATGGTGGCCATGCTCATGAACTCGCCCAGATAGGCTCCCATGCCCTGGGTGTAGGCATCGATAAGATACACAGTCGGGCCGAAGCTGATGATGACAAGGCCAATGGCCAGGGCCAGATAGACGTTGAATCGGCTGAGCAGCTGGATGCCCTTGTGGATGCCGCTGACCGCCGAGCTCACGTAGATGCCCGCCAGTACCGCCAGCACGATAAGCTGCGTGGCAAAGCCATCCGGCAGACCAAAAAGCACGCTGCCGCCATAGGCCACCTGGGTCGCCAGAAAGCCAATGGGCCCGACCGTGCCGGCCACCACGGCGATGACGCAGACCGCATCAATCAGGCTGCCGAGCCGGCCGTTGATGATGGCCTCGCCAAAGACCGGGTAGAGCAGTGTCCGGGGCCGCAGCGCCTGGCCGCGGACATAGTGGGCGTGGGCCAGTACCAGGCTGGTCAGCCCACCCAGCACCGCCCAGGCCAGAAAGCCCCAGTGCATGAATGACTGGGCAAGGGCGCCGCGGATCGCCTCGGCGGTACCCACTTCGGCGTCGAAGGCCGGTGGTGTCTGGGCGATGAAGTGATAGACCGGCTCGCCGGCGGCGAAGAAAACGCCACCGCCCGCAAGCAGTGTGCACAGGATGATGGCCAGCCAGCGAAAGGTGCTCATCTCGGGCTGGGCCAGGTTGCCCATCCGTGCTCGCCCGGCCGGCGAGGCGGCCACGCCCAGGGCAATGAAAAAGGTCAAAAGCAGCAGGATCTGAAAGTAGGAACCCAGATACCGCGCCGTCCAGCTAAACCCGGCCCCGACCAGCGCCGAGACCAGCTCGACGTCGTAGAGGGACAGCCCGACAAAGGCCAGGACAAAGCCCATGCTAAGCCCCAGCACCCAGGGATCACCGAAGCGCTTGTCGGTCGTTGGGGCATGATCGGACGAACCGATGGCCTCGGCATTACTCGTGGTCATTAACCAATCCTTTATGAAGAGATGATGAGTTCGTAGGTGATGCGCCCGGCAAAGCCCAGAAAGGCAAGCCCGGCGAGTCGTTCGATCCAGTGCTGGTGGTCTTCGAGGCGGACCAGCAGCCCGGTCGAGGCGGTGAGCATGCTCACCAGAGAGAACCAGAGCAGGCCGGCGAGGCCGACTGCGGCGACGATGCCGCCGATTACCCAGGGGTGGGTACCCGGTTTGATGGCCGCACCAAAGACGCTGGCAAAGAACACGATGGCCTTGGGGTTGGTCAGATTGACCATCAGACCCAGCAGCACCGGGTTGTCAGGGCCGCTGGGCCGGCGGGGGGGCTCGTTTTCGATATGGCGGGTCGGCCCCCGGGTTGTCAGCAACCGCACCCCCAGATACCCCAGAAAACCGGCACCGCCGGCGCGCACCACCCACTCGAACCACTCAACGCGGGCCAGCAGGGTGGACAGGCCCACGGCGCTCAGGCCGGCGTAAAAGCTGATGCCCAGGCTGACACCCAGTGCGGTCAGGATGCCGGCACCTTGACCTTTGGCGATGGTGTTGCGCACCACGGCGACAAAATCCGGCCCGGGCAGCATCAGGGCCGGAGAGAAAACGCCAAACAGCGCGAGCACGGAGAGGGCTGATTGCATGAGGCCGGTCAGGGCTGCTTGATCAAGGGCCAGCGTAGGGTGATGGTAAATGGCGGTCCCTGCAACGCTACACCCGGTTTTCGACCCGAATCCTGCCCTCGGTAATGGCGCCCGCCTCGATTTGAAGCGTTAAAGCCTCGATGCTTCCGGTGAGTAACGCCGTCGACCGCAGGGTTGCCTGCTCGCATCGAAGATCGCCATTCATCTGTCCGGCAACGGTGACTTGCTTGGCCTGCACATTCCCCTCAAGGGATCCGTTGCGTCCCACGTGCACCACATCGGCTTCGACATTGCCCGTGAGCGCGCCGTTGACGTGGACACTGCCGGGCGAACTGATATCGCCCCGCGCGATCACGCCCTCGCTGATCACCGATGAGCGATGTTCTGGCTCGAGGGCAGGGCCCAGGGGGGCGGCTGACTCGCTGACCGGATCGTTGCCGCTGCGATCGGCTTCGGGACCGGCCGGTGTGGCGGCCCGCAGACGAAACGCGGCCTTATTCCACATCGCCCACCACCTCTAGGACCTTGGCTGGGTCCAGGTGGCGTCCCGCCACCCGGACCTCGTAGTGCAGATGCCCGCCATCGGTCTGGCCGGTGTCACCCATCAGCCCGATCACATCGCCGGCGGCCACCGTGTCACCAACTTCGACATCGATCCGTGCCATGTGCAGGTAATAGGATTCGACGCCGGCCCCGTGGTCGATGATCACCATCTTGCCCGACGGGCCATCCGCCTCGGCAAAAGTCACCCGTCCGGGCCCGCCGGCGAGGATGGCCGGTTCGTCCCACGAGACCAGGTCGATCCCCCGGTGGGGCAGAAGATGGCCGCTTACCGGGTGCTCGCGCATGCCAAAGCCCGATGTCATGTGACTGGCGGCCATTGGCACGCGGGCCGGCAGTTTGGCCATGAACTCCTCGATACTGCGGATGCGCTGCAGTGACTCGAGCGAGGTCTGGGGGACATGTTGGTTGAGAACATCCGCTGATGCCGACCGCGCGGAGATCATGCCACCGGTCCCCAGGATCGAGTCGATGCTCTCCTCGACGGTCCGCATGTTCGTGCCAAGCGCATCGACTTGTGTCTCGAGCGACTGCTCGTGCTCGGCAACAATGTCAGCGGTGAATTGACTGTAGAGATCCAGTGCCTCGACGGCGGCCTGTCGCTCTTCGGTGAGTGCCTGGTACTTGGTCGACTCGACCACCTGGTGGATGTGCTTGTCGAACGTGCCAAGAGTAAACGCCACCAGGCCGGCGCATGCGACGGCCGCGACGCCTTTGTAGAGCCAGCCGCGCAGCGCGGCGCGACGTTTTTGCCGCCGGATCATTCGCTCGATGTCGGCCCGGGCGATCGGGATATGGGTGCTGTCGCCATCGCCGATGACAATGACCTCGCCATGGCCTCGCTCCGGCAGCTTGCCCCTTAGCGATTCAAGCCATTGGTCGGCGCGCAGATTATCCATCGGTGGCTGCCTGCGCACCCGGGTCGTCGATCGTTGCGTCGATCGCCGCATCGGCCGTCGTTGCGGTTGGCTCGATGCGGGTCAGCGTGGCGTTCAGGGTTGCGCCGGCATCGACCGTTATCGTGGTGTAACCGATGTTGCCGCTCGCCTCGCTGCCGTCCCGCAAAAGGATATGGCCGGCGGTGATTTCGCTGGCGGAGTGGCCTTTGATTTCGACCGTATCGGCGATGACCGATCCGCTGATATGCCCGGAACTGCCTACCAGCAGGGACTGACATCGGATGTCGCCTTCGATGGTCCCGTAGACCTCGATGTCGCCTTCGGCGTGGAGTTCGCTTGCCAGATGCGCCCGTACACCGAAGCCGATGACCGCTGAGGATTCTGTCTCGGGGTTTTTCATGGCTGGTGCGTTGGGCGGACGCTTTGTGGCGCCACTGCTGTGGCGTTGAGTAGGTGGTGGCCAGGGAGAGAATCGAACTCCCGACACGACGATTTTCAGTCGTCTGCTCTACCGACTGAGCTACCTGGCCGCCGGAAGCCCTGTATTCAACCCGAAGCGTCCTGGTGGGTCAAGGCGGACTATGACGGCGCCTTACCCGCTTTTGGGTATTCGGGCACGCTCGCGAACATGCGATGCTGCTGACCTAGTTAAAAGAAAGTAGTTTTTTCTCTGTCAGGCCTCGGAGCACGCCCCATTGGCTGAATTCGTTGACGCCGGAACGCTGGTCTTGATGCTGTCCTTGGGGACCATGGCCTTCGGCGGTGCCTTGCTTTTAGCGGCTCACGCCGGCGATCGAAGTACGCGTTTTTGGGCGACGGGGTTTCTGCTGGGCGGCGCCGGGCTTCTGCTGCTTTTATTGCGTGGCCTCATTCCCCCGGTCATCAGCATTCAGGTGGGGAACACCATCATGCTCGCGGGCGTGGCCTGCATGGTCGGGGCGCTGGCGCTTTATGCAGAGCGCTCCGGGATGATCTTTGTGGTTGCCCTCTGGTTTTTGGCAAGCGCGGTGATTTTTAATGTCGCGGCCAGCCCGCCGGTGCTGGCGCCCGTCGATGTTCGGGTCATGATCATTGCGGTGCTGGTGGCGACCAGTCAGCTGCTGGCCGTGGTGATTCTCTGGACGGTGAAGGCCCAATACGTCCGTTTGTTGAATCTTTTGCGTGCATCCCACATCGCACTCGGCCTGGCGTTTTTGGCGCGCTTTGTCTACATCGCTCAAGCCAATGTCCCCTCGGATCTGCTCGACCCCTACCCTTTTAACAACTCCGCGATTCCCAACGGTCTTTTCTTCATGGCCGCGATCTTCCTTGCTTTTGTCCAGGGGCCGACGTTTGTGTTGCTGAAAAAGGAAGAGGCCGATCGAAAAGCCCTCGAGGCTCGCGAGCGGCTGACGAATGAGGTGGCGGCGCGATGGGCCGAACGCCGTGTCCAGGCAGCGCAGCTGCGGGATGCGCGCGCCGATACGATCGAGCATTTCGCCCGCGGCGTCGCGCATGACGCGAATAACATCCTCGGTGTGCTGCAGTTGGGGTATGGAGAGGTCGCCGAACAGGTGAAACGCCACGAGCCCGTGCGTCCGGCTGCGCTGGAGCTTATGGGGACCGCGCTTGATCAAGCAAGGATCACGACATCGGGTTTGATGGTGCTGGGTAGTCATCAGCCCCCGGCGCTGGAAGACGTCTGTATCGAAGCCGTGGTCGGCGAGGTCGGGTCGATGCTCGAGTCGACGTTGCCCGTCAATATCCGACTCGAGCAAACGACCGAGCCCTCGCTGCTCGGCTACACGCACCGGGGCTTTCTGGTCTCGGCGCTTTTCAACCTGGCCGCCAACGCCCGGGATGCCATGCCGCAGGGGGGCGTGTTGCGGTTGGCGACCCGACGCCGGGACGAGCTGCCAGCCGGGATACATCGGATTGGTGAGCCGTTGACCGGACCGATGGTGGATATCGCGGTCGGCGACGAGGGCCCCGGGATAGAGCCGGAGGTCCTTAGTCGCATGTTCCAGCCGATGTTCACCACCCGGGATCACAACGACGGTCATGGATATGGCCTCTACATGGTCCAGGGGGTTGTTGAGCGCACGGGCGCTGCGCTCGTGGTCGATTCAACCCCTGGGCGCGGGACAACGATGCATTTTCTGATCAAAGAGGTAAGTCGAGGATGAGCGGTAACGACAACGCGGTGGGTGTGGTGCTTGTCGAGGATGAGCGGATGTTTTCCGAGATGCTGGCACGGGCGTTGATAGAGGTCTCCGGCCTTGAGTTGTTAGCGCGTAGCTACACGGTGGAAACCGGTATAAGCGCTTGCCAGCGATACAGGCCGGCTTTATTGATCCTGGATCTGGCTCTGCCGGATGGTCATGGCCTTGATGTGCTGAGGGCGCTGACTCAAGCCCGGCCCGATGCCAACGCAATCATTCTCTCGGCGCACGCCGAGGATTTTGTGGCGCCATCGGAACTGCAGCCCCATATCGCTGCGGTGATCAGTAAGGCGGACGCCTATCGCTCGGTCAATGAGCATGTTCGTCGGTTGGTCCAGCGGCATCTGCCCAATGTCGAAGACGAAAATGCGCTCATTGATCGACTGACCACTCGCGAGCTGGAGATCTTCAATCTGCTCGGCGAAGGGCTGACCAACCGGGATATCGCCAAGCGGCTGAGTCGATCGGCTACGACCGTGGCGACCCACCGGAAGATGATCGCGGTCAAGCTACGCTGCAGTGGCGCCTCGCTGATGGCCATGGCGGCCCGGCATCGCGCCCAATACGCCAAAATACCGTCTTGAGGGGATAACCAACCGGCCAGCCCGGCGCGACCATAGGTGCTTTGATCGAGGCAGGGTCTGGCTGCATGCAAAGTACTTCTGGGTCGAGGCTGCCACGGGTCGCCGCGGTGATCGGGAGTCCAATCGAGCAGCGTGAATTCCGGGTCGCGCTGCAGGGTTATTGTGAATCGCTGTGGGTACTCCCCAGTATCGGCGAGCTGCGTGGTTCGCCTTATCTCTACCAACTTGATTTGCTGGTTGTCGATTTGACCGGTGATCGGCAAAGCAAGCTGGCTTTCATTCAAGCGACTCTACCCGTGTTCGCCGCGAAGGTGGTCGCATTGATCCCGCAAGGCGCCGACGAGCTTCGGGTTGCAGCGATTAAAGCCGGGGTAGAAACCTGTATTCGCTTGCCTGCTTCCAGTGAAGACTTACGAAAGGGCATTGCGGCTGTCTGGGGTAACCTCGATGGCCATTCCGGGGCGCCGGCGGCGTCCAAGGCACCCCCGTCGGCAGCGCGCAGGCTGGCCGAGCGGCTTTCCCGTGCCGGTGGTCATTC